>JAJPJM010000070.1 GCA_021324235.1 Verrucomicrobiota bacterium
CTTTTGCGATCTCTGCGCTCTTTCGCGGCTACTCCGCCTCAGGTGCTTACTTCTTATAAGACGCCGCGATCGCGTCGCAGACCTGGTCTGCAGCCGCAATGCTCATTTCGCCGTGGATCGGCAGCGAAAGAATGTCTTTCACCACTTCTTCCGTCTTCGGCAGGCTGACTTTCTTGAACTGGTTCAGGATCGCAGGCTGGAGATGGTTCGGTACCGGATAATGAATGCCGGTTTCGACGCCATTTTCCTTCAAATGCTTTTGCAGGGCGTCGCGGTTGTTCGCGCGCACGACATACATGTGATAGACGTGCTTCGCCCACGGACGTTCCGGCGGCGTGGTCACGAGAACGGACAGGCGCTGATTGTAGTGCGCGGCGATCTTGCGACGATTTTCGTTGAAACCGTCGAGGTGCTTCAACATGACGCGCCCGATGGCGGCGTTGATCTCGTTGAACCGCACATTGTAACCGGGAAATTCGTGGTCATACTTGCCCTGGCGCCCGTGGTTGCGGAGCATCCGCAGGCGGTCGGCCATCTGGGTGTGGTTCGTGGTGATGCAGCCGCCGTCGCCGAGCACGGTCAGGTTTTTCGACGGGAAGAAGCTGAACGCCCCAAAGTGGCCCATGCTGCCCACGGTCCTGCCCTTGTACTTTGCGCCCTGTGCCTGCGCGCAATCTTCAATCACCCAAAGGCGATGCTTGGCGACCATACCCAGCAGACGATCCACGTCCACGGGATGCCCGTAAATGTAAACCGGGATGATGCCGACCGTGCGCGGCGTGATGGCGGCTTCGACCTGGTCGAGGTCCATGCAATAGGTGTCGTCAATGTCCACGAACACCGGGCGGGCGCCGAGGTGAATGAGCGGTTCCATGGTCGGAAACGCCGTGTGGCTCGGCACGATGATCTCGTCGCCGGGGCCAATGCCCTGCAACTGGTGCAGCAGATAAACGATCATCGTCCAGGACGAACCCAGCACGCACTGGGTGGTGCCGGTGTGGGCGGCGAGTTCCTTTTCAAACTCCTGCGATTCCTTGCCAAGGATGTATTGACCGGAGCGGATGGCGCGCAAAGCGGCTTCCTCGACTTCGGTGTTCACGAAACATTTGGATAACGATATTTTGCTCATAATTTTTTCTTGGACAGAATTTTCAGAATAACTTCAGGCATTCCATCGAAAAATTAATTCTGCATCATTCGGTTAATTCTGTCCTAAATCGTAACGGCCTTGCCGGTTTTCACGGATTCCAGCGCGGCGTTCATCACCCGGACCGCATCGTAACCGGCCCAGCCATCAGCCCGCGGCGCCTGGCGTGTTTGGATGGAATCCACGAACGCGCGCAGCTCGGCCAGCAACGGTTCTTCCGGCGGACATTCGATCTGGTGCACTGCCCCTTCGATGCCTTTAAAATCGTTGCCTTCGCGAACGTGCTTGTTCTCGTAGGTCTTGATCTTGTATTGCGCCACGTTGTAATCACAGACCGCACTCAGCTGGTCGCCGCAGATGATGACTTCGCGGAACTTGCCGGGGATGAAATAATCGTTTTCGACCGTTGCCCAGGTTTTGCCGCGCGGCGTGTCGTACTCGAGCGAGACGAATGAGACGTCATCCATGCCGCGACCCATGAAATCGTGGTGGATGGCCAGCACGCTCTTCGGCAGCGCGCCGAGGATGAAATTAAACAGGTCGGCGAAATGGATGCCGTCGGCGAACATGACGCCGCTGTCGTTCCGCGGGCGTTTAAACCCGCCGAAATGGCCCCGCACCATGTTCACCCGTCCGAACTGGCCGGCCTGCACCGCGTCGCGCAGCCACAACGTCGCCGGGTCGAAACGCAGAATGTGGCCGACCTGCAGGATGCGTTTGTGTTGGTCGGCCAGCTCGGCCAGCTGTTTCGATTCCTGGCCGGCCAGCGTCAGCGGCTTTTCCACAAACACGTCCTTGCCGGCTTCCAGAAATTCCCGGCACAGGGCGAAGTGGCTTTGCGCCGGGGTGACGATGACGACTCCGTCCACCTTGCCGATGAAATCCTTGTAATTGGTGGTAAGCCGTTCGGCGGGCAGGCCGAGCTTGCGCGCGGGTTCAAGTTGTTTCGCGCCGACTTCAGCCACGTACAACTCAACGGGCATGGAATTGAGATTACGCAAATGGTTGGCGCCCCAACGGCCCAAACCCAGAAGCAGAACTTTTGTCATCTCCGAAATTTTTGAGCAAATCATCTGGACCAGCAAGAAAAATGCGCGTGTTTCCAGTCGGAAAACGTTCAACGATTCACGAACAATTTCCATTGGCCGGCGTTGGTCACCCGATTCAACGCCGCCGCGGGGTGATTTTGCAGAAATTGTTCCACCGTGTCGTTAAAGCCAACCACCCAGACGCGGCGGTCTTCCGCCAGCAAATGCGCCAATGCGTCGCCGTCCGGCAAAAGCAGATCGCCCAGCCGCTTTTGGTTGCCCGGAAATTCAAAGGGCACCTGGGTCGGATTCATGTCGCCGAAATACGGCCGGCGGGTCGCGCCCATCGCCGGATAAGCGTAAAACGCCAGTCCTTCCGGCAAATCACCCCAGCACACCACCGCATCGCCGGGCTGATATTTCTCCCGGAGGACCAGCCCCAACGGTTTGAGTGTCGAATTGCGCCTCAGACTGCCCTGGAACCGGGGGATTTCGGCCACCGTCACCACCAAACTCAACAATACCAGGGCCACGGTCAGGGCGGCGCATGCGGACGGCCTCCATTTTCGCGTCCACCACAAGATGCAGAGGACCATTCCGGCCGCGACCGGTGTCTGCCATTTCATCCATCCGGGCAACGCATTGTGGAATACGTAAACCATGGCCGGCGGAAAAACTGCCGGCAACAGCAGCGAACTCCCCAGGCAAAACCGCCACGCCGGCGCCGGGACGGATTGGGGGGCGCGTTCATCGCCGAAAAACCGCCAGGCCAGCATCACCGCCAGCGCCGGAAAAATCGGCAGAATGTAGGCGGGCAGTTTGGCCTGTGAAAATGAAAACAGCGCAAAAGTGAAAATGGCCCAGGCGTTCAACATCACCCACGCATCCTTTTGCAACCTGGCATTGGAGGTCGGGGCGGGTTGCGCCCGGCGCCACAGCCAGCCCAGCAGAAACGTCCACGGCAGCAGCCCGACGGCGAGGACGCCAAAAAAATAAAGGGGACCGCCCTTGCGGTTTTTGATGGTGGTGCCGAGCAACGAACCGGCCGCTTGATATACGGTCATGTAATCGAATGCCTCAGGCACACGCCGGAAAACCACCAGGAACCACGGCAGCACCAAAACCAAAAACAACGCCAGACCGGCAACCAGGCCGCCCAGCAGAAGCCTTTTGGCGGCGAAACTTTTCCAGTGAAAAACCACCAGCGCCGTCAGCGCAACGAGCGGGATCGCCAGTGCGACCGGTCCCTTCGTCAAAAAGCCCAGCGCGACCGCCACCCATCCGGCCAGATGCCACAAAAGGAATTGCGAATTGCGAATTGCGAATTGCGAATTCAAGGAGAGCCAGCTTCGCCAGAAAAAATAGATCGCCCACGCGGTGAATTGCGTCAGGAAAATATCCGTCGTCAGCATCCGCGCCATGACGAAATACAGCAGGCTCGTTTGCAGGATCAGCGCGCTCCAGAACCCGATCCTTCGCCCGCCGATGGAACCGCCCAGCAACCATGCCACCCACACTCCGCTCATGCCCGCCAGCGCAAGTGGTAGCCGCGCCGCCCATTCGTTCTGGCCGAACAGCTTCATCGAAGCTGCCACCAACCAGTAGGTCATCGGCGGTTTGTCGAGGTGCGGAAGATACCAGAAGTGCGGCACAACCCAGTCGCCGGTCTCGATCATTTCGCGGGCGATTTCCGAGTAACGGCCCTCATCGGGCTCGTTCAACGCGCGGTTGCCGAGCAGGATGAAAAAGGTGAACGCCGTCAACAGCAGCAACAGCCAGCGTTGGCGCGTTTCGGTGAAAAAGGCTTTATCCACAAGCTTTGGAAATACGAAGTCTCCGACAAACCGCGCCGCCAGCAAGAAAAACCTTCAACGTTTGGCCGCGAGCTTTTGCACGTGGCGTTCAATCCGATCGGCCGCTTCGATGAGTTGATCGTAACCGGTGGCGAAGCATGCCCGGCAAAAACCGGCGCCATTCGCGCCAAAAGCCGAGCCGGGCACCATGGCGACATGTTCGGCCTGCAGCAAACCCACCGCGAAATCCGTTTCCTTCAGACCCGTCTTCTCCACGGACGGAAACGCGTAAAACGATCCGCGTGGCAGATGGCATTTCAAACCGATTTCATTGAACCGGCGCACAATAAAATCCCGTCGCCGCTGATACTGCTCGCGCATGGATTTCATGCCGTCTTCGCCCCGTAGCAACGCCTCGATGGCGCCCTCCTGACTGATGATGGAAGCACACATCATCGAATACTGGTGGACCTTCATCATCGCCTCAATCAATGCCGCCGGCCCGCAGGCGTAACCGATGCGCCAGCCCGTCATGGCAAATGCCTTGGAAAAACCGTGCAGGAAAATCGTCCGCTCCTGCATGCCCGGCAGGCTGGCAATGCTGACGTGGCCGCCTTCGAATGTCAGTTCGGAATAAATCTCGTCGCTCAGGACGAGCAGGTCTTTTTCGACACAGAACTTGGCAATGGCCTCAATCTGCGCGCGGTCGCACGTGCCGCCGGTGGGATTGCACGGCAGGTTTAACATCAGCAGCTTGGAGCCCGGCTGCCAGGCGGCGGCCAGCGCCGCAGCCGTCAGCGCAAAATTATCTTTCGCATACGTCGGCACCGGCACGGCCACACCATGCGTCAGCGTGATGCTCGGATGATAGCTCACGTAACAGGGCTGGTGAAACATCACCTTGTCGCCCGGATTCACCAGCGCGCGGAACGCGATGTCGAGCGCCTCGGAAACGCCGACGGTGACGAGGATTTCGTCCTCCGGCCGGTAGCTGACGCCAAAGTTTTTCTCAACGTAACGGTTGATGGCCCGGCGCAATTCGATCAGGCCGAGATTCGAGGTGTAATGGGTCCGGCCCTTTTCGAGCGCGTAAATGGCCGCCTCGCGGATGTGCCAGGGCGTGTCGAAATCCGGTTCGCCGATGCCGAGCGAAATCACATCCTGCATCTTTGACACCACTTCGAAAAAGTCGCGGATGCCCGATTTGGGCAGATTCACGACGTGGCGGGCGATGAAGCGGGTGGTGTCCATGTCAAAAAATTCAGAATTCAGAATTTCGAATTCGGAATTGGTTTAGGGCGTGACCTTCAGCCGGCTGCTTTCCTCGGATTTCACATCCAGGAGGAAACCCTGTTCCTTGTAGGAACGCAGCAGAAAATGGGTGGCCGTGGACAGCACGCCTTCAATGGTCGACAGTTTCTCCGAAACAAACGCGGCGACCTTTTGCAGGCTGGTCCCGTTGACAAACACCAGCAGGTCGTAACCACCGGACATGAGATAGCACGATTCCACCTCGTCGAACCGGCTGATGCGCTCGGCAAAACGGTTGAAGCCGCCGCCGCGTTCGGGCGTGATGCGCACTTCGATGACGGCCCGCACGACGCCGGCGTCCTCGTCGGCCAGGTTCAACACCGGCCGCCAGCCCAGCAGGAGGCGGTCTTTTTTGAGCTGATCCAGCTGGCGGTTGACCTCGGCCTCGTTCAGGTTGAGCACCTGGGCCATCTGGGCCGTGCTCAAGCCGCCGCCTTCGAGCAAAAGTTTGATTAACGGATTCATCAGGACATTAGTTTCGCAAAAATCCGCCGTAAATCCATAAATAATTCTTGGGCCAGAGCGGCATGGGAACGTCCTACTTCCGAAGGGAAACACGCCAAATAGGGAGCTCAACTCAACCTTAATTCACCAGCCGATACCAATTGTCGCGTTGACGCGGTTCGTAACCGAGGTCTTGAATCAACCGTTTCATGTCGGCCACGCCCATGCGGAAAGTCGTGCCTGCCTGGCTCACCACGTTCTCCTCGATCATGATGCTGCCGAGGTCGTTCGCGCCGTATTTCAACGCCACCTGGCCGATTTCCTGGCCTTGCGTCACCCACGAGCTTTGGACGTTGGTGAAATTATCGAGGTAAATCCGGCCCAGCGCCTGCGTCCGCAAATATTCATGCGCGCCCACCGTCGGCGCCTTGAGCTTCGTGTGCTCGGCCTGGAACGTCCAGCAGATGAACGCGGTGAAATGGCCGGTTGAATTTCCCCTCTCCCGTCCTTCGGACACCCTCTCCCCGCCCTGCGGGGAGAGGGATGGGGCGAGGGGCGCATTGGCGTAACTCAAAGATTTGTCCTGCTGTACACGCAAACGATCCAGATGTTCAATCCTGTCCTCAATCGTTTCCACGTGGCCGAACATCATGGTGGCCGAAGAATAAAGTCCCAGCCGATGCGCCACGTCCATGACTTCGAGCCAGTCGCTGCTCATGGCCTTGAGCGGTGAGATGCGCTGGCGGACGCGGTCCACCAGAATCTCTCCGCCGCCACCAGGAATCGAGCCCAGTCCCGCCGCCCTGAAATCGCCGATGATTTTGTCCAGCGGTTCGTTGAACACTTCGCGGAAATGGATGAACTCGCTGGGGCTGAACCCATGGATGTTGAAACCGGGAAACTTGTTTTTGATGTGCGACAGCAAATCGAGGTACCACTGCTTTGTCAGTTTGGGATGATGCCCGCCCTGCATCAGGATCTGCGTGCCGCCCAGGGCGATGGTCTCCTCGATTTTTTTGTCCATCTCATCGAACGAAATAACATAGGCATCGTCGTCCTTTTCCACGCGATAGAAGGCGCAGAACTTGCAATAAACGTTGCAGACGTTGGTGTAATTGACGTTGCGGTCAACGATGTAGGTGACGAGGTCGTTGCCGCGTCCGTCGAAATCCTTCGCCTTGGCCAGTTGCCGGCGCCGGTCGGCGAGCGCGCCGAGCTCCTCCAGCGGCAGATGATACAACCGCAGGGCCTCGGCCGGATTGATGCGCCGGCCATCCCAGACTTTCTGGAGCAACTCGTCCAATGACGCGTCGTAAATCACGGTTTCAAATTAGCTTATCCACGCTTTCAAGACAACCGTTGAGACACAGCGGCAAAAAATCCGGCCAGTTTCAATTTTTCATTTCATCGGTTCGTGCCCATCATGTGGGCTTTATGAATGTAGTCGTAACTCCGGCAGCGCGGACGCTGCGGCCGGAGAAATCCCTGGCCACGACCGTCTTCGCGGTGACGATTGCCGGTGCCTGCACGTTCCTGAATGTGTATTGCACCCAGCCGTTGCTGCCATTTTTTCAGCGCTTTTTTCACGCATCCGAAATCGCCGTCAGCCTGACTGTGGGCGTCACCGCGCTGGCCGTTGCGCTCACGGCGCCTTTCACCGGCATGTTGGCGGAAACGATTGGCCGGAAGAAGGTCATTGTGCCTGCGTTGTTTGCGATGGCCGTCCCAACCCTGCTGGCGGCCACGGCTCACAGTTTGCCCGCCCTCATCGCCTGGCGTTTTGCCCAGGGCCTTTTCGTGCCCGGCGTCATCGTTGTAATGATGGCCTACATCAACGAGGAATTCGCCGGGCGGGTTGGCACGGTCATGGCTGCCTACGTGGCCGGCACGGTCTTTGGCGGTTTTCTCGGACGTTTTCTTACCGGCGTTATTGCCACGCACTGGAACTGGCGCGCCGCCTTCGTGACGCTCGGCATCCTCGACCTGTTCGGTGCCCTGGCTGTGCGCCAATGGCTGCCTCTGGCGGTTAATTTTGTTCCCGCCAAACACGTGTTCCGATCCCTGCGCGACACGTGGGGGCATCTGCGGAACCCCCGGTTGCTGGCCATTTGCGGTCTGGGCTTCACCATCCTGCTTTCGCTGGTGGGCGTGTTTACCTACGTCAGTTTTTATCTCGCCCAACCGCCTTTCAACCTTACACCCGCCGAACTGGGCGGCATCTTTTTCGTCTATCTGCTGGGCTGCGTCGTGACCCCGTTGTCGGGTCGCTTCCTCGATCGTCACGGATTCCGCCGGACCCTGTTGCTGTCTTTCAGCATGTGCCTCGGTGGTCTGGGATTGACCCTGATTCATTCGCTGGCGACGGTCATTGCGGGACTGGCGGTTTTCTCCTCCGGCATTTTCGTTTCGCAATCGGCGGCAACGGTGCTGACCGGGCAGGTGGCCGGGCGCGCCCGTTCCGCCGCGGCCGGTCTTTACGTGACATTTTATTACGTCGGCGGCACTGCGGGCGCGGCGTTGACGGCGTGGTTCTGGCTGCGCGGCGGCTGGCCCGCGTGCGTCGGATTGTTTGCGGTCGCAAGTCTGCTCACCCTGATGCTGGGATTGGCTGGTGGAAAATCCGCGGCGGTCGGGAACTTTTCCCGGGAACCCGTGGTGGACACAGCCATTTGAAATTGCCGGGCTCAGGTGACGCGGCGGAAGGCTTCCGGCCCCATGGCAGCCAGCCCGTGGCAGACTTCCTTGACGACTTCGTGTTTCCCGAGCGCCCGGGCGGCGGCGGCCTTGGACAGATGGGCTTCCACGAGTTTGGGATCCAGTGCCACGGCCCGGGTGGCGCATTGCAGGGCCTTGTCGTGATAACCCATCTTGCCCGCCAGCCGGGCCAGACTCAACCAGCCGAGCGGGTGATAAGGATTGATTTTCAAGGCCTGCTCCAGACATTGAACCCCGTCCGCCTGGCGTCGCAGGTTTTTGTAAAGCAATTCCGCCAGGCCGTTCCAGACCTGGAAATCATTTGGATTCAGCGCCAGTGCATGTCGATAGGCCGCTTCCGCCTGCGAAAACCTGCCCAGCCCGGCCAGACTCAGGCCAATGTAATAATGCACCCGGTAATCGGTCGCGTTCTCCTCCCGCCATTTTTGGGTGAACGCGAGTGCTTCCCGCCATGAGCCTTTTTCGCATAACTCACCGGCCATTCTGACCCTTTCTTCCGTATTCGGTTCCATGTTGGCGCCGCGAACCTTAAAAATTCGCGCCGCCCGCGACAACTGAAATTAATCCGGCGGGTACTGCCCATGGTTTCTGCCTTTCTTCCCGTTTCCGCCGGTCAAAAGTCAAACCTGAGCGCCGCCAGCACGGAATGCGTCCGGGCGCCTCGGAAGCCAACATTAAAACTGTCCGGTGGATAGGTGAAGGTTGGATCGGCGGTGGCAAAGTATTTGTAACCGACATCAAGTGACAGGTGGCGGGTAAACTGGAAACGTAATCCCGCAAAGACCTGCCCGGCAAACACCACGTCATTTTCACTGCCGACCACCGTGTCAGGACCGTCACTGAAACTGTCGGTGTCAAAAACCACATCCGCGCCGCCAACGCCCGCGCCGACGTAGGGAACCAGGTTGGTGTGGGGAATGGGGCAGGACAGGGTCACGTTGGCGAGAAAGGGCACGTTGTAAAGGCGCGAGTTGTCCGAGGAAAATCCCGGCACATTGTTGATTTTCGCACCGATAAATCCGGTTTCGAAATCCAGGGCCACGTACCGGTTGAAGTCCCAACCCAAGGCCGCATCGAAGGCCAGGCCCGTATCGTAATCCACCTTGCTCGGAACCGGGCCGGCAGGTCCAAACTGGGTGATCCGGCCGTCCTCAAAAAACGACGGGCCGATGCCGAGCCGGAACGTCGGACCGGCGTCCGGGGGCAAATAGTAATATTCTTGTGCCTGGGCCACGGCGGCGCCGAGACCCAGTGACAACGCAGCGACACCTGTCATGTATTGGTATTTCATAACTCTCCTTTTGTTCCTTTGCGCTTATTCGACGGTGTGAACATGAAAAAAGTTCAATGCCAGTAATACGAACACGGAAGGAAAAACGTTACCACCCTCATGACCGTGCCTGCCATACTTTTTCCGCCCTGGCGTCCTGACGGTCAATTTACTTCGGCATTTCCAGCTTCACCTTCTCCGCCACCTGGGACACGTCCTTGTCACCACGGCCGGACAGGTTAATGATGATAAGCTTATCCTTGCCCAGCTTCGGCGCGCGCTTCATGACCTCGGCGATGGCGTGGGCGCTTTCGAGCGCGGGAATGATGCCTTCCAGCCGGGCCAGTTTCATGAACGCCGTGAGCGCCTGCGCGTCGGTCGCGTAGGTGTATTCCACGCGTTTCCGGTCGCGCAACCAGGCATGTTCCGGCCCCACGGCGGCGTAATCCAATCCGGCACTGACACTGTGGGTGAGCTGGACCTGGCCGAATTCATCCTGCAACAGATAGGAGCGCGTGCCCTGCAACACCCCGAGCGAGCCGCCTTGAAACCGGGCCGCGTGTTTGCCGGTTGCAATGCCTTCACCCCCCGCCTCCACGCCCACCATTTTCACGGATTTGTCCTTGAGGAACGGATAGAACAGGCCCATCGAATTCGAGCCGCCGCCGACGCAGGCGATGAGCAGGTCGGGCAGGCGTTCCTCTTTTTCGAGGATCTGCCGGCGCGCCTCGTCACCAATGACGCGCTGGAAATTCCGCACCATGACCGGATAGGGATGCGCGCCATAGACGGTGCCGAGGATATAATGGGTGGTACGGACATTGGTGACCCAGTCGCGCATGGCTTCGTTGATGGCTTCCTTGAGCGTCTGTTGCCCGGCCTTCACGGACACGACCTCGGCGCCCAGCATCTTCATGCGATACACGTTCAATTCCTGCCGCTCGCAATCCACCGCGCCCATACAGACCACGCATTTCAACCCGAACATGGCGGCGACCGTGGCGGTGGCGACGCCGTGCTGGCCGGCGCCGGTCTCGGCGATGATGCGGGTCTTGCCCATGCGTCTGGCGAGCAGGATCTGGCCGATGCAATTGTTGATTTTGTGCGCGCCGGTATGGAGCAGGTCTTCGCGCTTGAGATAAATCTTCGCGCCGCCGAGTTCCCGGGTCAGCCGTTCGGCAAAGTAAAGCGGTGTGGGCCGGCCGCAGAACTCCCGCAGGTAATACGCAAACTCGCGTTTGAAGGCGGGGTCTTTTTGCGCGCGCCGGTACTCCTCCTCCAGTTCCTGCAATGGATGCATTAACGTTTCGGGCACGAAACGCCCGCCGTAAGGCCCGAAATGGCCCCGGGCATCCGGAATGGTGGTGCTGGAACTGTTACTCATAAAACGGCGGTTAATCTCGCGCAAAGACGCCAAGACGCAATGACAATTTCGCCTTGTTATCCCAAACAACCTGTCCTAAATTAAACATAAGAAGGGCCTATGAGACGTTTTATTTCCTTTTTTCTGGCTGGCAGTTGGCTTTTGCCAGCGTTCTTCGCCTCCGCCCAGGCGCCCGTCAACGTGCTGACGTACCACAATGACAGCGCCCGCGACGGGGAAAATTTGAATGAAACCCTGCTGACGCCGGCGAATGTCAACACGAACACGTTCGGCAAATTGTTCTCCCATCCGGTGGACGGTTACGTTTATGCCCAGCCGCTGTAAGTTTCACATCTGGCCATCCCGGGGCAGGGCATTCACAACGTCGTCTTCATCGCCACGGAACATAACAGTGTTTATGCCTTCGACGCCGATGCCAATTCGGGACCGACGAACGGGTTGCTCTGGCAAATCAACCTGGGTCCGGCGGCCGTGACGACGACCGCGACGTTTACCAACAAAAATTTTGGGACCCGCTATAACGGCAACGCCTATACGGACATCGTTCCCGAAGTCGGGATCACCGGCACGCCGGTCATTGACCTGGCTTCCGGCACGCTCTACGTGGACGCATTCACGGGTGAAATCTCCGGCGGCGTCACCAATTATTTCCACCGGCTCCACGCCCTGAACATCACGAATGGAACGGAACAGCCCTACAGCCCGGTCCTGATCAACGCCACGTATCCCGGCATCGGCGTCGGCAGCAGCGGCGGCAAATCGGTCTTCAACCCGCAACAGGAGAACCAGCGCCCGGCGCTGACGCTGGCAAATGGCATCGTGTATGTGGCGTATGCGGGCTATGCGGACACCGATCCCTACCACGGCTGGATCATCGGTTTCAATGAGACCAACCTGACCCAGCTCACAAATTACGTTTTCAACACCACGCCCAATGCCACGACCGCGGCCTATGGCGCCAACGCCGGCGAAGGCGGCCTCTGGATGGGCGGCGGTGGATTGTCCGTGGATTCCAGCAACTACCTGTTCTTCGAGGTCGGCAACGGCACATTTACCGCGACGAACAATTCCGGCGGCACGGAATACGGCGACTGTTTCATGAAATTGTCGAGTGCCGGCAGCCTCACCGTCACGGATTATTTCACGCCCTATAATCAGTCAAACCTGGCGTTTAACGACACGGATTTGGGCTCGGGGGGATTGTTGTTGCTGCCCGATCAACCCGGAAGCTTTCCGCACCTGCTCGTCGGCGCCGGCAAGCAGGGGAGAATTTATCTCATCAACCGCGATCAAATGACCAGCAACAACAATCACTACGACGCGACCGGCACGGTGGATTTTGTCGTCCAGACCCTCAGCAGCAAAATTAACGGTTCCTTCGACACACCGGCCTATTTCAACGGCAGCATCTATTACGCAGGCAACGGCGATAAAATGAAGTCGTTTTCCCTGTCCAACGGCCTCCTTTCCGGCAGCGCGGTCTTCACCAGCACGAACACGTTCAATTTTCCCGGCGCCACGCCGAGCATCTCGGCCAATGGCACGAGCAATGGCGTCATCTGGGCGCTGCAAATGCCGACCAGCCTGACCAATATCGGCGTGCTGGTCGCCTACTCAACCAACCTCGCCACCGAGCTTTATAACAGCAGCCAGGCGCCGGGGAACCGGGATGGGCTGGGAGGTTGTGTCAAATTCGCATTGCCCACCGTCGTCAACGGCAAGGTTTATGTGGGCAGCCAGTATTCGTTTTCGGTCTTCGGCCTTTTTGCAGGGACCCTGGCCTTTAACGCGCCGAATTATTCGGTTTCTGAAACCGGGGGCACGGCGACCATCACGGTCAACCGCGCGGGCGGAACGCAAGGCGCGATTTCCGTTTCGTACGCCAGTGTGCCCGGGGGCACGGCCGTCAGTGGCACGAATTATACCGACGTCGCCGGCGTATTGAATTGGACCAACGGTGACGCAGCTTCCAAAACTTTCAACGTGCCGATCCTGGACAGTCACCAGGCCGGGCCGAATCCCACCATCAATCTGGCGTTGAGTGCGCCCGCCAGTGGGGCCGGCCTGGGCGGGCAATCCACCGCCACCCTCACCATTTTTGAAGATCCCAGCGACGTCTGGCTGTATGAACACTTCGGCACGAACGCCAATAACCCGGCCATTGCCGGTGATCTGGCCGACCCGGCCGGAGACGGCATTCCCAACCTGCTGAAATACGCCCTGGCCATGGATCCGAACGCGACGAACAACCTGGACAGCACGACGGCATTTGATGTTTCAGGAAATCAATTTCAATTTCAATTTCACCGCAACACGTCGGCGACGGACATCACCTACGTGGTCGAATTTTCGGGTTCGCTCCAGAGTTGGACGCCGTTGATGACTTACACCGGCGCCGCCGGCTGGGTGGCGGGCATTGCCGGCGCCACCGCCCTCGAATCCGCGCCGGTCGGCAGTCCGCCCGATCAATTTGTCAACGTCACGATCACGGATCCAACCGACCTGACCGCCACCGGCACGACCAACCGGTTCTATCGCCTGGAAGTCCATCGCTGAGCCGTTTGTCGGACCGGGCGTTTTGCCCGGAAGTAACCGGAAGGGTTCTAACCCGCCTTCACTGCGGCGATGAGCGCATTCAACGAAGCCTTGGCGTCGCCGAACAGCATCCGGGTGTTGTCCTTGTAGAAAAGATGGTTTTCGATGCCGGCAAAGCCCTTGGCCATCGAACGTTTCATCACGATGACGGTCTTGGCGTGGTCGGCTTCGATGATGGGCATGCCATAAATCGGGCTGCTCTTTTCCTCGCGCGCGGCGGGATTGACGACGTCGTTGGCGCCGATGACGAGGCAGACGTCCACGCGATCCATCGAGGGATTGATGGCTTCCATTTCGTAAAGCTGGTCGTAAGGCACATTGGCCTCGGCCAGCAAAACGTTCATGTGGCCCGGCATGCGACCGGCGACGGGATGAATTGCAAACTGCACTTCGACGCCACGTTTGCCGAGTTCGTCGGACAGTTCGCGGACCTGGTGTTGCGCCTGGGCGACAGCCATGCCATAGCCGGGAACCACCACGACCCGTTGCGCGTAAGCCAGCAGCAGCGCGGCTTCGTCAGCTTGAATCGGCTTGACGGATTTGCCGGCCAGATCATCCGCGCCGGCCTGACTGCCGCCGCCGCCGGAACCGAAGGCACCGAACAAAACGTTCGTGACCGGCCGGTTCATCGCCTTGCACATGAGCAACGTAAGCAATGTGCCAGAGGAGCCGACGAGTGTTCCCGCGACGACCATCGCCAGGTTGTTGATGGCAAAACCGTCCGCCGCGACCGCGAGGCCGGTAAAGGAGTTCAACAGCGAGATGACCACCGGCATGTCCGCGCCGCCGATGGGCATGACCATCGCGATGCCGAAGAACAACGCGAGCGAGAACATGACGATGAAGGCTGTAACGGCGTTGCCGCCGGTGGCATTGAATGTGAGCCAGCCGCCCAGGCCGAGAATCACGAGCAAGATCAGGCCGTTGAGAAAATTCTGGCCGGGGAACGTGTGGGGCTTTTCAAATTTTCCCTCCAGTTTCAAATACGCGATGATGCTGCCGGAAAACGAAAGCGAACCGATGAGCGTGGCGAACAACATGGGAACCGTAATGGACGCCGCAACGTCCTCCAGGCCGTGCGCGCGCCGCAGAAATTCCAGGCTCGCCACGAGCGCCGCGGCCCCGCCGCCCAGGCCGTTGAACATCGCCACCATCTGCGGCATCGCCGTCATTTTAACCGAATATGCGCCAATCGCTCCGATGATCAGGCCGATGACCGTCCCGATGGCAATCAGGGTGTAATTCAGGTTCCAGCCCTGCGACCAGACGTAATCACCGGTGGTTTTGTGCAAAGCGAGCAGGGCCACCAGCATGCCAAACGCGGCCACCAGATTGCCGTAGCGCGCCGTCTTCGGCGAACTCAGGAACTTGATGCCGATGATGAATAAAACCGCGACACCGATGAAAATAAGGGCGATGGTCGAGCTCATTTTTTCTTTTTCTTGAACATTTGCAGCATGCGGTCGGTGACCATGAAACCGCCGAAGACATTGGCCGAACCGAAGACCACCGCGACAAAGCCGAGGACCCGCGCCAGCGGGGTGGCGGCGTCCGCCAACACCAGGATGCCGCCAAACAAAATGATACCATGAATGGCGTTGGTGCCGGACATCAGCGGCGTGTGCAACATGGACGGCACTTTGGAGATGACCTCAAAGCCGACGAAAACGGCGAGGATGAAGATAAAGAGGACGTTCGTATCCATAAAATTTCAACCGGGTTTGGTCACGAGCTTCTCGTTGACGACCTTGCCGCCGTGGGTGATGAGGCAGCCTTTGATGATTTCGTCGTCGAGCTTCAGCACAAACGTTTTGTTCTGCTTGTCCCAAAATTCCTCGATCAAACTCGTCAGGTTCGCGGAATAAACCTGGCTGGCGTGCAACGGCACGCGGCCCGGCAAATTGGCGATGCCGACAATTTTCACGCCGTTGCGGTCGGTCACCTGGTCCAGGACCGCCCCTTCAACATTTCCGCCGGTCTCAATCGCCATGTCCACAACCACGCTGCCCGGCTTCATCGCGTTAAGCATTTCGGCCGTGACCAGAATCGGCGCTTTGCGGCCAAACACCTGCGCGGTGGTGATGACGACGTCGGAATCACTGCAGGTTTTCTTCATGGCGTCGCGCTGCTTCTGGATCTGTTCCTCGGTCAACGCCCTGGCGTAACCGTCCTTGGTCTGGCCGGTTTCACCAATGTCAATCTTCAGAAATTGCGCGCCGAGCGACTTGACCTGCTCTTCCACGACCGGCCGGGTGTCGTAAGCGATGACCTTGGCGCCCAGTCGTTTGGCGGTGGCGATGGCCTGCAAACCGGCGACCCCGACGCCGATGATGAACACCTTCGACGGCAGAATCGTGCCCGCCGCCGTGGTCATCATCGGGAAAATCTTGTTGGAATAACGCGCGGCCAGGATGACCGCCTCGTAGCCGCCGAGGTTGGCCTGCGACGACAGCACGTCCATCTTCTGCGCGCGGGTTGTGCGGGGGATGAATTCCATGCTGATGGCGCTGACGCCCTGCTCCGCCAGTTTTTGGACGAGGTCCTTTTCGTTGAACGGATCCAAAAGGCTGGCATGGATGGCGCCGGACTTGAGCAGGCCAATTTCCTCGACCGGCGGCTTGCGCAACCGCAGCACCAGGTCGGCGGAACCGAGCATCGTTTTACGGTCGGTGACGAGCACGGCGCCGGCGGCGGAGTAATCGGTATCGGGAAAGCCACTGCCAAGCCCGAGGCCCGTTTCAACCTCCACCTGGGCTCCGAGTTTGACCAGTTTGGCCGCGCTGGCCGGCGTCAACGGGGCCCGGGTTTCGCCCGGTTGCGTTTCTTTGGGAACGGCAATCTTCATTTTTTTGAAAACGTGGGGCGCACTTTATCACACCCGTTTCCCGCCGTTAACTCAAATGTTGCCATTCTTTGTACGGCAATTGCCGGGTCTCATTGGCACCATAAATTAATTTCGAACATGGTGAGGTGCCTGCGATTTAGCCGCCTTAATAAAGGCGTGGACTTTGGCGTGGTCCTTTTTTCCCGGGGCGGATTCGACGCCGCTGGAAACGTCCACCCCGAATGGTTCCACCGTCCGGATGGCTTCGGCGACATTTTCCGGCGTCAAACCACCGGCGAGAAAGACCGGCTTGCCAAGCCTGGGCACCTCCCGGGCGAGGTCCCAATTGAATTTCTCGCCCGTGCCCCCGAGCGCGTCGGACGCAAAAGCATCCAACAACCACGCGTCCGTCGGGTATTCCGGCAATGCCTTCAGGGACCCGGCATCGCGAATGCGAAAGGCCTTCATGCTCATCAGCCCGAATTGCGTGCAGAACGCCGGCGGCTCGTCGCCATGAAATTGCAGCAGGCTCAGGCCGCAGTCGCCGATGGCGCGGAAAACGAGTTCCTCGGAAGGATTCACAAACACGCCGACGCGCAGGGTGAACGGCGGCAACGCGCGTGAAATTTCCGCCGCGGTTATCGTCGGGATGTACCGCGGACTTTGGTCGTAAAACATGAAGCCCAATGCGTCTGCGCCCGCCGAGACGGCCACCTGGGCGTCGGCCAGACTGGTAATGCCGCAAATTTTAACCCGCGTGCTCACACTGGTAATTTTGATTTACGATTGACGCTCGATTTCACACCTATCGTATATCGTCCGTCGCAAATTGCAAATCAGTGCACGAAGTGGCTGACGACCTGATACACGATGAAGGCGGCGAGATAGGCGAGGCCGGTCATATAGGCAATCTGAAACAGCGGCCATTTCAGGC
>JAJPJM010000113.1 GCA_021324235.1 Verrucomicrobiota bacterium
TCGCGTATTTCGGGTATTTCGCGGTTTTTAGGCGAATTTTGGTTTTCTCCGTCTGCTTCTGTGATATCCCTGCGCCCCTGGCGGTCTTCCGCCTTCATTAGATCTCGGCGCGACAAGTTGCGGTAAATTCTCGTTGAGGACCTAACGGATAAGCGCGGTAAGTACCCAAATCAAAATTACTACGAGAATCCAAATCAATCGCCACGGCAGTCTCCCGATTCCCCATAGATATTTATTGGGTTCACGGTATCGGCGACGATGTCTTTGTGAAGAAGTGGTTTCGCGATAAACCGGCTGCAATGGCAGCGGCGGCGGCTTGATTTCCTTTTTGTCCGACGGCAATTCATCAAAGCCGGCCTTGGGACGGGAACGCGAATAGCCGCGCAAGAGCGACAACTCGCGGCAGGCGGCGCGACAGATTTGCTCCACCATGTCCCCGTGCCTCTGCACCTGGTCGGCCGGCACGGCATCGGCATGGGTGGTCAGCTCCAACTTCATCACCAAATAACCGTGGCCGCTTCGGGTGTTCCGGCTGAATTCCACAAACGGACTGCGCAGATCCTCGCGCGGCTCATTCAACTTAATCCGCTGAATCGCCGGCGAGTCGATGTCGGCGGTATACTGGATGTGGCAGGGATGCGGCAAAAGAAAAGGCGCGCGCCGTTCGGTCTTTTGCGGCATCAGCAACACGCCGGTCAGCCAATTGCCGGGCAGGTTGAAGCGGCACAGTTTCGGATTCGGATGTTTGCCCAGTTCGAAACTGATTTCGAAGACTTCCACCAGCGTGAAACGATTGGCCGCGCGGTCATCGCGGTATTTGATTTCCCCGACGCGTTTCACGCTTCGAAAGCGGTTGACCATCACTTGCAGCCGCTGTTTGGCCCATTCGGCCATGCCCGATTGTTTCAACTCCCGCCGGAGCACTTCAGCTTGTCCGCCTTCGGTTGTCAAAGTGACGGCCATCAGGGATGGTGCGTTGCTGGTGTCCAACAACACGTGCTCGCGCAAATCGAACAGGTCGGGCGGCTCGAATGGCGGCGTCGGGGCAAGGCCGGTGGCCGCGGCATCCACGGGCAAACCGACCCCGTAATCGGGAACGATCCGATTGAACGCGCCTCCGCCCTGTTCTTTGAACGTGGTGTCAATCCAGCGCCGTTTGCCGTCGGCCTCAAATTCAACCACGACATGATTGAAAAGGGACGGGGCCGGCAGAAAATCGGCAAGCGCTTTTCGGCAAAAGGTGTTGACCAGAACCGGCCGGGCCGCGACGCCAAGTTTTTTGAAAAGATTGGCGAGCAAAAAGGAAAGGTCTTTGCAGTCGCCGAACCGGCGGCGTGCGACCGTTCCCGGTGGAGTGGGGATTTGTCCTCCCAGTTCCAGATTGATGCTCAAATAGCGGCACTCGTCCTGCACCAGTTCAATCGCCTTCTCCATTTGTGACGGCAAATCGGCGGCTTTACTCCGGATGTCCCGGACAATTTCCGCGACCGCGGCGGCATCCGCTTCCGCGGCCCACGCCTGCGCGATCCCGGCCGCGACCATTTGCCAGTCCGGAAAATCCGAGACCTGGATCCACGGATAGAAAATGTGCCAGGCCGGACAGTTCAATTCGGGTTTCGTCCCGGGATACTTCCCGCCGGACCATTCCCAAAAGGTCATGGCGTTTTCCTTTTTCTCCACCGGCGCCAGATCCGCGCTGGAGGATTTCCATTTTCTTTGCCGCGCCTCGTTGAATTGGACGGCGAAATGGTATTTGCCGACCGGCACACCCTGCGGCAGCGTAAAAAAATGGCAGCCATGATGTGGAAAAAGTGCTGATTCGTCCCGGATGGTGTAGGAAAAATCCAAAACGTCACCCGGCCGCACGTCTTCCAAAACCTTGAGCAGGGTGAACCAGCCATGGATGATGAATCGTTCCAATCCTTCTTCACGTTGCAAGAGATGGAATTGATCCAGATGTGACTGGTCGATTTCCTGTTCGCCGCGCCGAATTTTCAGGGAGTGCAGCGTCACCTGTTGCGTCTTGGGCTCGAATTGCAGGCGCCACTGGGACCAATGCTGCACGGCCTGCATCGTTTCCAGCCGGACCACGTTATGAACCAGGAGCGACTGTTGCTCGGCGTGAATCTGCGAATCCAAAAGCAAAAACGTGATTTGCGCATCCTGTTCGCTTTTGAATGTCGAATCATACGGACAGTGAGTCGCCCAATCCGGTGGCGGCCCGTTTTGCACACGACTTTTGGCGAGTGAAGCAGAATCCGACCCGACGACGTTACCTTCGTTGAGCATTTAAGCTATTTACCCAGACGGCGGAAGCGGTATCAAACAGATTATGCGAGCGTTTGTTCTGAAGCCATCGATTCTCAACTTGCGCGGGGCAGGGTGGCGGGGGGCTGGATTTGGGAACACGACATACCAAGCCAAAGTCGAAAACATAGAACATTCAACATCGGACATCCAATGATCAAAGGCTCGTGCAGCGGATTCAGCAGGCGGTGGACTGAAGACTTTGACAGGATGAACATGATTCACAGGATGCGTCTCCCGGGATATTTCAGAATCCTGACCATCCTGATAATCCTGTCATAAAGCCCTTGGACATTTGTCCCTTTTGCGCGAGCAGGCTTGGCCGAGATGGAAATGACCGCCTTTGGCCGCCAAAGGCAAATCCGCGTAATCCGCGGTTAAAACCCGGACCGGCCCGGGATTCGAAGGTGTTCTCCCGCCCTGAAACGCGGAAAAATGCACAAAAAAGAACAAATCTGAAAAAATGGACTTGAGCTTGAGCAGGGCGCTGCAAAAATCACAAAAACCCAAGCCCGTCACGGGCAAGAGTGCAAATGGAAAATCCCAGTCAAAAACCTTCCATGAACACACCGCAATCAAAAGCGGACGAGAACTCCAGGCATTTGCTGGCGTTTCTCGAGGCAATGAAGGCCGAGCAAAAGAAAAGCCCCGTGGTGCAAGGTGACCCGTCCGCCAATCCGGTCGAGTCGTTGCTCAATCTTCTGCGCCTGATGCAACATCCGAGTCCGAAGCAGACCCCTTCGAAGTCACTGGGGCAGGCTGCGCTGTTTAACAACCTGGAATTGGTGAAACAGTTCCTGGCCTTCGGCGGCAATCCTGATGAAGGAATTTCCGGCGCTGTCGCCCGGCAAAATCTCGAAATGTTGAAGGTATTGATTGCAGCCGGCGCCAAAAATGCCGGTGATCGGATCGTGGACGCCGCGGCCGGCGGCAATATGCAAATCATCCAGCTGCTTTTTGAAGCCGGAGTGGACCTGGAAAAATACGGCGCGGACGCCCTGGCCAAGGCAGCGTATCACAATCACGTCGAGCTCGTGAAGCTCCTGCTCGAAAAAGGCGTTCCCGTCAGCGCCGGCAATTATCGGGCCGTGGGTGAGGCCGCCCGCCATTGTTCCATGGAAGTCCTGCGCGTTCTTTTTGATTCGGGTGTGAAACCCGAGAACGCCGGTGAAGCGCTCAGGTTTGCCGCCGGATGTCCGCTCTCATTCGCCGGAGTGAAATTTCTGGTTGATGCCGGAGTCGATCCAATCAACCACCCGCACTACTCGATGCGCATGGGAGAGCCGGTGGATCCGCCTTACCGGCCGGCGGATGCCGCGGCGGAACAGAATAAAACCGAGGTGGCGGATTTCCTTCGCGGGAAACCGATTGATGTGGAAGCCCTGCTCGCGCGTGAAGCCGAGCGCATCAAGTATTGGCGAAGTTCGGATGACGATGCGATTCGCAAGGAACATGAAAGAAAGACCGCGCATCTTCTTCGCGGAGAGAAACGGCTGGAGGCCGTGCAAGCCGCCGTTTTCATGGCGCGCGATCCGGCGTTGAAATCCAGTTTGAACAATCCGGGGGTCGACGGACAGACGGCGCTGGGTCTGGCCGCCACCAATGGCGACGTGGAGATCGTTGCCGCGCTGCTCGAGGCGGGCGCAGATCCGAACCGGCCCGACGGCAAACAAAAGCCGCCCCTGTACCGCGCCGCATCCGCCGGCCATACGCGAGTCGTTGAAAAACTGCTGCAAGGCGGCGCGGACCCGAACGCCAAAGAC
Organism: Verrucomicrobiota bacterium; assembly: GCA_021324235.1. GTDB lineage: Bacteria > Verrucomicrobiota > Verrucomicrobiia > Limisphaerales > UBA11358 > UBA11358. The sequence goes on from JAJPJM010000113.1 coordinate 4,071, forward strand.
GACGTCGGATACACGGCCATTATCGATGCCGCAAATTGGGATGATGTCGAAATGCTCAAACTCCTGCTGGATGCGGGCGCGGATCCAAAGGTTGAAACCAAATATGGCGTGACACCGATGAACGTGGGGCTCGGCCTTCACGCAAAGATCATCAAATCCATGTTGCTCGAGGCCGTCCGGAAACGGCAGGGGGGCAAGCCGGAGAAAGGCCAGGGCCTCAGCTTCGTCAAACGCAAAAAGGACTTCGAAGTCGGAAAGGCGCGCGGGGTCCAGGCGTTTCGCGATTTCTATTACGACAGCCATCCGGAGTGGGCGGTGGCGATGGTGCGCGGGCCGATTGACGACGTCGCCGGCGCGTTTGCCGGACTGGTGAAACCCGCGCGCGTGGAAAAGGACATTGCGAAAAGGAAAATCAGCCCCGGTTCGCAATACCAGTACCTCTTTCAACTCAAGGAGCACCCCTGGACCATCATCCTGCGATCGCTCGGCCGCCTGTCACTCGAGGACATGAAGGCAATCGCCGACCAGGCCCGCGAACTTTCCAGGTTGTTGAAGACGCGCGCCTACACCTACATGGCCGAGAATGCCTCGGGCGCCGAAGGGTATGAAATTTTCGAGAACGGCGAGTCCCTGGAAGAGGCCGAAAAGTGCGAACACACGAAGTTTCGTTCCAATTTCCGGTCCCAACCAAAATTCGATGACGAGCTGTTTCCGGATCCCATGCTGGCGGAGGACGGTATTTACCTGCCTGCGTGCTATCCGAAGGATTCGGGCTACGACATCAAGCTCGTCATCGAAGGCATCCAGCCCGGCGATGTTCTTCGTGCGGATTATGTGGTATTGGGTGAATAGGCGCGGACAGGGAGATTTGAAAGAGTCGAGCCGTCTTCGTTCTGCATCCCGGGGTTTTGCCGCGCCAAGGGGGGTCGCAGGTTGAGGAAGCAGACGCGCTGGCCCGTGCTCCGCAGTCCCGCAATGCGGGACGGAGGGTGAACGCAATCCGCGGTTGTATCATGCCATGGCTCGACGGAGTCTCGCCCCACCTTTTGTGGCTTTTGTGCCTCTTTGCGGCAAAAAATAAATCTGCGGAATCCGCGGTTAAAAACAGGCTGGCTGGTGCGCTGATTTCTGCCTGCTCAACCGGCATCACCGTGTTAAGGCAGACTCAGACGGTAATACAGGTTGCTCGCCGGCGCGGGCAGGACGATCTGGTTGCTGGAGCCAACCGTTACCGGCGTGTTCGTCAACGTCACCCAGTTGGTTGTCTCCATCGACGCATTGGCCTGAAGGACGTATCCGTTGGTTGGGGAAGTCCAGGTGAAGACCAGCGTGTTGGTTGGGGAGAGGCTAAGGTTTAATTCCGGCGCGGAGGGAGCGGCCGGTGTCATGATCACGTTGTCCACCAGGATGGCGCTGTCGGCGTCAAAGCCGTGAAACGACAGAATCTCGGTGGCATTTGAAGCCGTGATGGTGGTGGTGAATTTTTGATAGGGCAGGGCGTTTGAAGAATCCGGCTCGTAGTCGGTCAGTTGCAAATCCTGGGAGTAATCGATGCCAAAAGAGGTGCCGATGACCACATACATGGCGGCGCCCGATCCGAGGGTCGTGCCATCCGTTGCCAGATAGTAGCTGATGGTGTATTGGGCGCCGACGGTCAAATGAACGGTCTGGCCGAGGCAATCTTGCGAACTGTCGGTGGGATGTCCGTGGAAATACGCGTAAAAATTGCCATCCTCCGCCACATCGGGATAGACGCTCGATTGGGCGACGCCGTAATCGCTGTTGTTATCGGCCGGACCGATCTGGTCCCAGCCGGGAAAGTTCTCAATGCCCCCTCCGCCAGATTCGAAACTCCCATTGACGAGCATATTCGTCTGCGCGACCACCGCACCCGCAGACAGGCCGAGTGCCAGCACAACGGTTGAAAACAGGGCATTTATTTTGATGGTTGTGTTGTTTTTCATTGTCCCTCATTTCTGCCTGATAATTTCAGGTGTTTTACCTCCGTGCCATGATGAGGTGGATGATAGCACAGAAAGGTTCCGGAAACAAAAATTCTGTTGCAATCAGGACTTGCATGCGCCGCGGTTGGCAACCACAACCTTGCGCAGGGCAGGGTGGCGGGGGGTAAGAATTCGGGAATGTGGCTTGAGAAATGCGAGTGCTGAAATGGATTAAAGGCGCCATCCTATGAAAATTTGCCCCGGTTGTGGGTGCTTGAATTATGATACGGCGGGTCAGTGTCAAAAGTGTGACACTCATCTTCCCGAATATCATCCTCCGGCCAAACGAACGCCTTCAATTTTCCAGAAGCAGTTGGCCCGGTGGCTCGCGGTGGTTGCCTGGGCGATTGCCATATTTGTCATCGGCCTGCCATTTTGCACGGATACGTTTTATATCGAATGGGATTTACCGAACCTGGCACTGCTGGCATGGGTCCTGGCGGTGGTTTCCTTTGTGATTCATCGCACAATCCTTGCGGGCATTTTGTTTTTTTCCGGACTCATCTTCATTTTACTGCTCACGTCGTGCGCGCTGGCTGCGAGCTTTCAATCCTGAAGGCCCGTTTCATGATGTGATACCCTTTGGCTGGAAGCCGGACGTCAGGCGCAGTAGAGGGTGGGATTAAGCAAACAGAAGTGAACAAAGTAAACGAAGTTTTGCAAATCGCCTTGGCAGTCAAATCCGTGTTCATCTGCTGGTTCCAATTGGTTCCAGGTAAAGCAACCAACGCGGAACCTAAATCCTCGACACGCCCGGTTCTTTTTTGCTAGAGTCATGCCTCCGGGCTTCAAAGCAACCCAATGAAATCGAAGTTCAAATCCTCCCTTCGAACCGCACTTCGCTCATTCGGGGAAGCACTGCCTTCCGTGACCAAAACGTCTTTCCTTCCGTCGGGCTGGACCGGATGTTTTTTGGCTCTTTTTCTGGCGCTGTCCGCGGCGAGTCCTCCGGTTCAGGCAGGTTACTGGTGGCGGAACGTGCCGGTCTTTGGCGGCGGTTACGTGACGGGCGTCGTCTACAATCGTGTTAGCGGCGACCTGTATCTTCACACCAACGTTGGCGGGGCGTTTCACTGGAACCCGAACACCGGCGAATGGGTTCCGCTGCTCGATTACATCGGCCAGAGCAAAATGTATTTTGCCTACGTGCTGAGCCTGGCCACGGATCCCAACAACCCGCAACGCCTTTATGTCGCGGTCGGCGGTTATCTGGCGTCCTGGGCCGGCAATGGCGCCGTGTTGTCCTCGACCGATGGCGGCAATACGTGGTCGGAAGTGGATCTGCCCTTTCGGATTGGCGGCAATGACAATGGCAGCCCGACCGGCGAGCGCCTGCAGGTTGACCCGAATTTGCCTTCCACGCTCTATCTGGCCAGCCAGGCGAACGGTCTCTGGCGCAGCCAGGATCATGGGCAGACCTGGTCGCAAATCACCGGTCTGACACAAACCAATTTGAATTTCATCACCCTCGATCCGACCAGCAGCCCGCCCGGAACGGCGTGCTCGCGATTGTTCGTAGGCGCGCACGCGACCACGGGCAACCTCTGGTCGAGCAGTGACGGCGGCCAGACGTGGTCCGCCGTGTCCGGTCAGCCCGCCGCCTATTACCCGATGCGTTGCGCCCTGGCGGGGAATCTTTTTTATGTGAGCTATTCCACCGATGACAGTACGGATCCCAACAACGCCACGGCGGGCTCGGTTTGGTCCTACAATGTAACCACCGGCCATTGGTCGAATATCTCCCCGCCCGACGGCGAGTACGGTTTCGGCGGCCTGTGCGTTGATCCCGGGAACCCCAATATTTTAATGGCCGGGACCATGGACGATTACAGCCCCGGCAATGAAATCTACCGCAGCACCAACGGTGGCACGTCCTGGAAGGGTGTCCTGCTAAGTCCGAACACCATCGACTACTCCGAGGCTCCCTACACCGGACAGAATTTTAAATATCAAAACTGGATCAGTGACATTGAAATCAATCCTCACAACAGCAACGAAGCCATTTTCGTGACCGGTTACGGCGTGTTCATGAGCGAAAACCTCACGCAAGCCGATGCCGGCCAGAACGTCAACTGGACCTTTCCGGATCGAGGCTTCGAAGAAACTGTCGTATTGGGTCTGGCCAGCCCGCCTTCCGGTCCACCTTTGCTGAGTGCCCTGGCCGACCTCGATGGTTTTCGCTACGACAATTTCAACACCTCGCCTCCCAACGGGGATTACTCTCCGTTCTTCCCGATCAGCTCCAGCATTGATTTTGCCGAACTCAATCCCAACATCGTCGCCCGTTCTCACACGCGCGATTACGTTGGTGATTCCGGTCCCCGCGGTTCCTATTCGACCGACGGCGGCCAAACATGGACGCGTTTTGCCACCGAGCCGTCCGGTGCCGCCGACTCCGGCGTTCTGGCCGTTGCCGCTGACGGTTCCCGCATCGTGTGGACACCTGCCGGCAAAGGACCTATTTACTCCAGCAACACCGGCGCCGGGACCTATTATTCGACCGATTTCGGCGCAACCTGGAACGCCAGTTCCGGGCTCCCCAATGATCTTGAACCTGTTGCCGACCGCGTTAACTCCCAAAAATTCTACGCCTACAACCCGGCCACCGGCGGCATCTACACAAGCGTCAACGGCGGCGCGTCCTTTTCGCAGACCACCTCCGTCAGCTACGGGGCGGTGGCCCCGGACTACAGCAGCACCCGCTCCAGTCTTAAGGCCGTTTTTGGGCGGGAAGGAAATCTATGGCTGGCGGCCGGCAATGGCGGCCTGTGGCGTTCCACCAATTCCGGTGCCAGCTTTCAGCCAGTCGCCACCGGTCATGTGACCGGTGCGCTTCTGGTCGGATTTGGCATGGCCGCGCCCAGCCAGACCTACCCGGCCATCTTCCTGGTCGGAACCGTCAATGGTGTTTACGGCTTTTTCCAGTCCGACGATCAAGGCAACACCTGGACGCGGATTAATGATGACCAGCACCAGTTTGGGACCGTGTATAGTTTGACCGGCGATCCGCGGATATACGGCCGGGTTTACGCAGGCACCGCCGGGCGGGGAACCGTGTACGCGGATCCCCTCAGCCCTTTGCCAGTGATTCTGCAAACCGTTCCCTTTGGCTTCTTCCCGCAGCTTGAGTACGGTTCCGAATCCGGCTTCGATTATGTCCTCCAGACAGCCCCAGCCCTCCCGGCCAATGGCAGCTCCGATGTCTGGAGCGCGGTCATCACCAACCCGGGCACCGGCGGCCTCTTGAGCTTTTCGAACGACCTTGCCGGGCCGCAGCAATTCTTCCGCGTCCGGGTCCAACCGCCGCAATAATTAAAAAGGAGAATCCGTGTCCATCGGTGTCCACCTATGGCCAGAAACCGAACAGGCCCGGGCAGCAGATCCAGCAGGTATCAGGCGGGTGAAACAGCCGCAATAAGGCACACAATTTTGCGTCTTGTGCGACTTTTCGCGGCAAATAAAAATCCGCGTCATCTGCAAAATCTGCGGATTAAAACTTGCCAGTCCTTGCGTCCCGGCAGTTTATCCAGGAGTAAAAGCGTGGCCTAAAAGAGCAAAAGAACTGGTATGGATTATGCGTTTGCATGGTGACGATGATCAAACGCATTGACCGGCAACGACACATACTGGTTGTGGACGACGAATCGCTCGTCCGCCGGAGCGTCCATATTCTGCTTCAGGGCGCCGGTTATCTCGTCGATGTGGCCAAGAACGGCGCCGAGGCGCTGGCCATGTTTGAGCCCGGCAAGTTCGACATGATTTTTATCGATTACCTGATGCCGGAGATGAAAGGCGACAAGTTGGCCGCGGCCATCAAAGAGCGCTCACCCCAACAGCCGATCGTGATGCTGACGGCTTTTATTGAAAAATTTCAGTCTTCCGATTCTCCCCCCGGTGGCGTGGATTCATTTATCGGCAAACCTTTCGAGCTGGAGACCCTGCGCGCAGCAATCGACCGATACGCGCCCGCCTGAAAGCCGGAAAGCGGAGGACGGAAGGCAGAAGCCAGAAGCCAGATGCCGGAGGGCGGAAGTCGGACGCCCCGGCGGGGCGTCCCTACCTGAAGCAAATCGCGGATAAAAGACCAGCGTTTCTGGCGCCTCGGCGATTGATAACCCGCCTTGTCAGGGACAAGCCTTTGAGGTAAGGGAACACCGGTGAATAACACCTCATCTCCGCCCGATGGCCCGCCGCCGCTGCCGGAGTCGCAACGCGCCGGAGTCGCTCCCGTCAATCGCCGGCGTTGGTGGATTCACCTGATTCTGGTCAGCGCCTACATCCTGCTGGTCGGGATGATGGGAAGGGAACACCGCGCCGCCCGCGCGCAGGTACCGGCCCTTTCGCACACCCCCGGCGGCCTGTTACTCGTTTGCACCATTGAGTTGTTGATTATTGCGGTTGTGCTCGGCCTGGCGGTGATGGCCTCCCGCGCCTCGCGCGACGACCTGTTGTTGCACTGGCGCCAGGGTTTCTGGCCGGTGCCGCTGGGCATCGGTTACTCCGTCGCCCTCCGTTTTGCGGTGGGCATGGTCATGATCATCGCGGGGACCGCATTGATTGTCACACACGTGATGACCATACAATCCCTGCGCGAATTTCTTACGGAAAATCGTCCGGACCTGGAAGCCGTTGTGGATATTTCCGCCCTGCGCCAGAATCCTCTTTATTTCTGGCTGACGTTGACCGTGGTGAGTTTTGTTGTGGCCGGTTTGCGCGAAGAACTTTGGCGTTCGGCATTTCTGGCCGGACTGCGGACGCTCTGGCCACAGCACTTCGGTTCACGCACGGGTCAGGTCGCCGCCGTCGCCATCGCGGCCGTCATTTTTGGCTTTGCCCACCTGGGTATGGGACTGGTCGCCGTTCTGTTCGCGGGGCTGCTGGGCTTCGGACTGGGGCTGATCATGGTTTTTCACCGCTCCATCTGGCCCGCCGTGATTGCGCATGGGATGTTCGATGCGACCAGCTTCGCGCTGCTGCCGTGGGCGGCGGAAAAACTGCCGGTGATTCAGCGGACCCTTGGTCACTAAAAGCCGGGGCCGCAAGCGAACCGGCCCGTGCAGTGGGTTCAGGGGACGGATGAACAGCCACAAAAAAGCACAAGAGGAACAAAAGTTTGCGCCTTCCGCGGCAAAATATTTTATGTGGTTTGCGTTCATCCGTGAAATCTGCGGTTAAACCCGGACGCCCCGGCGGGGCGTCCCTACCTAAAGCAAATCGCGGATAAAAGACCAGCGTTCCTGGCGTCTTGGCGGTTGATCCGGATCAATTGCTGTTTTAAACACCAATGAAACATGCTATTTTATTGGCAATGAGTCCCTGGCCGTTTAACCCTGCCTTAAACCTTCGATTCGACCAATGAAACCCAGCCATCAAATCGCAGCCCTGGTAATCGTGCTCGGTGGCTTCGTCGCGGCTGTCCCCGCACAGACCATATTCAATGAGAACTTTGACGGCGGATATACGGGTTATTTCAGCACCGGTTCGTATTCGGGAGGCAGCCCCACCGCCACCAACAACGCGGTGATCGCGACGGGCGGAAATCCGGGCGGCGCCTGGCAGGAAACCATGACGGCTACGAGCTGGAGCGACTATTACGGCGGGATGGTTCAGTTGATGACGGTTTCCGGGAACACGGATCCGAACCCGTCGGACTATGTATTGTCCTTTGATGCCAAAGGCAGCCAGGCGGTTACCATTCAGCTTACCATCCAGACCTGGCCGGGTGATTATTATGCCGGCTCGGGCCCGGTCATAAACGTGCCGGTCAACGAGACGTTGGCGGCCGCCAACACCTGGCAGACCTTCAGCATAAACCTGGGCAGCATCACGACGAACCTGCCAATCGGCGCAACCTGGCAGTTGATCTTCCCGCTTGATTCCTGGCTATGGAATGGCCCCGGCTTCACCGACACCCTGACCATCGACAATATCAAACTGGTGAACATTGGTAATCCCATTGCGCTCACATCCTCGTTCAACCCTTCCTCGTACGGCGGCGGTGTCACCTTTACTGCCACGGTCCTGACCAACGGGACCACCGCCGGCGACGCCACCGGCCAGGTGGTTTTTTCATCTGCCAGCGGCCCGTTCAGCACCAACACGGTGACCGGCGGCAGCGCCACCAGTTCGCCGATTGCCAATCTCCCGGCGGGCACGGATTTGATCACCGCCACCTACTCCGGCGGCAACCATCCGGGCAGCGCCAATACGTTGAACCAGCTCGTCGCCACCGCCCCGGGCATCGCGCAAAACAACCTCTCGATTTATACCGACAATCTGGTGAACGGATTTCAAAATTGGAGTGGGGCAACGGTGAATCTGACGAACACTTCGCCGGTTCATTCGGGCACCTATGCCATCGGGGTCACGGATGGCGGCAACTCCCAGGCGCTGGTTTTTGAGCATCCCGATTTCAATACCAGCCTCTACACCTATCTCAGTTTTTGGATTAATGGCGGCAGCTCTGGCGGACAAAAGGTGCAGGTATCGGGATTGCTGGATGGCACCAGTCAGTCGACCTATTCCCTGGGTGCATTGCCGGCCAATACCTGGCAGCAGGTGAACATTCTGCTCGCCTCCCTGGGCGTGGGCCGCAAGCCGAATTGCACCGGCTTTGAGATTCAGGGCAACAATGGCGGCGCGGCCCAACCGACATTTTACGTGGATGATGTGCAACTGGTGGCCGCGTCGGCGCCGCCCCTGGTCCATCTGGCGATTGACGCGGCACACGCCCTGCAAACCGTCGATGCGCGCCAGTTTGGAATCAATATCGGCACCTGGGACGACCGGCTGACCAATGCCCAAACGCTGCCACAGCTTGAAGCCAGCGGTTGTTTGAATTTGCGCTGGCCGGGGGGTTCGACTTCGGATGGATATCATTGGGCCAGTGATCCGACCGGGAATGCCACCTTTCGCAATATCGCCACCAATCTGGGCGCCCAGGTTTTCACCACGGTCAATTACGGCACCGGCACTCCCGGTGAGGCGGCCGCCTGGGTGCTCTCGGCCAACAAAACCAACAATTGCGGTTTCAAGTATTGGGAAATTGGCAATGAATGCTATGGCACGTGGGAAATCGATTCCAATGCGGTGCCGCATGACCCTTACACCTATGCCACCAACGCGGCCGCTTGCATTCAGCAAATGAAGGCGGCTTACCCGGCCGTACCCATCCACGTGGGCATTGTCGTCACGCCGGGAGAAGGAAGCTATTCCAACAACGCGACGCATTTTGCCATCAATCCGCGCACCGGGACGACCAACTATGGGTGGACGCCCATCGTCTTGTCCGAGTTGAAAAGCCTTGGCGTCATGCCCGATTTCCTCATTTACCATTTTTACTGGCAATACACGACCTATGGCTGGACGCCTTACTCGGAATCCGCAGACAGCGACGCCCTCCTGTTGCAGGTGGCCGGCAACCCGTGTCCCGTGCTTTGGAGCGACTGGGCCAGCGCCGCTGCCGACCTGCGCCAGCAAATCAGCGATTACCTCGGACCCGCCGGCACCAACATCGAACTGTGCGTAACAGAGAACAACAGCGATGCGGGGGCCATGGGCCGGCAATCCACCAGCCTGGTCAATGCCCTCTACCTCGCCGACAGCACCAGCCAGCTCCTGAAAACCGAATTCCGATCCAGCCTCTTTTGGGATTTCCAAAATGACGAACCGTCGGCGGGCGGTGATTATGACCCAACGATCTATGGCTGGCGGGGGGTGGGTGATTACGGGATCGTGGACGGGTCAAACAATCCGTATCCCGCCTTTTACGCCGAAAAATTGCTCCAATATTTTGCGCGGCCCGGCGATTCCGTCCTCAATGGCACCAGCGATTCGCTTTTGCTTTCCGTTTATGCCGTTCATCGCACCAACGGCGCCCTCACGATGCTCGTCATCAACAAGGACATGACCACGAACCTCAATGCGCAGATCGTGCTGACCAATTTTGTGCCGTGGACCACCGCAACGATTCAATCCTACGGCATCCCGCAGGATCAGGCGGCGCAAACCAATGCCGGGGCGGCGCAGCAGGACATTACGACGACGAATTTCCCCATCGCCGGCACGAATTTTACCTGTTCGTTTCCACCCTTGTCGCTGACCCTCTTTACGTTTGCACCGGCAGCGTCGGCGCTCTCCGTGTCGGGCCTCCCACCCGGGCAGGTGCAGCTTCTCCTGCAAGGCCAGCGCGGCACGCCCTATGTCATTCAAAGTTCGCCGGATTTGACGGCGTGGACCTCCGTCGCCACCAACCTGCTCATGGGGAGCACATCGAACATCACCATCCTGGTTTCTCCGGGTTCCCCGCGCCAGTTTTACCGCGCGGTCTGGCAGCCTTGAAAAATCAGAGCGCCCGGTTTTCCCGGTCAAACGGCATCGTTGCCCGCCGCAAATGGTTGGGCGCATTTCGGCGCAGCAAGTGGCGGTTGATCTGCGGTTGAAAGTTGAAGGTTGAGAGTGAAAACAGATTTCGCGTGTTGGCCGTCTTTCGCGGCCAGAACCTTTGGCTCTCCTTCGCTGAATTTATTGCACGCCGACGCGGTAGAAAACGGAATCGCCGTTGTCGGCCGTGGTGTCTGTGTAGCTGGTGGTGAGCGGCTGGCCGGCAATGTTGCTTTGGATGGTCGTGAACGGGGAGGGCGCACCCAAATCCGTGCCGCTTTGGATGTAATAAGTTATGCCGCTGACACTCTGCCAGGTGACGGTGGTGCCGGAAACCCCATTGGGTACGACGGACATCAGCTTCAGGACGGACGTGTTGTCCACGGGATCCGTACCGGCAATCCATTCCTGCCAGTTGTTCATGCCGTCGCCGTCGGAATCAATGTAATCGGCCGAACCATCGAGCGGCAGGCCGTATCGCCGAAGCCACGGAATGGGGATGGGCAGCCCCTGGTTCGAGCCCTGATACTCGTAAGCCCCCATGTCCTCGATGCCGCCGACGATGCGCGGGTTGCCGTCCAGGTCCGTGATGATGGTCGGCACCGTCGGCGTAATATTGATGCCGCCATTGATGGTCGGCGAATTGGTTTGCTGGTGGTAATCGCCGGCGGCCGGGTTCACAAACACCGGCGGGTTGGTAAAGCTGTCCACATCGGGGGCAGCCGGGAAGGTACAGCAGTAAGAGAAGGTGCCGCCCGACCAGTTGGAACTGACGGGTGCGACGTTGTAATAAACGATGGTATTGAAAAGCGTACAGGTGACCGTTCCGCCGCCGATGTTGGTTGCCGTATTGTTGCAGACCGTGCAATTGTAAAGTGTGGCGCCTTGGGCGCCGCCGCCGTCGAGGCGGGCGGTGTTTCCGTATAGAAGGCAGTTGTACAGGGTCCCCAGCAAGGCGCCGCCGCCGTTGCCGGACGAATTGGCCATGAAGACGCAGTTGGAGGACACCCCCCCGTTCGCGCCGCCGCCGTCGTTGCCGGAATTGTCCGACAAGGTGCAGAAATAATTGGTGGATTGATAGGTCCCGCCGGTATTGCCGTGATTGTTGCTGATCGTGCAGTGATCCAACCGGCTTTGGTAGGCGCCACCGCCGGAAGAACCCGCCGTGTTCGAGATGACCAGGCAGTTGAACAGCGTGCTTTGATAGGCGCCGGCGCCGAAACCACCGGGGCTTGAATTCGTGGAGATCGTGCAATTGTAGAGTGTGCTCTGGTAAACGCCGCCGGCGCCGTAATAAGACCAGTTGGCCGTAATCACGCAATTGGAGGCCGTGGCCTGGCACAGTCCGCCGCCAAAGTGTCCGCCGGCATGCCAGGAATTGCTCACGACCGTGCTGCCGTAAAGCATTGCCAGGGCCGCGCCACCACCGTACGCCGCGTTGTTGTTCGTAAGCACGCTGTTGTAAATCGTGCCGCCGAAGACGCCGCCGCCCAGTCCGGCGGTGGTATTGGCGTAATTCCCAACCACCACGCAATTGGACACCACCCCGCCCGGAGCGCACCAGGCACCGCCGCCGCTCCCTTCATTGGTGATGTCTCCCCCAATCACCCCACTGCCATTCCCGTTGGTCAACGTAAATCCCATCAGGACGGCATTGGTGCCGACATAAGCGCAGCGCGTCTGCTGGCCGCCCGCAATCACCGCTGCGCGCGGTCCCCCCGCACTCACCAATGTGATGGCGTTGGTCAATGCCACGCGATTGGTTTCCGCGCCGTAAACGACCGCGCCGCTGTTCGTGTATACGCCGTCACCGGCAATAACCCATTCTCCCGCCTGGGCTGAGGCGACGGCGTCCTGCAGGTTGGTGGCGGCCGTCGGCCAGTTCGTGTAGGGCGCGACGGGATTGGTGCTGGTCAGGCTTACATAGTGCGCCGTCCCCGAGAACGGCGATTGGTTTTCGTAAGCGCCCATGTCCACGGCGGCGCCGACGATACGCGGGTTGCCGTCCAGGTCCGTGTTGTTGGTGGCGTAGGCATTGTTGCCGGCATCAAGACAGCGGGACCACGGGGTCAGATGGAAATCACCCGCGGCCGGATCCACAAAGCCGGGCGCGTTGCTGATGCTGTTGTTCGGCGCAGTGAGGTTGCCGTTTCCCAGTGTCGTGCAACAGTTGGTCAGGCGGCACATGTAACAATCGGCGTAGATTCCGTTGACGTTGTAATAGATGATGCTGTTGATCAGGGTGCAACCGTTCGCCGCGCCCAGACCGCGCGAGAAATTTCCCGTGAGGGTGCAATTGTAAAGGGTGCTGATGTAGGCGGCTCCGCCCGAGGCGCCGCTGACAACATTGGTGCTGCCGTTGCCGGTAAGGAGGCTGTCATAGACCGTGCAGTTGCCGACGCCGCCGCCGTTGGCCGCGTTGTTATTGGTAATGATGCAATTGACCAGTGTGCTGCCGTAGGCCCCGCCGCCCGAACCTCCGCTCAACGCGGTATTTCCGCTCAGGACGCAGTTCACCAACAGACTGTTGTTGAACGATTCGCTGCCCGCGCCGTTGCCGGCGGACACATTGCCGGTGATGACGCAGTTGCTGATGACACAAAACGTCTCCGAAACCACCCCGCCGCCGTAGCCGGAACCGGACGCGCCATTGGTCAGCGTGAAACCGGACAGGGAGGAAAATTCAGTCAGATAAACACAGCGGACCGCGTTGGGCCCATTTGTGGTGGCGGGGTCCCAATAGCCCTTGTTCACGGTTACCGCAGGGCCATTGACGCTTTGCAGCGCCACCCCGTTGATGACATGAACCCGGTTGGATCCGTTAAACGATGCACCGCCGTATTGATAAATGCCGTTCGTGACCAGGACGGTGTCGTTAAAGCTGGTGACGTCCATGGCATCCTGGATGTTCGTCGCCGCCGTGGCCCAGCTCGTGTACGGCGCAACCGGATTCGTCCCGCCGGCGTCCACATAATGCGTCGTGACCGCCGGGGCGGTATAAGCCAGCAGCAAGGAACAAACAGCCGCCAGGAACGACGTGGATTTCATGGTCAGGGTTGTGACTTTGTAACATTTAATAAACTTATATTCAAGCAAAAAAATTGAAACCGATCCAGGCAGGATGATGTGGATGGGGCAAGAATGAACGGGCCGGGCTTAAGTTCAAATTGAACAGGGCCTGGCAGCGGATTCGGCCGTGGGAATAAGGACCAACAGAAGCCAACGAACTCCGTGGAAAGCTTCGTCATGCGATAGTGGTTTTCATTTGAAGCATCGACCCCTGGCTGGCAACCGGATTTCTGTTGTTAAACCGCATGCAAATAGCGTTCCCGATGGCAGACTGATTGCTGTTAATCAAGGGTTAGCCATGAGAACACCGCCGCCCATTCTGCATTTGGAACCTGATCGGGAGGACGCCGGGCTTGTGCAAGCAGCCTTGGGAGTCCGGCGCATTGTTTGCCCGGGCAAGCGTGCCGGCCACCCATGAACCAAAACGCGAATAAAAAACATCGCGACCCGCTCAGGAGTCTGCTCCTGCTGGGTTTCGCGCTGCTCTTCATCGGGGATGCCTCCCAGGCGCTGGCACTTGACCCGAATCGAAGCATTTATCAATACAATTGCCGGACCTGGCATCGGGCCAACGGACTGCCCGCCAATGCCGTCACGTCAATCGCGCAATCCAAGAACGGCCGTCTTTGGCTGGGGACTTCCCAGGGATTGGTTTTTTTTGACGGTGTCGGTTTCCGCATTTTCACCCTGTCCGAAGAGGAAGCCATCGGGAGCAAGGTCATTACCAGCCTGGCCAGCCGACCCGATGGAGGATTGTGCCTGGGATTGGATCGCGGGGGCCTCGCCATTTTTGACGGGAAACAATTCTGCCCGCTGAAACAGGATCAGTGGAACCTGCCGGTGCCGACGACCATTCGCACGGTACAGCTGCTGAAGGATGGAACGATGCTGGTGGGAGGTTGTGGATTTGCCGGACGGTTGATGGATACGAATACGTTCCAGTCTCTTATTCCCACCAACAATGCAGACGTATTTTCAGTGTGTGAAGATGCCAAAGGTCGCATTTGGATGGGAACGGCGGATGACGGACTGTTTTACCTGGAACACGGGCAGATGAAACAATTTCCCGACCCCACGCTTCAACACCTGATCATCTCCTCGATTGTGGTGGATCCGGCCGGGAACATCTGGTTGGGAACCGTGAACGGATTACGGTGCTACGGAGCCAATTTCCGCAGCAAACCGGTGAACATCATTCCCTCCCAACCACGTGCACTGTTGCTGGACCGGCATGGAGTGTTGTGGATTGGAACCGCCGCTTCAGGACTGTATCGCTACTTCAATGGACAATTCACCTCATTGACCCGGGAAGACGGACTGGCAAGTGATCGGATCTTGTCACTGGCCGAATCGGACGACGGGAGTTTATGGGTGGGAACCGAAGATGGATTGAGCCAACTGTCAGATGTCAAGTTTCCGATCCTGAGCTCCAGGGAAGGTTTGGTGGATGATGATTGTCTGGCGGTCGCCGCGTCGCCTCAAGGTGGTATTTGGGCGGGCACGGCCAATGGCCTGTCATATTTTCGCGACGGGCACTTTGAAAATTTCAGTCAGGATGGATTGAATGGTCTCGGTTCGCGTTGGGTCAAACGCCTCTTTGCCGCCCGCAACGGCGATCTCTATTATATCGACGCCAGCAAGAATCTCGGCCTGTTCCGCGGCGACCACGTCGTTTTCAACTGGACCAACAGCGTTTGGCCACGGGCAGTGGCGGAAGATTCACACGGCATCCTCGTCGCGATCGTCGGGGATCTGATGCGAATCGAGAATGATAAAATGGTTCCCGTTCGCCTCGCCGACGGGTCAAATGTCTCGTTAAGATGGATTAGTGACGTCCTGGTGGCGCGTGATGACTCAATCTGGGTGGCCGCCACCGAAGGCATTTTCCAGATTAAAGATGGCGTCATCCACAACTGGTGCCATGAAAATGGCGTCTATCAGAGTACTTTTTATTTCCTGAGTGAGGATGATAACGGAAACATCTGGGCGGCGCAAAATACCGGAATCGCACGTTTCAAAAATGGGGGACTGCAACAGATTACCCAGAAACAGGGGCTGCACGAGGATTTCGTTTACGCGATGGTTCCGGACAAACAAGGAAATTTCTGGATGGATTCCAGCCGCGGGATCTTCCGCGTGAGCCAAAGCCAGTTGAATGCGGTTGCGGATGGCACAGCCAAACAGGTGCAATGCAGCGTGTATGACGGTGAAAATGCGGTGAAAAGCAACGACAAGGGCGCCCAGGAATACTCCGGCTGCCGCTCGTTGGACGGCCGGATTTGGTTCCCCAGTTCCAAGGGAATCATCATGATTGACCCCGCCCACGTTCCGAGCGATTCCCAGCCGCCGGTGGTGTCCATCGAGCGCGTGCGTATCAACGGCCGGGAATATCCCCCGGACCAGAAACCCGTGCTGCAGCCGGGTCCCGGCAATCTGGAATTTGACTATTCGGCGCTGGATTACCAGGCGCCGCAAAAAATCCAGTATCGCTACCAGCTTGCGGGGTATGATTCCGACTGGGTGAATGCCGGCAGCCGGCACGAGGCGTTTTACACGAACCTTAAGCCCGGCCGCTACCGATTTCAGGTGCAGGCATGTAACGCGGATGGCGTGTGGAACACCACCGAGACCGGTTTTGCCCTGGAATTGCCCCGCGAGTTCCATGAGACGCCCGCGTTCCGGTTGACCTGCCTCGTGGCGGCCCTGGGATTTGGCGCTTACGTCGGGTGGGTCTGGCATCTGCGGCGGCGGCACATCCAGTTGCAACGAACCAGCGCGCTCCTGGAATCCAGGGTCCAGGAACGCACGTCTGAATTGCGGAACGAAATCGAGGAACGCAAACGGGTGGAAGAAACGTTGCGCGAAAGTGAGGAGAAATTCCACCAACTGGCGGAAAACATCACCGACTTGTTCTGGATCACCTCGCCCGACCGGCAGAAGATATACTATGTCAGTCACGCCTATGAACCGATCTGGGGCCGTTCGGTTGCAGACCTGTATGCGCATCCGGAGCAATGGCTCGAGGCGATTTTAGCGGCGGACCGTGAACGGGTTCTCGCTGCTTTCGCCCGGCTGAAGGGCGACGAATCGACCGTGAGCGTGGAGTATCAAATGACCCGCCCCGATGGCACCACCCGCTGGATCCACGACCGTGGTTTTCAGGTGCGGGATGCCGCAGGCAAGGTGGTCCGCCTCACCGGCATCGCGTCCGACATCACCGAACGCAAACAACTCGAGGCCCAATTGTTTCAATCCCAGAAGATGGAGACGGTCGGCCGGCTCGCAGGCGGCGTGGCGCACGAGTTCAACAGCATCCTGACTGCGATCATCGGCCAGAGTGAGTTGCTGATCGAGGACCTTCCCTCGGAAAGTCCGCTGGCCCAAAATGCGGCCGAAATCAGCAAAGCCGCCGACCGGGCCGCCCGGCTCACGCGGCAACTCCTGGCATACGGCCGCAAACAATTTCTGCATCCGAAAAAACTCAATCTCAACGAGATCGTGGCCGGCATGGAAGCCATGTTCCGTCATCTCATGGGGGGCGACGTGGACGTGCGCATCATTTCAGACGCGGGTCTGCACTCGGTGACGGCGGATGCCGGACAGATTGAGCAGGTGATCATCAACATGGCCATCAATGCGCGCGATGCCATGCCGCACGGCGGCAAATTGACGCTGGAAACCGCGAACGTGACGTTCCCTCGCGAGGGTGTGGGCCTCAATCCGGAAATGAAACCGGGTGATTATGTGATGCTGGCCATCACGGACACGGGCACGGGAATGAACGCAAAGGTGAAAGCGCAGGTGTTTGAACCGTTTTTTTCCACCAAGGAAGTCGGCCGGGGCACGGGTCTGGGTCTGGCCACCTGCTACGGCATCGTCAAACAAAGCGGCGGGCACATCAATGTGTATAGCGAGCCGGGCCGGGGCACCACGTTCAAAATCTACCTGCCGCAGGTGCCGGACGAGACCCAGGCGCCCGCCCCGCTCCGGGAGACTCCCGGGCTGCCGCACGGGACGGAGACGATCCTGATGGTTGAAGACGACCCGGCGTTGTGCGCAATGGCCGCGGAATTGTTGCGCCGGCTGGGTTACTCTGTGCTGGCGGCGTCCAATGGCATGAGCGCCCTGCAGTTGGTGGAGCAGCGCGGCAAAGAACCCATTGACCTGCTGTTCACCGATGTGGTGATGCCGCAACTGAACGGCAAGGAACTGTCCGAGCGTGTGCGGGCGTTGCACCCGGAGACGGGGATTCTTTTTACCTCCGCGTACACCGAGAACGCCATCCTCCATCAGGCAATGCTGAGTCCCGGTGTGGCCATTCTGCAAAAACCGTTCACGCCATCCAAGCTGGCCTGCAAGGTCCGCGAAGTACTGGACCAATGACAACTTCAGTCTTTGTTCCCTTTGTTTCCTTCTGGGAAAACAAATTTCGTGTGTTTCGCGGTTGAAGATGGCTGTGTTCTTTACGGTTAGTCCGCGGTGTCGCTGCCTTTTCCATGTCGCAACCGCGCTTCCGCCAGATCGATGTCCCGCTGAATGCGGCGCAGGACTTCATCGTTGATGACGCCCCGGTTGCGCAACTGCAGAATGGTCTTTCGCTCCTCCGTCAAGGTTTCGTAAGACAGATGTTCGTATTCGGAGGAAAACAGGTGGCGCGGGGTATTGGCATTTTCCGTTTCGGTGACCTCCAACTGGCGGATGCGGTCCTCGTATTCGATGCTCAATCGCCGTTTTGCGTCGGCCTTGGCCGGGTTGTGTTCGGGAATTTGCCGGAGCCGGGCGAGGGCTGCTTGATTGGCCTTGAGCCGGGCTTCGCGTTCTTCCCGGGCGGTGGCGCCGTCGTCCTTGATGCCGAGCCGGCGAATCAGCAGGGGCAGGCTCAACCCTTGCACCACGAGCGTTGCCAGGATCACGATAAAGGTGAGGAACAGGATTAGATCGCGGTAGGGAAAAGGATCACCGCCCTGGATCGTGAACGGCAACGCCAGGGCCGCGGCGAGCGAAACCACCCCGCGCATGCCCGTCCAGGCCACAATCGTGACATGACGCCAGGACGGATACGGGTCCTTGTCCCGAATGCGCTTGAACAACAGGCGCGGCAGGTAGGACGCGGGGAACACCCAGAGGATGCGGATGAGAATCACCGCCAGGCTGATGACCAGCGCATACCACACCAGCCGGCCGAAGGAATAATGGGTATGGTCGGACAACGCGCGCAACACTTCGGGCAGTTGCAGCCCAATCAGGATGAAGACAAAGCCGTTCAGGAGAAATTCCACCATTTCCCAGACCGGCCCGGCCTGAAGCCGGGTCCGGAAACTGAGTAGTTCAGGCATGCGCCGGCCGAGATACAAGCCGGCGGTCACAACGGCGAGCACCCCGGAAACGCCCAGGTGTTCGGCTGACAAATACGCAACAAACGGTGTCAGCAGCGAAACGGTGATTTCAATCGGCGCATCATCGACGCGCTGGTGGAATTGCGTCGCCAGCCAGCCCACCGCCAGACCGGCCAAAATCCCGCCGATGCCGATGATCACAAATTCCCCGCCGGCCCGGGCCAGGGAAAACGAACCGGTTGCCACCGCGATCACCGCGAAGCGATAGGCGACCAGGGCGGTCGCATCGTTGACCAGACTCTCGCCTTCCAGAACGGTGACGATGCGGCGCGGGACGTTCAGCCGTTCGGCAATGGCCGTGGCGGCGATGGCGTCGGGCGGGGAGATGATGGCGCCCAGGACAAATCCGACCGCGAGCGGCAGATGGAAGAAATAAAACGCCAGCCCGGCAACCGCCACCGTGGTAAAGAGGACGAGCCCGATGGCGAGCAATGAAATGGGACGGAGGTTGGCGCGGAAATCGCGCCACGAGGTAAACAGCGCCGCCGGAAACAGGAGCGGCGGCAGGAAGAAAAGGAACACCAGTTCCGGATCGAGCCGGACCTTGGGCAGCCCCGGAATCAAACCGATCAGCAATCCCCCGATGACGAAAAAGATCGGATAGGGAATGTGCAGGCGGCGGGCCAGCAGCGCCAGAACCGCCACGGCCAGCAACAATCCCACAAAAATATCAACGATGTACCCCGTCATGCCGGGCAGAAGATAGCAAGGCCAAAGGCAGAAGCCAGAAGGCAGAGTTCGAAGAAAATCTGCGTTCATCTGCGCAATCTGCGGGTAGAACCTGGCGTTCCCGGTGGCTTGGCGGTTAAATCATTTCGCGAGTTTGGCGGTCATAGCGACAATGAAATGCTTCTGGTGTTCGACCATGGATAGTGCACAATCGCAAACATGGAAGAATCATCGCATCAAAAAATGTCTTTACCCCCGCCGGTGTCCGAACCGGAAATGGTTTCCGCCAAAACTGATTACGCGGACGCGGAGGTGCAATTCGGCATGGGTTTGAAGTTCGCCGCGGACACCGGAGCGGCGCAGGATTACCGGCAGGCGGCGGAGTGGTACCACAAAGCGGCGGAGCAAAACCATTCCCTGGCGCAGTTCAATCTGGGAGTGATGTACGCCCAGGGACAGGGGGTAGCCCGGGACGCCGCCCAGTCGGCGATTTGGTTTGGCAAGGCTGCGCACCTGGGAGATGCCGGGGCCCAGTATCATCTGGGGGACAGTTATCACCGGGCCAGCGTAGTGCAGACATCGACGGAGGCGACGGAATCCAGGATTGAAGCGTACAAGTGGTATCGGCTGGCTGCCGCGCAAGACTACCGGAATTCGGTGATGGCCTGGTCAAACCTGACACTCACCATGACCCGGGCGGATGTTGCCGCCGGTGACCGGCGTGTGGCCGACTTTAGGGTTACCCGGACACAAGGCGGCGGTCAGTAACCGGAAACCGGAGGTCGGAGACCGGCAGTCGGAGGCCGGACGCCCCGGTGTGCATCCCTACCCAATACAAATCTGCGCATCCGCGTAATCTGCGGATAAAAACGGACGCGGTGGCGCGGCGTCCCTCCGGTTCAAGCGAACTAAGGCTGCCAGATGGCCCGCCAGAACTGCATCGGGAAGGGGGGATTCACGGAGTTGGTGATGTTGATGGTACTGGCCAGGGGCGTGTTGGTGCTGACGGAGGTCCACGTCACCATGTTGGTGGAGTTTTGAATGACATAAGGGACACCGGCCTGACCCTGCAGTTGAAAGACGAACTGGCTGGCGGCCGGCGAAACCGGCAGGGCCAGCAAGGTTGCCGGTGCCGGTGAGAGTGACAGCACGGTGGCCGAGTACGGTCCGAAAGCATAATTGAAATTTGTGCCGGCACCGGACAGGTTGGTTTGGGCGATGTCCGGCGAGCCGATGCCGAATTCCGCGGCGTTATCCTGGGGAATCCCGTAAGAGTAAACCGTGCCGCTGGAGGCCGGGACGAAACCGGCCACGGCCACCTGACCGGTGGACGTATTGGACGGATCCTTGTTGATGGCCAGCACCGTCAGGCTGCCATCCAGCCGCCGGACCGCATATACCGAGAGCAACGAATAATCGCTCGCCGCCGTCAGTACGGTATCACCGGATTGAACAAAGTGTTGCATGAGCTTGAAGGTATAGAACGTCGGGTAGAGCGTGTTCAGGTTGCCGATGATGCCCAGGTCACCGTTGGTGCGCCAGCCGTAGAGCGAAGCCGAAAAGTCGCCGCTCGTGTCCGGGCCATTCCGCAAATCCCACCAGACGAATGAATTAAACTCCGTCTTCGTCAACTGCGCGAGGCTGTCGGCCATATAAAGGCCGTTGACGAGGCTGGTGGATTGTTTGCCTTCCGGGCCGGAATCGGCGTTGTTCTCCGTGGCCAGCAGTTGAATATTGGTGCCCGGAGCACCAATATAATCCGTGATTTGCTGACGCAGGTTCGCGGCGTCGGACGCCCAGTTTGCCGAAGCCTGCAGCAGGGCCGAGTCGTTGTCCGAGCCGGATTCGGAATAAAAGTGATCCACGAGAAAATCCGGCAATACGCCGGATGCACTTAACGTGGCAAGCATCACGGGCGTCCAGCCATTGTGAGATACCCCCTCTCGCGAATTAAACGCCGGATGGTTGCTGTAGGTGGCATAACTGTCCTCGCCGGGCGCGGACACCACGCCGATTTGAATGGTCGGGTCCACGGCTTTCATCAAGCCAATGTAATTCGTGGCGCGCAGGGCGTAAGTATAGGGGCTGTTGGGCGGCGTATTGTTGTCGGTTTCCCAACTGCCGTAAACCTCGTTGCCAATCTCCCAATCCTTGAAACCCAGCGGCGTGGTCCGCGAGATGCGGAGAAAATTTTTGCCGTCGTCCGTTCCCAACGGCGCGGCGGCGCGCAACGAAGCCCAGTATCCCGCCGTCTGCCAGTTGACACCATTGGCATCCACACCTAGGGACACCGTGCTCGCGGTGGTGGCATTGCAATACGCCACCCAGGCGGCCGCTTCCTGCGGTGTGCCGGTGCCGTAGTTGACGGTGATGATGGCCTGGGCATTGACACTGGCATTGGTGATGACGTGGATGAAATTGGCGAAGGACGTTTGCCATTGCCAGGTATTGGTAAGCGTCGTGTTCGAGACCCAGTGGTATTGGTCGGAGAGCGAACCCCCGGGCAGGCGAAGGAGGCGCGTGTCCAGTTGGTTGAGCAGCGAAACCGTCGTAGGCGTGTCGTAGTAACCGTCCCACACGGCCGCGTTCAGCCCGAACCAGCGCGCGTCGGCGGTGCGCAGGGGCTGAACGGCATTGATGGTAAAATGCGTCAATGTGGGCGGCGGCACGACGGCGTTGAGCTGGATGTCATCCAGATAGAAGGTGGGTTCGGTCGAACCGGCGGCGTCCTGCAGGGCGAAGCCGGTGAAGTTGTTCGTGTTGGCCACGCCCAAGGCCGACAGGGGAACCGTGTACAGTTGCCAGGAGTTGGCCGATGGCGACGCCAGATGATAACGGGCGCTTTGCGTGCCCGAGCTCAGATTGCCATACATCTGGAGCTGCTGGCCGCCGCTGGATCCGCCGTTGAGCCAGAAGCTGAGGCTCGCAAAGCCGGTGGTGGTGAGGCTGGAATGATTCAACGCAATGCCGCCGTAGGCGTTGGTGATGGTGACGCTGATGGAATGGCTGCTTCCGGTATAGACCGGTGAAGTATTGGCGTAGTTCAGCGTGACATTATAACTGCCGTCCGACCAGCTGTTGACCAGCGAATTGGTGTAGATGGCCATATTGGTCTGTGCCAGGGACAATGCCGGCAGGATCAGTAAAAGGGCCGGAATGAATTTCAAGAGGGTGAGAGGGATTCTTCCCGGAACCTGTTTTAGTTGAGTCATTACCGCCCATTATAACTCAAATCAGCATCAAAGTCCAAACAAGCTTGAAGGGAATGCCCCCGTACGGTGTCAGCGAGCGAGCCGGTTGTGGAACCAGTCGATCACCGGGCCGCGAAGTTGGTTGATGCACATGCCAACCACGAGATGGTTGGCCAGGGGAACTTCCTTGATCTCCGACCCCGGCGGGGCCGCGGTTTGAAAACGGCTCAAATCCTCCCGGAGGCACACCTCATCCTGTTCACCGCGCACAAACAAAATCGGATGTTTGATCTGCCGGATCGCGGTTTCCGTGGCCAGGTCCGGAAATCCGGCAAGGCGGGACGCCACCAGTGCGGCCACCTTCCGGTCCGTTCGCCAGGTCAGGTTGGGAGCAAACGTCTGGAGATACCGGTCCGCAGCGGTGCCGGGATCGGGGTAAGGTGAGATGGCCGTCACGCTATGCACGCGCGGATCGATGGCGGCCCACTGCAACGCCAGCACCGCGCCATACGAAATGCCCAGCACCCCGACCGGCCCTTCGCAAACACGCCGTTGCACCAGTGCATCCAGACATTGTACCAGGTCCGTCCGTTCGATGCCGCCAAAGTAGATGCGGTCGCCGGTGGAACGGCCGTGCCCCCGCAAATCCACGAGCACCACCCGGTAACCCGCTTTGGCCAGCACCAATCCCCATGGCAACATGATCTCCTTGTTCAACCCGTAACCGTGCAGCAAAAAAATAGTGCCGCGAAGGTCGTTCGTGCCCGGCCTCGGTTTCGGGTTTAAATTTGAAAAATTGAAACTAAAGTTGAAGTCGTAACGATGCCGGTCGTTTCGTTTCCGCGGATGATGCGGGGTGATGGTCGAGGTCAGTTTCGCGTCGTAGTCTCCCGGTTCGAGCACCATCAATTCCAGCGTGGCCGGAGGCGGGCCGACGGCGATCCGTTGGATCGGAAAATTTGTGGCCAGGGTTGCGTCCAGGTGCTGGAATTCCTTGGGAAGCTTGATCTGTTGATTCGGCGCGTGCAGCGCGCGATCGGCGATGGTGCGGGACGACACGCAACCGATGCACGCCAGGCTCAGGAGCAATGCGGCCACCAGGATTTGCAGTCCCAACTCCCTCCGCCATTCCTTCATGTCCATCACGATTCCATTTAGCCACAGATACCACACGGATTAAACAGGGATATTTTGCCGGCGAAGGCGCCGCTCGGCGCTTGCTGCCACCGGTTCGGTTGATATAGTCGCAGCGGTTTTGGCGAACCAATGAGGGCCCGACCATGTTACGACCGCCATCCTTGACGCAGGTACTGCGATACCCGGTGACGACGTTTGTCGCGGGGCTGGCGCTGGCGGTCACCGGCATGTGGTGGTCGGGACAGAGCATCGATGGGATGGTCATGAACGGCCGGGTCTGGGCGGACTGGGAATTATGGCGTGCCCTGACCAGCACGCTGCCGCACGTCAACTTCTTCCATCTGGCGTTCAACCTGTACTGGTTTTGGACGTTTGGAACGCTGGTGGAACGGGTGTACGGCCATTTAAGATGCGCGGGAATTTTTTTGCTGCTGGCGTTTGGCTCCTCGCTTGCACAATTCACATTTTTCTCCGGCGGGGTGGGTCTGTCCGGGGTGGGCTACGGGCTCTGGGGCATGTTGTGGGTGCTGGAGAAGCGAGATGCGCGGTTTGCCGATGCCGTGGACCAGCAAACATCACAATTGTTCGTTTTCTGGTTTTTCCTTTGCATCGTGCTGACCATTGCCAACGTGATGCCGGTGGCGAATGCCGCGCATGGCGCGGGGGCGGTCATGGGTGCGCTGCTGGGATTGGCCGCGAGCAGCCGGGGCGCGGTGCGCTGGCGGAGCATTGCGGGCCTGGTGGCCGTGGTCATTTTGGGCCTGGCCGGAGCCACCGTGTTCTGGCCCTGGGTCAATCTTACGTCCTACGCCCAACCGGTGGTCGAACAAGCCGGACTGGACGCCTTGACCCGCAACAACATTCCCCGCGGGGTAAAACTGTTGGAACTGTCCACGCGGATGAGGCGGGCACCGGCCCGGACCTGGTACAACCTGGGAACTGCCTATCAAGCCCTGGGGAAGTATGACGACGCACTGGCAGCCTACGAACACGCCGCCCAAATGCCCGACGCCGACAACGATATGCAACAGGCAGCACAGCAGATGAAGGATTATTTGACCGGGAGAAAGAGCGTTTCAGAACAGGAACCGGAACCAGGACACCAAACCAACGCCGTCCCGGCGGCTTCGAACCCGCAAACCAATCAATAAGTGATTGCGCGTTCCCGTCAGTAAATTTTCGTAAAAAAAAACCGCCCCTCCCGCAACGCGAGAGAGGCGGTTTTGATTCCAGTGGTTGGCCGTCAAAGTGACGGCCTCGGTTCTTTCAGTTTAAGGCGCCGGTGTGACGGACAACACGCGCGGGTTGTAGCTGATGGCGTCGTCGCTCGGGTCGAGGAACTCCAGCAGGACCGTCCGGGTTTCGTGCGGACGCAGGACGTCATCGCTGTCAGCATCGCCATCGCCAACGGGGACTCTGACATACGGGCTGCCGAGCGGTGCGAGCACGGCCGTCGAGCCATCCGAATTGACCAACGCGGCACCGCTGCTGAGATTGTCCAGCACCAGGAACAAGGGAGCAGGCGCCGGTGTGTTGCCGTTATTCGTGATTTGCACTGTCTGCAGCAGATGCTGCGTATGATGGTCCAGCACGAAATTGCCTTGAGTCACCGACAGGCTCGGGGCGGTCGGGATGGCCCCGGGCACAAACAGGTCGCTCAGGTCATTGGCGGTCGCGACGTTGTTGTAGCCGCCGTCGAAGTTGGTTTCGGCGGCCGGAATCGGATTGTTGATCATCGGCAGGCCGAAAATTTCCTCCATGGTTTTGACATCCGAGGAATGGTTCAAGGGTACGCTGCTGGCGTAGGCGTTGCCCTTGGCCAGCGGCGAGATGATGATCTCGGGCACCGTGAAGCCGGCGCTGTCGCCGCCTTCACTCTCGTCCCACCAAAGGATGATCACACCGTTGTTCTGGTAGGCCTTCGAAGCCATGATTTGCGGAATGACGGTGGAGAGGAAATTGTCCGCGGCGGCGATGGAGGACTGGTCACCGGTGTAGTGGACTCCCTGGTAGGTAAACCCGCCGTTCAACGAGCTGTGGGCTTCGTTATATTGGTCGGGCGTGATCCAGTTGTATCTCCCGACCGTGTTGGCGTTGAGATCAGAGAAGAGCGTGGCGAGCGGAGAGACATTCTCGAGGGCGGTGTCGCTGAAAAGGGCCATCGGGTTGTGCTTTACGGCGTAGTTGTACTGGGTGGTGCCGTTATAAGGATTGACCGGGCCGTTGGTGCCCGAGGCGCTGTTCGTCGGACTGAGACTCAATTGAATATCTTCCTGGTAATTTTTCCAGGGGATCCCGGCCGCATCCAACAGTTCAGCCAGGTGGGGGGTATGGTTCCGATGCCAGAATACCAGGGTGTTGCCGTTGGCGGTCAACTGGCTGACCAGATGGGGCGAGTTGTAATAAAACGTATTGCCGTTGGCGGGGTTGGGGTCGGCATCCGAGTGAAACCCGAAATCCGAACCCGCTTCAGCCCAGACGTAATTGGGCTCGGAGGGATGGACACCCACGCCGGCGTTGTAATAGGCCGTGGCATACGAAACCTGCATCGCGTTCGAGTTGCCCGGGGTAATCAGGCTGTTGAGGTAAGGCGCCGCCGGATTGCCGAAAATCTGCTGCGGGCTCGACGTCGGGTTGGGCTGGGTGAAATTGTGGTTCTCCAGCGCAATCACGAAGATGTCGCCCACCCGTTGGTTCGGGAACGGCAACGCCGGCGCGGTTGCGGCCGTCAGCAGAGCGCCCGCCATGAGGGCGGTGCCGAGCAGCGCGGTTTTGAGCCCCGGTTTTCCGGGTCGCAGACGGGAGCCTTCCAGTGTGTGGTTTGTGCTGTGTGTTTGATGGATATGCGGTTTTGTTTTCATACTGTCCTTGTCCTTGTTTTCTTGTTTATCCCCCCTTTATGGTCGTGCCCACTTAACCACGCCCGGGCGGCGAAAGTAAACGTGACGATTGTAATGTTTCGGTCACGGATATGGCGGTAAAGTGGCGGCCAGGTTACGTGTCCTGAAAGTGTCCGTGAAAAGTGCGTAACGAAAATTTTCTGTTACAACATCGTGCTGCGGCGGGATGGACGGGATGGACTCGCAAAGGATCAGCGCCCATCGACGCCATCCGCGGATTCAAAGGTTGGGACAGCCGCGCTTTCTCCGCCCGGTTGGCGGAGAGGCTGAAGCGCGGCGGGGATGCCGGATTCGGAAATTACCGGTTTACCGTGGGCAGGGGATAGCTGGAAAGCGCCCGCATGTATTGTGCCCGTTCGAACATGGCCGGGTCGGCGCAATTCTTCTGGCTCAGGCTGCCCTGGAGTTGGGCCACGGATTCGTATTCGTGTTCCTCCAGCCACGCGACCATTTCCCGCTCGATCACGCCGATTTGCTGGACGCCATGCCGGATGAGCACGGAACAGAGCATCGTCACATCCGCGCCGGCCATGAGCATCTTCAGCACATCGGTTGCCCGGTGAAGGCCGCTGGTCGCCGCCAGGCTGGCGTTGAGGCGGAGGTAAAGAATCGCGATCCAGCGCAGCGGCAACCGCATGGCCATCGGCGTGCTGAGCAGGATATTCGGTTTTACCTCCAGCGTTTCCAGATCAATGTCCGGCTGGTAAAACCGGTTGAACAGCACCAGGCCGTCGGCGCCGGCGGTGTCGAGCCGCTTGGCCATGTTGGCAAAATTGCTGAAGAACGGGCTGAGCTTGACCGCCACGGGAATCGTCACCTGGGACTTCACGGCCTTGAGGATGTCCAGGTAGGTTTGCTCCACCTTCGCGCCGGGCAGATCAAGGTCCGTCGGGATGTAATAGATGTTCAGTTCCAGCGCGTCCGCGCCGGTCTGCTCAATCTGCTTCGCATAGCTCGTCCAGGCGCCGGTCGAGGAACAGTTCAAGCTCGCAATAATCGGGATGCGCGTCGCCTTTTTGGCCCGGGCGACGTGCTGGAGATATTCCTCGGGGCCCAGATGAAACGACTCCGGTTCGGGGAAATACGTGAGCGCCTCGGCGAAGCTTTCGGTGCCCTGTTCCAGGTGATGCGCCAGTTCGGCGCGGTCCTGGCGCAGTTGCTCCTCAAACAGGGAATACAGCACCACCGCCGACGCCCCCGCGTCTTCCATCCGTTTGATGTTGTCAATTTCCTCCGACAACGGCGAGGCGGCGGCGACCAGCGGGGTCCGCAGTTTCAGGTCCAGATAAGTGGTGGTCAAATTCATGGCATTTATGATTTTTGATTTACGATTTACGATTTACGATTGGTTCAGGCTGCCGACGCTGCCTGAAATCGGAAATCATCAATCATAAATTAATTACGGTTGTTGGTCGGCTGTGGCGGCCGGTTTGGAGGTCGCGGTGACGGTCGCGCCGTTGCCGTTCGTTTTCAGATCGCGTCCGCCCAGATACTGGTAAAATTTCCAGCGCCGTTCGGAATCGGCCTGGGCCTGGGCGAAAAACTGTTTGGCCGCCTCCGGTTTGCTTTTGGTGAGCATTTTAAAGCGGTTTTCCGACAGCAGAAAATCCTGCACCTTGGACTTCGCCGCCAGGGAATCCATTTGCAACGGGTTCTCGCCGCGTTCGGCGCGGCGCGGATCGAACCGGTAAAGCAGCCATTGGCCGGAATCCACCGCGAGCTTCTGTTGCCGCGCACCCACGCCCATGTCCACCGCGATGCCATGGGCAATGCAATGGCTGTAGCCGATGATGAGCGATGGGCCGGGATAGGATTCCGCCTCGACAAAGGCGCGGAGTGTCTGTTCGTCCTTGGCGCCGAGGGCCACGCTCGCGACGTAGATGTGGCCGTAGGTCATGGCAATGAGGCCGAGGTCTTTCTTGCCCATGGCCTTGCCGCCGGCGGCAAACTTGGCCACCGCGCCGCGCGGCGTGGACTTGGACATCTGCCCGCCGGTGTTGGAATAAACCTCCGTGTCGAGCACCAGCACGTTGACGTCACGCCCGCTGGCCAGCACATGATCCAGGCCGCCGTAGCCAATGTCATAGGCCCAGCCGTCGCCGCCGACAATCCACACGCTCTTCTTCACCAGTTGATCGGCGAGGCTGAGCAGCAATTTCGCCTCCGGCGAGCCGGGCTTCGACAACTTTTGTTTCAACGCGGTCACGCGCTCGCGTTGGTCGTAGATGCCGGCTTCGTCGGATTGATCGGCATTGATGATGCCGGTCACAAGGTCGTCGCCCAGTTGTGGCGCGAGTTTCTTCACCAGTTCGGTCGCAAATTCCCTTTGTTTGTCAATCGAGACCCGGAAACCGAGGCCGAACTCCGCGTTGTCCTCGAACAACGAGTTGCACCAGGCCGGGCCGCGGCCCTCGGCGTTTTTCGCGTAGGGCGTCGTCGGCAGGTTGCCGCCGTAAATGGAGGAACAACCGGTGGCGTTGGCGATGATGGCGCGGTCGCCGAACAATTGTGACAACATTTTGAGATAAGGCGTCTCACCGCAACCGGCGCAGGCGCCGCTGAATTCGAACAGCGGCCGCAGGAGCTGTTGCTGGCGGAGCTGCGTCATCTTGATCTTGCGCCGGTCCAACTCGGGCAGGTTGAGGAAGAAATTCCAGTTCTCGCGCTCCGGCAATCGCAGCGGCGCCTGCGGCCGCATGTTGATCGCCTTGAGTTTCGTCTCGGTTTTGTCGCGCGCGGGGCAGACGTCCACGCACAACGAACAGCCGGTGCAATCCTCGGCGGCCACCTGGAGCGTGAACTTCCAGCCCTTGAACTCCGGGTTGCGGCTGTCCACGCTCCTGAACGTCGCGGGCACCTTGGCCAGCGCCGCCGGTTCATAAATCTTTGCGCGGATGGTGGCGTGGGGACAGATGGCCACGCATTTCAGGCATTGGATGCAGATTTTTTCGTTCCAGACCGGAATCTCGACGGCGAGGTTGCGTTTTTCGTATTGGGCGGTGCCGGTGGGAAACGTGCCGTCGGCAGGGAACGCACTCACGGGCAGTTCGTCGCCTTCACCGGCCGTGAGCCGGCCCAGCACGTTCGTCACAAACGCCGGAGCGTCGGGTGAAAGGGGCGGAAACAATCCGCCGCTGCCGTTCACACGGTTTGGGATCGGCACTTCGTGCAGATGCTCGAGGGTGTTGTCCACGGCCTTGAGGTTCATGGCCACGACTTCTTCGCCCTTTTTGCCATAGGTTTTCTTGATGGAATACTTGATGGCTTCGATGGCTTTGTCGCGCGGCAGGACGCCGGACAGCGCAAAGAAGCAGACCTGCATGATGGTGTTGATGCGCCCGCCCATGCCGCTCTCTCTCGCCACTTTCGTCGCATCAATCACATAAAACTTCACCCTCTTGGCGATGAGCGATTCCTGCACCGGCGTCGGCAGTTGGGACCAGATTTCGTCCTTTGAGAAAGGCGTGTTGAGCAGGAAGGTCCCGCCGGGCACCAGCGGTTTGACCATGTCGAATTTCTCCAGAAACATCGGCAGATGACAGGCCACAAAGTTCGCGCGCGTAATCAAATACGTCGAGCGGATCGGCTTCGGCCCGAATCGCAGATGCGACACCGTCATGCTTCCGGATTTCTTGGAATCATAGACGAAGTAGCCCTGCGCGAAATTGCCGGTGCCTTCGCCGATGATTTTGATGGAATTTTTGTTCGCGCCCACCGTGCCGTCCGCGCCCAGACCGTAAAACAACGCGCGAATCACGTCGTCGGATTCGGTCGAGAAGTTGTGGTCCACCGGCAGGCTGGTGTGGGAAACGTCGTCGTTGATGCCAACCGTAAAGTGGTTCTTCGGCTGGGCGGCGGCGAGATTGTCGTAGACGGCCTTGACCATCGCGGGGGTGAATTCCTTGGAGGACAAACCGTAGCGCCCGCCGTACACCTTGGGCAGCCACTTGAGATTGCCCCAGCCGCTGGCCATGCCTTCCAGGATCGCCGCGACACAATCCTGATACAGCGGTTCGCCGGTGGCGCCCGGCTCCTTGGTGCGATCCAGCACCGCCACCGCCTTGACCGAGCGCGGCAACGCCTCCACAAATCGTTTGCTGTCGAACGGCCGGTACAAACGCACCTTGATCAGGCCGAGTTTGGCGCCCTGCCGGTTCAGCGACTCCACCGTTTCGTGCGCCGCTTCACAGCCCGAACCCATCAGCACGAGGACGTGTTCCGCGTCCGGCGCGCCCACGTATTCAAACAGATGATATTCGCGCCCGGTGTATTGGAGGAATTCGTCCATGACCTTTTGCACCAGGTCCGGGCATTTGGCATAAAACGGATTGGCCGCTTCGCGTCCCTGGAAGAACGCGTCGGGATTTTGCGCCGTGCCGCGCAACACCGGCCGGTCGGGCGTCAGGCCGCGGGTGCGGATTTCGGCAATCAATTTGTCATCGATCAACGCCCGCATGACCTCTTCGGGCATCAATTCAATCTTGGAAACCTCGTGGGACGTGCGGAACCCGTCGAAGAAGTGGATGAACGGCAGCCGGGCGCGCAGGGTGGCGGCCTGGGAAATCAGGGCGAAATCCGCCGCTTCCTGCACGGACGCCGAACCGAGCATCGCCCAGCCGGTGGACCGGGCCGCCATGATATCGCTGTGATCGCCGAAAATGGAAAGCGCATGGGTGGCCACCGCGCGGGCGGTGACGTGGAAGACCGCGGGCAGCAGTTCGCCGGCGATCTTGAACATGTTCGGAATCATTAACAGCAGTCCTTGCGAGGCCGTGAACGTGGTGGCGATGGAGCCGGTCTGCAACATGCCGTGGACCGCGCCCACCGCGCCGCCTTCGCTTTGCATTTCGACGATGGACGGAATGGTGCCCCAGAGATTTTTTCTGCCTTCGGACGCCCACTGATCACACCACTCGGCGATGGTTGAGGACGGGGTGATGGGGTAAATCGCCATGACTTCATTCAAGCGATAGGCCACGTGGGCGACCGCCTCATTGCCGTCCACGGTCAGTAACGTCGGTTTGGCATTCATTTTTATTGATAAAAAGGTTGAAAATCCATGCGCCGTGAAACGGCACCGGCCATCGCAGCGGCTTTGAAATCAAAATAAGCCGCCGGGCCGCGCGAGCCCTCACCTTTTTTGCCAAAGAAGCAACATGGGTTGCTTCACGCGTCCCGATGTCGAAAAACCATTGTCGGGGCGGATGGTTTCAACCCGAAAATTGTTTTCCGGTGGCGGTCGCCGCACTCGTCCGCGAGGGGTGATCGGCCGGATAAAATGTTGCTGACCGAAACTTCCCGGGTCGGAGCCCGGCGGAATGACCGCCGGGCTGAAGTTGATTTTGTGTGGCCGAGTCGGGGCTCAAAAAACGTATTCCGCAAGATATTCACGATTGCCGGAACAGGCGGTCAGCTTGAAACCGACCTTTTTGCTGACCTTTTGCATGGCATGGTTGTCGGCCATGATTTCGGCGGAGAGGCGCGTGAGTTTCTCGTCCCGTCCGATTTGCACGAGGCGTTTGAGCAGCTCGGTGCCCAGTCCCTGTTTTTGGCACTGGTCGTTGACGAGCAGGGCAAACTCGCCTTCGTTCAGGCCGTGCTCCTTGCTTAGCCGGCCCACCCCGAGGATTTCCCGTTGTTTGGTTTTGGGATCCTTGCGTTCGACCACGAGCGCGATTTCGCGGTCGTAATCGTTGAAGCAAATGCGGGTCAACCGTTCGTGCGCAATGCGCTGGTCGAGCTTCAACTGGGTGAAATAACGATGATACACGCTTTCCTCGGAGAGGGTTTCATGGAACTTGACCAGCAGCGGTTCGTCCTCGGGCTGGATCGGACGGATGATGACCGGGGTCCCGTCCTTCAGCTTCCATTTCGTTACGTACTGGGCCGGCCACGGACGAATCGCCAGCCGGGGCAGCTGGTCTTCCGTGGTCTTCGGATCGTGCAGAATGACCCGGGCATCGAGCGCCACCAGGTCGTCGGCGGAGGCGAACATGGGGTTGATGTCGATTTCCTTGATCCAGCGTTGTTCGGCCACGAGCTGGCTGAACCCGACCATTAATTTTTCGAGTGCGGCGAGGTCCACCGACTTGCGGCCGCGGACGCCCTTGAGCGCGCTGTAAATTTTGGTCGTTTCCATCATGCGCCGGGCCAGCGTGGTGTTCAACGGCGGGAGCGCCAGCGCCTTGTCCTTGAACACTTCGACGAGCTGGCCGCCCATGCCGAACAGGAGCACCGGTCCGAATTGCGGGTCAATGCTGCTGCCGAGGATGATTTCGTAGCCTTCGCTCAGCTTGATCATCTTTTGGACGGTGACGCCTTGAAAATGTTGCGCCCCGGCCTTTTCCGTGCAGGCGGTTTTGATGGCTTTGAACGCGCGCTTTACCTCGGCTTCGTCCTTGAGATTCAACTGCACACCGCCGACGTCGGTCTTGTGCGTGATGGTTTCGGAATAAAGCTTCAGCACGATGGGATAACCGATTTCCTGAGCCAGTTTCGCCGCCTCCGCCTCGGTCTTCGCCACTTTGGTGACCACGGTCGGGATGTTGTAGCACGCGAGCAGTTCCTTGGATTCGGATTCGGTGAAGATGGTGCGACCACTCTTTTTTACGGATTCAATCAGGGTGTGGGCCCGGGCGCGGCCGGATTTGAGGTCATCGGCATCGGCGGAAGGCACGGGGGTTTCGTACAGCGCGCGGAGATTATCCGCGTAACGCCACATGGAAGTAAACACGCGCGCGGCCGTGTCGGGGTAGGGAAAGGTCGGGATGCCGGCGGCGTTCAGGATCTGTTCGCCTTCGGCAACATCCTTGCCCCCCATCCAGCTGGCGAGCACCGGCTTGCCTTCGATATGGCCGAACGCCTTCAGTTTCTCCGCCGTGTTGGTGCATTCGGTCATGGACTGCGGTGTTAAAATGACCAGCAAACCGTCGCTGTTGGGGTCGCGTCCCGCGATTTCAAGGGTCCGGGCGTAAACTTCCGCACTGGCATCACCGAGCACGTCCACCGGGTTGTTGCGCGACCAGGAAGGGGGCAGAAATTTGTCCAGTTCCGCGATGGTTCCCTTGGAAACTTCCGCCAGTGCGCCCCCGGTGGTGATCAACGCGTCGGTCGCCAGCACCCCCGGACCGCCGGCATTGGTAATCATGGTCAGGCGATTGCCCCGGGGACGCGGCTGCCGGCCCAGCACTTCGGACATGTAAAACAAATCGGAAATATTGTTCACGCGCAGCACACCGCAGCGCTTGAAGGCGGCCTCCAACACGTCGTCGCTGCCGGTCAGGGAACCGGTATGCGACGCGGCGGCCTTGGCGGCGCCTTCCGTGCGACCGGGCTTGATGACGATGATCGGCTTGGTCAGCGCCACTTCACGGGCGGCGGACAGGAACGAGCGGGCATCACCAATGGTTTCCATGTAGATGACGATGCTCTTGGTGTTCGGGTCATCACCCAGGTAATAAATCAAATCGCCCCAGCCGACGTCGAGCATCGACCCGAGGGAGGCGAAGCAGCTGAACCCGACGTTTTCCTTGAGGCTCCAGTCGAGCACCGCGCAGCAGAGCGCGCCACTTTGACTGAGAAAACCGACGTTGCCGGGCCGGGCAATGGTGGCTGCAAAACTGGCGTTGAACCCGATGTTCGGCATCATGATACCGAGGCAATTGGGACCGACGATGCGCATGCCGGCAGCGCGCGCGTCGGCGAGGATTTGTTGTTCCAGTTTCACGCCTTCGGGGCCGGTTTCCTTGAAACCCGCGGAGATGATGATGACGCCGGCAACCCCGGCTTTCGCACAATCCCGGATCAACCCGGGCACGGTTTTGGCCGGCGTGCAGATGACCGCCAGGTCCACCTTTTCCGGCACGGCGTCGATGCTGGGATAAGCCTTGACGCAAAGCACGGAGGCGCGTTTGGGGTTGATGGGATAGACCACGCCAGTGAACCCACCGCGGCCGAGGTTTTCGAAGAGCATCCGCCCGACGCTGCGAGGTTTGTCCGTGGCGCCGATCACCGCGACCACTTTGGGGGCGCAGATGGGATCCAGCGGATGCTTGCGCGTCTGATGCAGGATGTCGTGGGCGGGTTCAAGGCGTTGCGGTACGGAAGCGACAGTGGTCATGTTGGATCCAAAATGTTTGACGTGTTTATAAATACCAGTCCGGACATTGCTTCCATCTGCGGTCAACCCGGCCGGAGTCGACGGGGCAGCATGTCCCGGGTACAAAAATACCTTGCCTACAACTTCGTCCTTTTGCGTAAAACTACTTACCAAACCTTGTTGAAGACTTTACCGATTTTGCGGAGCCTGGCCAATGGGATAAAAAAACGGTGTCGGGCGGGCGGGCTTCCGGGGTCGAATTCCCTGATCGAATGAAATGAAGTATTCTTCTTTTATTATTTTTACATTTCAGTTTATCTGATTTATAGTTATCACCGAAGCAGGCAACGAAAGGTTTTTATGATACTGGACTACGCGTTGGAAAAGTTTCCGCTCTTTGTGAAATTGCGCGACGGCACGGAGTGTGTCGTCCGCCCGCTGGGCAAACGGGACGCCGCGCGGCTGCACAAATTTTTTCTCGCGGTGCCGGAAGAGGAACGGCTGTTCGTCAAACAGCCGGTTTCCGACCGGGCCCTGTTCCAGGAGTGGTGTCGCGACGCCGACTTCGAGCGCAACCTGCCGCTGCTCATGTTGCACGGGGAAAAAATCATCGGCGAGGCGACGTTGCATCAGCGCCTCGGCGGCTGGAAACGCCATATCGGCCTCGTGACGGTCTTGACGCATCCCGAATACCGCGGGCGCGACGTGGCCCGGATTCTGGTGGCGGAACTGGTGGAAGTCGCGCGTTCCCTGGGACTGCGCCGGCTGGAGGCGGAATTGAACGGCGAACGCAAGGTGGCCATTCGCGCGCTGGAGCAACTCGGTTTTTGCCAGTTGATGCGTTTGCCGCAACATGTCCTGGACATGAAAACCGTCCCGCATGATTACGTGTTCATGGGCGCGGACCTGCACCTGAACGAGGAGTACGCCGGCACGGGCGGGTGAACCTCAGGCGCCGGATTCCCCGGTTTCCAGCCAGCGGACGGCGTGGCGGACGAGATCCGTCGCCGTCTTCAGCTTCAGTTTTTTCTTGATGTTCAGACGGTGAACTTCAACGGTCTTGGCGCTCAAGTGCAGGTGCACGGCGATTTCGCGCGTGCTTTTGCCCTGGCCAATCAATTGAAACACTTCAAACTCCCGGTCGGAAAGCTGGTGGACCGGGGAACCCGCCGCTTCGGCCTGCCGCCCGGAAAAAGTTTCGAGGATCCCGGCGGACACTTTTTCGCTCACATAAATCTGCCCGTTCAACACCTGGCGGATGGCCTGGAGCAGTTTTTTGCCGCCTTCCTGCTTCATGATGTAACCACGCCCGCCGGCCCGCAGCACCCGTTCGGTGTACAGCGCCTCATCGTGCATGGAGACCGCGAGGATGGGCAGGCCGGGCTTGAGCGCCCGGATGTCCTTGATGAGTTCCAGGCCGTTCTTGTCGGGCAGGGAAATGTCGAGCAGGATCAAATCGAGCGTCTGGCTGACGGCGATGTCCAGCGCCTGACCGGCGTTTTCGGCCTCGGCACAGACTTTCAGGTCCGTCTCGTTGTCAATCAATTGCGCCAGCCCGGTGCGCATCATCGGGTGGTCGTCCACGATCAGCACCCGCTTTACGGCGGGTTTATTTTTTGTGGCCATGGGGTGTGTTCATTTTTTGCCGGCGATTCCGGCTCGGGGCCCTGACCGTCACGCTCGCACCACCGGCGGCGTTCCGTTCGATGGCCAGTGTGCCACCAATCATTCCGACCCGCGATTGCATAATGCGCAAACCCATGCCTTTCGACCTCGGAAGTTGCGGGGGGAACCCCAAGCCGTTGTCGACCACACTCAGAATCATCTGTCCCCGTTCCTCTTTCAATCGAATTAAAATCCGCTTCGCCTGGCCGTGCTTGATGGCATTGGAAACCGCCTCCTGCGCCAGCCGGAACAGATGAGTGGCGGCGGGAAAATCCGAGACCAGCACCGGCGGGTCGCAGTCGAACCGGCAGGCGACGCGGAAGATTTTCTCCGTGCTCAGGGCCAGTTCCTGCAACGCGGACATGAGTCCCTCCGATTCCAGGGTGACGGGTGAAAGGCCGCGCGCCAGCAGGCGTGTGTGGCTGATGGCTTCGCGGACGTTTTTGGCGATGTCACCCGCGCGCGCGGCGGCGGCTTTCGAGCGCCGGGCCAGTTTTTGTTCCAGCACCTGGCTCATGAGTTCAATCCCGGCCAGATGCTGGCACAGGCCGTCGTGCAAATCGTGTCCGATGCGGCGTTGTTCGCGCTCGCTGATCTCCAGAATCTCCTTTTCGAGCCGTTTTCGTTCGGTGATGTCGCGCGCCACCTTGGAGGCCCCGATGATGTTTCCTCCGCCGTCGCGGATGGGGGAAACGGTCACCGAAATATCAATCAATTTTCCATCCTTGCGCCGGCGGAGGGTTTCATAGTGGTCAACGGATTCGCCGCGTCTGATTTTTTCCAGAATTGCCGGCTCTTCACCCTTCCGGTCCGACGGGATGAGGATGGCAATGTTTTTTCCCAGCATCTCGTTGCGCGTGTAACCGAAGACCGTTTCTGCGCCGTGGTTCCAACTGGTGATGCGACCATCCAGCGTTTTGCCGATGATGGCGTCGTCCGACGATTCCACCAGCGCGGCGTAATGCCGGAGCGCTTTTTCCGCCTCCTTGCGCTCGGTGATGTCGCGGATGAATCCGGTGAACAAACGCCGGTCGGCCAGCCGCACTTCGCTGACGGAGAGGTCCATGGGAAACACGGTGCCGTTCTTGCGGCGGGCGACGATTTCACGGCCGATGCCGATGATTTTGGCGTGACCGGTACGGAGATAATTGCCCAGGTAAGAGTCGTGCTGCTCGTGATGTGGTGAAGGCATGAGGACACTGACATTTTTCCCGATGACCTCCTTTGCCCGGTAACCAAAAATCCGTTCCGCCGCCAGATTGAAGGACTCAATGAGGCCGCGTTCGTCAATGGTGATGATGCCCTCCACCGCCGTTTCCAGGATTGCGCGAAGGCGTTCGGCACTGTCGCTCAACGCAGAGGCCGCCCGGTGGCGCTGGGTCCGGGTGCGCATGGCATGCCGGGAACGAAGCCGGCGGATCCATGCCAGCAATTCGGCTTTGGACATTTTCCGATAGTCCTTCATTTCGAGAGCGAAGAAACTATCGGGAAAACCGGCGCCCATGCCAACTGCAAACGAGCGCCGGGAGGCCGCCGATAAATGGCGGGAACCGCGCGTTTTGATCCTTCTGGTCACGTCACTCGCCACCCGTCACCGGCCCCTTTTAGTGCGTCAACAACTGGGCCCGGTACTCGGTGGGGGATTGGCCCAGGAGTTTTTTGAAAACGCGGTTGAAGTGTGTCAACGATTGGAAGCCGACCTCAAACGCGATCTCGCTCACGCGCAGGTTCGGGTTGAGCAGGAGGTTTTTCGCCTTCTCGATGCGCACCCGGGAGAGATAATCGGTGAAGTTGATGCCCGTGACCCGTTTGAACATCTTGCAAAAATAGAAGGCGCTCATGTTGACCGCCTTGGAGACGTGGCCGAGTGACAGTTTCTCGGCCTGATGTTCGCAGATGTAATCCTTCGCCCGCTTGATGACCGGCGATTCGGAGTTTTCCTGCTGGATG
Organism: Verrucomicrobiota bacterium; assembly: GCA_021324235.1. GTDB lineage: Bacteria > Verrucomicrobiota > Verrucomicrobiia > Limisphaerales > UBA11358 > UBA11358. The sequence continues at coordinate 42,531 of JAJPJM010000113.1, forward strand.
AAAACCTGGTTGCTGATCATGGCCAGGTGTTGGGCGAAAATCGTGAGCAATTTGACAACCGAATCATGCTCCTTGGCGGGCACCACTTTGCCGGCAAAATAGGCTTTCTTCAGTGTGTCGCGATTTATGTCCATGCCCCATTCCGACACCTGTTTGGCCACCCGTCCGAACTGTGTCTCGGTCGGTTTCTTGCGGAATAGTTGCCCGGTTTGCAAATAACCGATCAACCGGTCGCTCAACCGCACCGGGACGGCGGTTTCGCAAAGGCCGGAATGACAGGTGATTGACTGCGGTTCGAGCGTCGCCTTTTCGCACAGGCGCTCCCGCGTTTGCAAACACGCCGCGCAGGCGCGGCTTTTCTGTGACATCAACGCGCAAAACGGGTTCTCATTGCGCCGGCCGTGATACGGCAACTGCCAGGTTTCAATCGGCTGCAACACCATCGGCAAACCGGTCATGTCGCCAAAGGCGCGCTCGTATTCCTGATAAACCTTGGAGCCGATGAGCGCCTCGATCAGGGCGCGGTTGGCGTTGCCGTTCCCGTTCCCGTTCCCGTTCGGCGCCGCCGTGCCGGCCTTGGTCACCGCCGCACCCGTGTCCCGTGCCGGCAACTGGGGCGCGGCGGAATGCCCTTGAAAGTCAGAGGGAGCCGGGTGACTGACCGAATCTTGCCTAACAAATGTTGTTTGCATGACGACAAATTAAGTGAAGGAGCCAATTCCGACAATTGGTGCCCAGCCTGATTGCGTACGAGGGAAAACCACTAGCCACCTAAGGAAATTCCTTAGTGAGGCGGCCGATGGGGTTGTTTCTTTCGGTGGTGGACTTCCGGGTTACGGCGGGGCGGCCGATTTCGGTTTTTGACACTGGCGGACGGGAAAAAAGGGTGGGACTCCGCGGACTTTGCGCTTTGAACTCGCGGGTTGGCCGCATATAAATTTCGCGTGTCACAATCCGGCCTGCCCGCCATCAATGCCGCCACGCGCTGCTGCGCGGTTTATGGTTTTCCCATCCGTCATTCCGCGTCGCCGGCCATGCACAACGCCGCCTTCGCCGCCCTCGGCCTGAACTGGCGTTATCTCGCCTTGGAAGTGCGCCCTGATGATCTGCCCGCCGCCCTTGCGGGCGCCCGCGTGATGGGATTTGCCGGACTGAACCTGACCGTGCCCCATAAACTGCTCGCGCTGGAACTGGTGGATGCCTTGGATGTATCAGCAAAAGTTTGGGGTGCAGTTAATACAATTCTTTTTGAAGGCCGGCATACGCGTGGTGGCTGGCGGCCGTTGCGGGAATTCAAGCAGGACTCGCCCGTCGAGATTCGCACGCGCGGATTTAATACGGACGCCGACGCGATTGTTGTCGCAGTGCGGGAGGATCTAAAAATCGAGTTACGCGGAAGAAAAGTTTTATTGCTTGGCGCGGGTGGGGCCGGGCGGACGGCGGCATTACGTTTTGCGACGGAAGGAATTTCAGAATTATTTTTAGTCAATCGCACATTTGGCAAAGCTCAAAAAATCCAGAGAGAAATCACAAAACAGTTTCCTTCGGTATACGTCGGTCTCGGCTATCCCAAAACCGAAGTCGATCTTGTGGTTAACGCGACGTCGCTGGGCTTGCAGCCGGGCGACCCAATACCGTTGGACGGAAAACAATTCCCGCTGAAACAGGCGGGGGCGGTTTATGACCTGATTTATCGTCCGGCGGAAACACCCTTGTTGAAGGCCGCCCGCAAGGCCGGGTGCCAAACGGGCAACGGCCTGGGCATGTTGCTGCACCAGGGCGCAAAGGCATTCGAAATCTGGACGGGCAAACCCGCGCCGCTCGGCGTGATGCGCCGCGCGCTGGAAGCGGAAGTTTATCGGTCCAGCGTCCACCGTCCACCGTCGAGCCCACACTGAAAGGTTGACCATGAGCAAAATCCAAAAATTCGAGGACGTTCTCGCGTGGCAAAAAGCACGGGAACTGACCAGGGAAATTTATGCTCATGCCGAAGCCGGTCTATTTGCAAAAGATTTTGGACTGCGGGACCAAATTCAGCGCGCCTCGGTTTCGATCATGGGGAATGTTGCTGAAGGATTTGACCGGGGTGGGGATAAAGAGTTCATCCAGTTTCTTTCGATTTCAAAAGGCTCTTGTGGGGAAGTAAAATCGCACCTTTACGTTGCATTGGATCAACAATACGTCAATTCCGCGCAGTTCAACCAGCTTTACAAGTCGGCTGATGAAGTGGGCCGGCTGCTCGCCGGATTCATGACTTACCTTGAACAATCCGATTTGCGCGGCAGGAAATTCAAATGACACCAAACACTATTAGCTTGGTCGCTTGGACTGTGGACTGGCGACCGTGGACTGCGGACTGGTCACTGGTCCCGTTCCATTTCTGGTCACTGGTCTTCTTCGTGTTCGGTTGCATCGTCGGCAGTTTCCTGAATGTGTGCATTTACCGGCTGCCGCTGGGAATGAGCATCGTCACGCCGCCATCGCACTGCCCGCATTGCCAGTATTCCATTCCCTGGTACCTCAATGTGCCGCTGCTGACCTGGCTGGTGCTGCGCGGCCGCTGCAAAAACTGCGGCGCGCCGATTTCACCGCGCTATTTCATCGTCGAGCTGCTGACGGGCGTGACGTTCCTGGGTTGCTGGCTGGCCTTTGGAAAGGTATCGCCGGTCATCGTCATCCTTTACGTCATCCTGCTCGCCGGACTGATCGTCGCCACGTTCATTGACTTCGAACATTTCATCATCCCCGATGAAATCACCTATGGCGGCATGGCCGTCGGATTGATCGCCTCGTTTTTGTTTCCGGCGCTGCACGGCGTTCACACGCTGACCGCGGGCATGTGGCAGAGCGTACTCGGCCTGGGCGCAGGGGCGGGAATCATTTACGCGATCCTGCGGCTGGGGAAACTGTTGTTCGGGCGACAGCGATTGAAATTGCCGCCGGACACCAAAATTGTCTTCACCGAGACGGCCGTGCAGCTGCCCGACCGGGAGATTGCCTACGACGAATTATTTTACCGCCAGTCGGACGTGATTACGCTGCGGGCGCGGACGGTGGAACTGGTGGATCGGGGTTACTCGGACGTGCGGGTGCGGCTGGCGCTCCGGTCGGGCTGGCTGGAAATCGGCGGGGAACGGCTGAATCCCGTCGAGGTGCCGTTCCTGGAGGCGGTCAGCGCGGAAATCGTGCTGCCGCGCGAGGCGATGGGCCTGGGCGACGTAAAATTCATGGGTGCCATCGGCGCATTCATCGGCTGGCAGGGCGTGGTGTTCTCGCTGATGGTCAGCTCCATGATCGGCGCGTTGGTGGGCATCGTTCTGATCTTGATGCGGCGTCGCGAATGGTCATCGCGGATGCCGTATGGTCCTTACATCGCGCTGGCGGCGGCGATCTGGATTTTTTGCGGCAGGAGAATTATCCACGCCATTTTTGAGATGTAAACGTCGGCTACCGGAATTGCAAATAAGCCCGGCTGCCGTCGCTGCGCACGCCGCCAGTCTGGTTCTCCGCCAGGAACAGCCGTGAAGCTTCCACCTTGCCCGTCGAAAGAATGTAGGCGCGCACGGCCTTGGCGCGGTCGGTCGCCAGCGCCTCGAAATCGTTGCCAGTAACAGGAATGGAGGCCAGCAATAACACTTCCAACGGGTCGGCAACCGGCGGGAGCTTCAGTTGTGAAGGCGTGGTGGCCACCACGGTGCCGGAAGTGGGTGACGCGGAAGGATGAAAGCTTTTCATCATAATGGTCACGTCTTTTTGAACTTTTGGTGATCGAGACTGGATTTGCGCCATCGCGGCCACGAGATTCGTATTCGCGGCCAGCATGGCCGGCGTGATCTGGCCGTGGGCCCACGCCTCGCCATAAAGTTTTTTCACCAAAATCGCGTGTTCTTCCGGTGTCAGGGTGACCTGCTCGGGCGTCAGCGTCGTCTGCTGGGATTTGCGAAGCGACTGCCATTTCCGCAAATGCAGTTGTTTGTCCAGAAAGACCCGCTGCAAACCGTCCTTGTCGGCGACGGGATCGTCGCTGCCGGAAATTTCCAGGTTCACTCCCGGGTGCGCATAAAGTCCCTTGACCAGGGTATCGAGTTTTTGTTTGTCGACGGGGGTCAACTGCGCGTTGCCGGGCGCAAAATCCTCGTAACTCAGTTCCTCGCCGCCGCCAAAAGCCGCGCCAATCAGCGAGAACGGCGACGTGGCGACCTTGGTGAGGATGTTCATAATCGCGCGGGTGACGACCTTGCCGATGCGAAATTTCGGGTCATCGAGACTGCCCTCCACCGGCACGTCCAAAACAATTTGTCCGTTCCGATCCTTGAGAATCGCGACCGCCAGCCGCACGGGCAGATGCGTCGCATCGGGACTGTTTACCTTTTCGCCAAAGGTAAACTGGTCCAGCGTGATGACGTTTTTCGACTGCAATTTTTGCCCCACCAGATTGTACTCGAGGTCCAGGTTCAGTTTTCCCATGGCGATGCGATAGCCCGCGAACTTCGCTGCGTAGGGGCTGGCCGGTGTCAAATCCATTTCCTTGACCGAAACCTGCAGATGGTTCGTCTCCGTTCCGCTGAACGGATTGATTTGGCCGGTGATGTTCACCGGGCCGACCCCGTCCACGGCCGCGTGCAGGTTCACGTCGGCGTGTTGGAGCTCCTTGGAGGAGATGCCCGCAATTGTCCCGCCCGCCTGCAGGATGGTCAGGTGCACGTTCGGCGTGAGCGAACGGTCGGTGAAACTCATCGTGGCGTTGGAAACGACGATGCGATCAACGGTAATTTCCGGCAACGACGGGGCCGGCGTTACGGGATTTACGGTCGTTGAGTTTTTGGCGGTGATGACCGTGTTGGTGGCGGCGGGCGCGTTGGTTTCGGCCGGGTGCAGCGCCGTCAGCAGATTGATGGTGTGATTGGTTTCAACCACGACACGGGCGTAGGCGTTGTCCAGGACGATTTCCTTGATGGCGACCGATTGAGGATTCAGGTTCGCTTCAATGCCGTCAAACCGCAGGGAATCCCATTTCAAAAGGTCCTGGCCCATCACGCCGTCCACGGTGCGGAAATCGTCGAGCCGCGCGTCGCCCGAAAACGTGACTTGCGGCAATGCGTTTTCCGGCGTGCGCAAATGGATGTCGCCGTCGAGCCCGAGCCGGCTGCCGAGGATGAACAGGTTCAGTTTGGGTTCGAGATATGGATCCAGGGTCCCGAGGTCCAGGTTGGAGAGTGACAGGTGGATGTCGGCGGTCGGTGGGGAAAAGGAAGCCGCGATCTCCTCGTGGATGGCGCCATTGGTGTTCCAGCGCAGGGACAGGTCGGCGGTCAGGTTGGTGTGCGGCAGGTTGGAAATATTTCTGGCCGCGAACGTGATGTCATTCAAATCCAGCCGCGCCGGGCGCGAATTCACGAGGTCCTCGAGATGCAGCGCGCAATTGGTGAAATCCACGTCGTGGACCGTGCCGCTCCACTGGTTCGTGCTGTTGAGCAACATCGCGACGGCGTTGGTGACCGAGCGCAACAGCAGCAAAATGCCGCCCGGCGCGTTGGTCGCGTTCTCGACCGGTTTCGCAGCTTCCAGGGCGTTGATGCTGGCATCCGGGTCGCGTTGCAAAAATAATTGCGCGCCGGTGGCGGACACTGAATCCACCTCGGCCTGCCGCGCTTCCAGGTCCACGCTCGCGCCGGTCACGGCAAAGTGCGTCAGCGCGACGATGTCATTGCTGCCGCCCGTTTGGGCGAGCCGGAAATCGCGCAGGGAAAAGTCGGTGTTCGTGACCGCGGCGACGCGGTTGCTGGCACTGAGTTCAAAGCGATAATCCGATTTGACCCCGATCACGCCGCTGCGGATTTCGAAATGCACAAAATCCTGGTACAGGGGCGCATATTTGTTGAGCGTGATGTCATCGAGCGTCAACCGGCCCTGGGAACGCAACGGATCCAGGTAAAAAAAGCCGCTCCAGTTGAACCGTTCGCCGGCGTCGGTGGTGCCGGCAAACGAATAAGGATTTTTATTGTCCGGGTCGGTGCGGAAATCCTGCAGGGTCACATTGAGCGGGCCGATGGTCCGCTCGAACGGCTCGCGCGTGGTGAAGTCGGTGAACGATGCCGAGGCGCCGGTGATTTGCAGCCGGCCCACGCGCAGCGCGAGCGGCCGGGGCGGCGCGGTCGGCGCAGCGGCGGGGGCGTTGGTCGAGAATTTAGCGACAAGGTCGGAAAAATTCAGCGTGTAATCCTTGTAGATCTGCACCCGGGCGTACGGTTTGGTCACGCTGATTTCCTTGAAAACCCAGGGATGGCCAAAAAACGACGAGAGCTGGAAGTTCACATAGACTTCGTCCCACGAGATGAACGGCTGGCCGTCCTTGTCCTTGATCAGCAGCCCGCGCACGGTGGTCGAAAGCACAAAGGGATTGATTTTGACCTTGTCGATCGAAACCTCGCGGCCGAGTTGCCGGGACAATTGTTTGACGGCGACGGCGCGGATGACGGGGGGCAGGATGAGAAAGCCCAGAATGGCGTAGCCCGACAGCAGGCCCAGGATCCAGACCAACAGTTTGCGTCGGCGTGGCGGGGCCGAATTTCCAAAGTTTACGCTCTTCATTCCGATGCGAAAGCATCCGCCGAAACGCGTGCGCCGTCAATATTTTCAGAGGCGAGACGGTGGTCCGGTTGGGTGGGGCGGGTCGGTTCACCCCGCCGAAAGTTGTGCGAATATTTCCGGTTGTCATCAGGAAAAGATATGCCAGATTCAAGCTGACTTGTGTGTGACGTCGGCGCTGTGCGCCGATGGGAGTCGAGCCGCAGGCCCGACCCTGCAAAGGAGATGATTATGCCAAAAATGCGCGCTGCTCAGATTGCCCGGCCCGGTGGGCCGTTTGAAATTGTTGAACGTGAAATCCCCCAACCCGGCGCCGCCCAGGTGCGGATCAAGGTCCAGGCCTGCGGTGTTTGCCACAGCGATTCGCTCGTGAAGGAAGGTCATTGGCCGGGCATTCAATATCCGCGGGTTCCGGGCCATGAAGTGGTCGGGACCATTGATGCCGTTGGCGCGGGAGTGACCCAGTGGAAACCCGGCCAGCGCGTGGGCGTGGGCTGGCATGGCGGTCATTGCGGTTATTGCGATGCCTGTCGCAGCGGCGATTTCTTCGCCTGCAAGGTTGCGCTACAGGTTACCGGCATTTCCTTTGATGGCGGTTATGCGGAATACATGGTGGCCCCGGCCGTTGCCGTGGCGCTGGTGCCGGATGATTTGTCCCCCGTGGAAGCGGCGCCACTCATGTGCGCGGGCATCACCACCTACAACGCGTTGCGGAACAGCGGCGCGCGCGCCGGCGAGGTCGTCGCCGTGCTCGGTCTGGGCGGCCTGGGTCATCTGGGCGTGCAATACGCCGTGAAGATGGGTTTCCGGACGGTGGGCATTGCGCGCGGGAAGGACAAGGAACCGCTGGCGCGGAAATTGGGCGCGCACCATTACCTTGACAGCCAATCACAGGACGTGGCGGCGGAACTCCAGAAACTCGGCGGCGCCAAAGTCATCCTGGCCACCGTGACGAACGGCGATGCCATGAGCGCGGTACAGGGCGGCCTGGGCGTCAATGGAACGCTGATGGTCATCGGCGCGGCGCAGTCGATGCAGGTTTCGCCGTTGGCGCTGATCATGGGTTGCCGTTCGGTGAAGGGCTGGTATTCGGGAACGGCGGTGGATTCGCAGGATGCCCTGGCGTTCAGCGTGCTTTCCGGCGTGCGTTCGATGAATGAAATTTATCCGCTGGAAAAAGTGGCTGAGGCTTACGAGCGCATGGAGAGCGGCAAGGCCCGGTTCCGGGCGGTACTCGCCATTTCGTAACCGCGGCCCGGCAACCGGCCGGACAGATTTTAAACGCTATGGCAAAAGCGGCAACCGGCCGGTTTTAGACCGGTTCACATCTTCTCGGGCAGAAGTTTGACAAAATACACGTCGTTCTGCCGCATCGGGAACGTTCGGACAAAGGGTTTGCCTGCTTCAACCTGGATGGTCTCGACGGTTTGGGGGTCCCCGCTGCTCTGTTCACGCAGAATCCCGACCTGGGCGGGTGTCAATTGCGAAGGTGCCCCGAGATCGAGATAACCCGTGAAGACGTCGTTGGCGCGATAGCCGGTCTGGTAAACCTCCAGGGTATAACTTCCGGCGGGAAGGTTGGTGATGCACAGCTGAACCCGGCCGTCGGCTTTGGCTGGAATTTCGTGTTGATAGAACTGCTGGTCGTTTACTCCCGCCGGCGGCACGATGGGGGTGTAATTCCAAAACAATGCCTGGACGGAATGGTCCGGGTTCTGGCATACCCAGGAGGCTGGGTCAGGGTTGACCAGTTCAGATTGACCCAGTTCGTTCAGGAACTTGAACGCGTAGAACGCGGGTTTCTTCAAATCCTGGTAATTGATCATTCCGAAGCCGCCATGGAACGGAGTCATCCGCGGCCCGTTCTCCTCGAAAATATCGGTGAAGGTCCAGTAGGACATCGAGTTCACGGACTGGTAGGCGGCTTTGACCTTGCTCAGGATGAACGCCGCCTGCTGGTAGGTGTCGTGCATGAAGTCGGTGGGCGTGTAGGCTGAACTCCACTCCGTGAAATGCAACGGCAGCCCGGGCATCGGCGATTGGTCAATCATCTTGCGCTCGGCGATCATCCGGCCAGTCACCGAATCCGGGCTGGCGTCAATGATCGTTCCCCGTTGGCCGCTTTCATCCAGATAACCGCCCTTGACGCCGTAGTTATGGGAGGAAACAAAATCGAGCGGCACATTGTTGGTGTGACAAAAATCAATGAACGATTTGTCCCACTGACCCATCGCCGTGGCCGGGCCGCCCACCCGATAATCCGGTGAAACGCTCTTGATGGCCCGGGCGGTGACGTCGTACAGCTTGAAATAATCCTCGCGGGTGCCGGTCCAGAAGCCATCGTGCAAGTCGGGTTCATTCCACACCTCAAAATACCAGGTCTTGACCTCGTCATGGCCGTACCGTTCCTGGAAGTGGCTGACCAGATGGCGGATCAAGTCGGCCCACTTGTCATAGGATTTCGGCGGGGTGACGTTGCCCTTCCACCAGAAAATGGTTCGGCTGCCGCTGGCCAGATCCTTGGGCATGAACGAAAGCTCCACGAAGGGTTTCACGTTTATGCTCAACAGAAAATCGTAAAGCCGGTCAATGTATTGCCAGTTGTACATCGGATTCCCCTGCGCGTCCTCCTTGTAAACCCCCATGTCGTCGGTGAGCAGGCCGTGCATGCGGATGTATTGGAACCCGCATTCGCGCTGTGCCACGCGCAACTGATCCTGCCAGTCCGCCCGCAGCCCTTCGTTGGCGCGACCGGCCCCGACGCACACCTTGAAGGAAGTATCCAGCGGCCCCTGGACTTGATTCACATCCGCCGCGATGATTCGTGCACGCGCACTGGATTCGTTGTCATTCGCTTCTCCAGCTGCCGCCGGTTGTCCGGGCAGAAGACCGGCCCCGGCCCCGGTCAGCAGTATTACGAGGGCAGGCAACGACACGAACGAAGCTGGTTTGTTTTTCATAAAAGATGAATGGTTTTGGAAGCTATCATTCCTGGTTTTAAATCCAAGGCCTTTTTGAAGGTGACGCTCATGACGGCGGGGCGGTTCTTGATCGGGACACAATTCCCGCGGGTTTCGGTTGGCGCTGGTGGCTCGTCCCAACCATTGCTTTCCGGCTGAAGGGAATTCAAATGGCGAAGTCGGTGTATTCCGGCTTTACCGCCTCGGTGGGTGCGGACAGCATGCCGGCGGCGGCAGTCGCATTCGTGCCTTGCTCAATCAGGATGAATGAGCCGGTCAGCCGGTTCGTGGTGTAACCGTCGAAAACAATCGGCTTGGAAATTTTCAGGCGGACGACGCCGATGTCATTGATGGCCAGCGCCGGCGGTTCCGGTTCCGGCTCAAAGGTGGCCATGTTGATGCGGCTTTCCAGGACGGTGACGACGGCCTGGACGGTTTGAGTGGCGTGCTTAAGGAAGAATTTCTTGCCGGGTTGCAACGGCCGCTGGTGCATCCAGCAGATGCGTGCGTGCAAATCCGACCCGCATCCGGGGAGGTTTTCCAACCCCACAATCATGTCCCCGCGACTGACGTCAATGTCATCCTTCAAGCACAGCGTGGCGGATTGCGGGCAGAACGCCTCCACCAGCGGACTGTCGTAAGTCCAAATTTCCTTGATGGTGGTCTTCAAACCGGCAGGCAGCACAATGACCGTCTGGTCTTTGTGGACGATGCCGCCGGCGATCTGGCCGCTCAAACCGCGAAAATCGTGCAGCTTCGGGTCGCGCGGATTGTTCGGGCGATTGACCCATTGCACCGGGAAACGCAGCGCATTGAGATTCCAGTCGCTGGCGATGTGCACCGTCTCCAGATGGCCCAGCAGCGCCGGACCCTGGTACCAGGGCGTTTTTGCCGACGACGTGACCACATTGTCGCCGTTCAGCGCGCTGAGCGGAATGAATTTCACGTCGCGGAACACGTCCAGTTTCGGGATGAAATCCTCGATCTCATCGCGAATTTCCAGGAAACGTTCCTCGCTCCATTCCACCAGATCCATTTTATTGACGGCGATGACCAGGTGGGGAATGCCGAGCAGGGCGGCCAGGTAAATATGGCGGCGGGTCTGCTCGATGACCCCCTGGCGGGCGTCCACCAACACGATGGACAGATTGGCGGTGGAAGCGCCCGTGACCATGTTGCGGGTGTATTGCACGTGGCCCGGCGTGTCGGCCACGATGAATTTGCGACGCGGCGTGGCGAAGTAACGGTACGCGACGTCAATCGTGATGCCCTGTTCGCGCTCGGCGCGCAAACCGTCGGTAAGATTGGCCAGATTGATCTGGCCGCCACCGGTGATGTCGGCGCTGCGTTCCAACGCTTCCAGTTGGTCCTCCATCAAATTCTTGGAATCGTAAAGCAATCGGCCAATGAGCGTGGACTTGCCGTCGTCCACCGAACCGCAGGTGTTCAAACGCAGAATTTCAACGGGATGTTGCGTGTGGGGCATTTTCTCAGGAGATGGAAGTTGGCAGATTGGAGTTGGGATTTGTGGTTCGCGCGCGGGTGGAGCGAATGAGGCCGGAAACCAGACGGCCGGTTTGAGCAACCAGTTCCAGCAATGTTTTGTGTTCCGGTTCCGAAATGTAATCCGCATCCAGCATGACGCAGGATAACGAGCGCACCTCGCCGCAGGAAGCGCGGGCAACGTTGTAAAATTGCAACTTTTCGCCGGGGTGAACGCGCTCGAATCCTTCAGCAATATTGGTCATGGCCGAAACGGATGCCCGTTGAGCTTGTTCGCGCAACCCGAAATCAAGGGCCGCTGGTTTGCGTCGGAAGCAGGCATAAACTGCGCGGACAAGTTCTCTTGCCGTTTGCCACGCTGCCAGTTGCTCGAAGTTGTTTATCCTGTCTGCCATCTCCGATCTCCTATCTGCTAGAAGTATCCCGCTTTCTTGCGGTCTTCCATCGCCGCTTCGCTCGCCTTGTCATCGGCGCGGGAACCGCGCTCGGTCACCCGCGCGGCCGCGATTTCGGCGATGATGTCGTCCACGGAATCCGCCGGCGACTCGACCATGCCGGTGCTGATGATGTCGCCGATGGTGCGGACGCGGACGACGAGGTCCTTGATTTCGTCCTTCGGTTTCAACGGCAACAGGTCGCTGATTGGCAGCCACTGGCCATTGCGCCGGACGCACTTTCGTTGGTGGCTGAAATAAATCGTCGGGACCTGAAGTTTCTCGCGCTTGACGTATTCCCACACATCCATTTCCGTCCAGTTCGAGAGCGGAAAGACACGCATGTGTTCGCCCGGATTGACGCGGGCGTTGTAGAGGTTCCAGATTTCCGGCCGCTGGTTTTTGGGGTCCCACTGGCCAAAACTGTCGCGGAAGCTGAAGAACCGCTCCTTGGCGCGGGCCTTTTCCTCGTCGCGCCGCGCGCCACCGATCAGACAATCAAACTGAAATTCCTCGACCGCGGCGAGCAAGGTCGGAATTTGCAGCTGATTCCGGCTGATTTCACCGGACCGCGGCACGGCAATGCCTTTGGTGATGGCGTCTTCGACCTTGCGGACGATGAGCCGGGCGCCCAGTTCCGTGGCGCGCTGGTCGCGGAACTCGTTCAGTTCGGGAAAGTGATGTCCCGTGTCAATGTTGAGCAACGGCATGGGGATGTCCGACGGACGGAACGCCTTTTCAGCGAGGCGCAGCAGGCAGATGGAATCCTTGCCGCCGGAAAACAGCAGGGCCGGGCGCTCAAATTCCGCCGCAACTTCACGCATGATGTGAATCGCCTCGGTCTCGAGATACTGCAAATGGTCCAGGTGGTAGCTGTTCATTTTGACACGGATTTCACGAATTGACACAGATTCATAAAATGACGCGCTTCCATTCTAGCGAATCCGCACCAAAATTAACAAGCAATCCCAAACGAAGCTTTGCGGCGGCCAGATAATTCAAGACCTGCTTGACGTGCGCATCGACGAGTTGCTCGACCGCCTTTGCCTCGAACAAAATCTTGTCCCATACGACAAAATCAGCGCGGTAGGAATGTGGAAGAATCACACCTTTGTATTTTATTTCGTATTTGTTCTCGCGGGCGAAAGGAATTTTCTCCCGGCTCAATTCCACGACCAACGCGTCCTTATAGATAACTTCGTCGTGCCCCTTACCCAGTTCACGGTGAATCTCCATGCAAAACCCAATCAGACGGTGAGTTTCTTCGCGGTAGAGCAGTTCACTCATGGATAAATTCGTGAAAATCCGTGTAATCCGTGTCCAAGTCTTTGGGTTAAATCCCAGACCCCAAAGCCTGCGAACCCCAGGTCGCGTGCAAACCGCATTCGCGTTTGTCGTCGGCCTTCGCCGGATCGAAATAATCCCATTCGTTCGGCAGTTGCTGCTGTTTCAGGTAATTTTCCATGTCCGCGTCGCTCCAATAAAAGACCGGGTTGACCTTCAAAGCGCCAAAATTTTTGTCCTCGGAAACAATGTCCAGTCCGGCACGATTTGAGTTTTGCACTTGGCGCA
>JAJPJM010000069.1 GCA_021324235.1 Verrucomicrobiota bacterium
AGACGTTGCCAACCGTTCCCGGACAGGAGTATCTCCTTTCGTATTGGTGGGAAACCATCGATGCCGGCTTGGGTGTGGTCCCCAACGAACTCAAAGTGGTGTGGAACGGAACGGTACAACTCGATCAAACGAATGTCGGGGTCAGCGGGTGGACCAATCAGCGCCTGCTCGTCGCGGCCACCAGCAGCAGCAGCTCGGTTTTATTCGGGCTGGCGAATGACAATTCCTTTTACGCGCTTGACGACATCAGCGTGGTGCCGGTGGCGACTCCGGTACTCCAGCGGCTAAGCCAATCCGGAAGCGGCGTCAATCTCAGCTGGAGCACGGTGGCCGGGCTGAATTATCGGCTGCAATACCGGACCAACCTGACACAGGGAGCCTGGATCAATCTGGGCGGTCCGATCGCCGCCACGAGCCAGATAACGACCACTGGCGATACCGTCGGAACCAATTCGCAAAGATTCTATCGCATCCAGTTGATCCCTTGAAAAGCCGTCGTTCTTGCTCCGGGGTGCCGATGCGCTAGCATGGTGGCGTGACCGGCCTGCTCCCGCGCATTGAACAAAACCTTCGAAACCGCCAGCTGCTGAGACGCGGCCAGACGGTATTGGTGGCCGTCTCGGGCGGGTTGGACTCGATGGCGCTGCTGAAGATCCTTCATATGTTGTCCGGCCCGCATCGGTGGAAGCTGGCCGTGGCCCACTTCAACCATCAATTGCGCGGGCGAAGCAGTGACGCCGACGAAAAACTGGTTCGTCAAACCGCCGCGGCATTGAAATTGCCTTTTATTTCCGCCCGGGCGGAGGTGCGGAAATTTGCCGGGAAATCAGGGCTTTCAATCGAAATGGCCGCTCGCAAGTTGCGCCATGAATTCTTTGCCCGCGCGGCCCGGGAACGGAACATTTCCGTCGTCGCCCTGGCGCATCATGCCGACGATCAGGTTGAACTGTTTTTCCTACGCGCCCTGCGCGGCGCGGGCGGGGAAGGGCTGGCCGGCATGAAATGGCGTTCGCCCTCGCCGGTGAACTGGAAAATTATGCTGATCCGCCCATTGCTGGATGCGGGCAAATCCGAATTGCGCGGGTTTGCGCGCGAACACCGGATTCGTTTTCGCGAGGACGCGACCAATGCGCAGCTTGACCTGCCGCGCAATCGGGTCCGTCACGAATTGCTGCCGTTGCTTCGGCGCCATTATCAACCGGCGTTGACCCGGACCATTTTACGGCTGATGGAAATTGTCGGTGCGGAAGCGGAGGTCGTTGGCGAAATGGCCCGGCAATGGTTGAAAAAGGCGGGTAGGGATGGCCCGCCGGGCCGTCCGCGGACGCCGCGGCGCGGCGTCCCTACCTTTGCCAAACTGTCCGTCGCGGTTCAGCGGCGGGTGTTACAATGGCAGTTGATGAAACTTGGCGTTCCCGCTGATTTCGAACTGGTTGAGCGGGTCCGCCGTTCGCCGGATGCTTTTGTCAGTGTCGGCCCGGGCTTTTCCACCGCCCGGGACGCGGCCGGCAGGGTCAACTTGCGCACCCAGCCAACGGTCGGATTCAAGGTCAACGAAGTTACGGTGAACCTGGCGGATCGGGCAGGGGAGGTGGATTTTAATGGTGTCCGGTTTCGTTGGAATTTTGAAGGAACCCGAAAGGCCGCAAGGTTAAATCAAAAAGCCGGCTGCGAATTTTTTGACGCGGACAAGGTTGGAGGACAGATTGTGTTGCGTCACTGGCGGGCGGGAGACCGGTTTCAACCGATCGGCCTGAAGTCGGCAGTCAAGCTTCAGGATTTGTTCACGAACCGGAAAATTCCACGGGCGCGGCGGCGCGATTTGGTTGTGGCCGAGGCCGGGAACGGCATGATTTTTTGGGTGGAAAATTTGCGAATGGCAGAGCCGTTCAAGTTGACGCCGGGGACGAAGCGTCGTCTGGTCTGGCGCTGGCGATGTGGCTCCGATTGAGGAAGTTGGCGGCCCGGGTGTCGCAAGGGATGGGCGGTCATAAGGCTGTCTTTCAAAAAGCGCAAAATACCTCTTGCAACCACCATCGGGTTTGCTATATTCCGCGCTCCGTTTCTCCGGCATCAAAGGCCGGTGTGATTTACAGCTATTTTAACGCAAAATGCCGACAATCAATCAGTTGGTCCGGAAGGGCCGCCGTAAGGTCAAGTATAAATCCAAGTCGCCAGCCTTGGATAATTCGCCGTTTCGCCGCGGGGTGTGCATTCAGGTCATGACGCGCACGCCCAAGAAACCGAACTCGGCCATGCGCAAGGTGGCCAAGGTCCGTTTGACCAACGGCTACGAGATCATCGCCTACATCCCGGACGAGGGGCACAATTTGCAGGAGCACTCGATTGTGCTCGTGCGCGGCGGGCGCGTGAAGGATTTGCCGGGTGTGCGGTATCACATCGTGCGCGGCACCCTCGACGCCGCCGGCGTGGAAAAACGCCGGGTCAGCCGTTCGAAGTATGGCGTGAAACGTCCGAAGGCCGGCGCCAAACCTGCCGCCGCGGCCGCTCCCGCAGCGCCTGCAGCGTAATCACGTTCAATCATTTAACCGTTAACGATTTTACAACTATCTATGTCCCGCAGACGACAAGCCAGCCGACGGACGGTGCCGAAAGACGGAAAATTCCAAAGCGCTTTGGTCTCGCGCCTAGTCAACACGGTAATGATATGCGGCAAGAAAAGCACCGCGCAGCGGATTGTTTACAAGGCGTTTGAGAGCATCTCGGCAAAAAATCCGGCCAGTAATCCGGTGGAGATTTTACAGCGTGCGGTGGACAACGCCAAACCGCGGATCGAGACGAAGGCCCGGCGCGTCGGCGGTGCAACCTATCAGGTGCCGCTGGAGGTGCCGTCCGATCGGCAGGCGGCGCTGGCGTTGCGGTGGATTGTGGATTTTGCCGACGCCCGCAAGGGCACGCCCATGCGCGAGGCGCTGGCGAATGAAATTCTGGAAGCCTATCAAGGGCAGGGGAACGCGATTCGCAAGCGCGACGAGGTGCACAAGATGGCGCAGGCCAACAAGGCGTTTGCACATTTCCGCTGGTAGGATATAGTTAAACGTTGCCCCAAAGGCTGCAAGGCCCGGGGGCATTTTTATTATTGGATTTAAGATGGAAGCTGTTGCTGACAAAACGAAATCGGCCAATTCGCCCAACCGCGAATACACCCTGGAGCGCACACGTAACATCGGCATTGCGGCGCACATTGACGCGGGCAAGACGACCACGACCGAGCGCATCCTGTTTTACACCGGCCTCATCCACAAGATTGGCGACGTGGACGACGGCAACACGGTGACCGACTGGATGGAACAGGAACGCGAGCGCGGCATCACCATCACCTCCGCCGCGGTGACGTGTTACTGGACGCAGAAACAGACCAAGCCCGGCGAGGACGGGTTGTACAAGGCGTTCAAGGACGTCCCCCAACGCATCAACATTATTGACACGCCCGGTCACGTGGATTTCACGGCTGAAGTCGAGCGTTCCATGCGTGTGCTGGACGGCGCGGTGGCCGTATTCTGCGGCGTCGCGGGGGTGCAGCCGCAATCGGAAACGGTCTGGCGGCAGGCGACCAAGTACAAGGTGCCGCGCATCGCCTTTGTCAACAAAATGGACCGCACGGGCGCGAATTTTGAAAATGCGCTCAACGACATGCGCACCAAGCTCAAGGCCTATGCCTATCCGGTTTTCCTGCCCATCGGCGCGGAGGATCATTTTGAAGGCGTCATCGACGTGGTGAACCAGAAGGCCATTGTCTGGGGCCCGGGCGACGTGGCCAATGAAGGCTTAAATTACGAGATCAAGGAAATTCCCGCCGAACACAAGGAACGCGCGGCGGCGGCCCTGGCGGAACTGATTGATGCGGTTTCCAACAAGGACGACCACATCGCCGAACTGGTGCTCGGCGAGAAAACGATTACCCCGCCGGAACTCAAGGCGGCGATCCGCCGCCTGACCTGCAAAATTGAACTGGTTCCCGTGCTGTGCGGTTCGGCCTTCAAAAAGAAGGGCGTGCAACCGCTGATTGACGCCGTGGTGGATTATCTGCCCGGCCCGCTGGACGTTCCGGAAGCCGAGGGCATTGAACCGGGCACGGAAACCAAAGTCGTGGCCGAAACCAGCGACAGCGCCAAGTTTTGCTCGCTGGCCTTCAAATTGTGGACGGATCCCTACGCCGGCAAATTGGTGTTCTTCCGCGTTTATTCCGGCCAGCTTAAAAAGGGCGACATGATTTACAACCCGCGCACGCGCAAACGCGAGCGCGTCAGCCGCCTGATGATCATTCAAGGCAGCGAACGCAAAGACATCTCCCAGGTCTTTGCCGGTGACATCGCCGCGCTCGTCGGTCTGCGCAACATTACCACCGGGGACACCCTGTGTGACGAGGATTTTGAGATAACGCTGGAGCCGCCAACGTTCCCCGAACCGGTCATCAGCATGGCCGTCGAGCCGAAGACGAAACAGGACCGGGACAAGATGTCCGAAGGCCTGCAACGGCTCGCCGAGGAAGACCCGACGTTCCGCTGTTTTACGAACGAGGAGACGAGCCAGCTCATTATCGCAGGCATGGGCGAGCTGCACCTGGAAATCATCATTGACCGCCTGAAGCGCGAGTTCAAGGTGGACGCCAATACGGGGGCACCGCAAATCGCCTATCGCGAAACCATCACCAAACCGGCCGACGGCGAAGGCAAATTCATCCGCCAGTCCGGCGGTCGTGGTCAATACGGCCACGCCTGCATCCAGATCCAGCCCAACGAAAAAGGCAAGGGCGTCGAGATTGAAAATAAAATCGTCGGCGGCGCGATTCCCAAGGAATACATCCCGGCGGTCATTGACGGCATCGAGGAAGCCATCAAGGGAGGCGTTTACGCGGGCTACCAGGTCATTGACATCAAGGCGCAGGTCACGGACGGCACGTTCCACGAAGTGGACTCGAACGAACTGGCGTTCAAGATGGCCGGTATTTTTGCGCTCAAGGACGCCTTCAAGAAGGCCGGGCCGATTTTGCTCGAGCCCATCATGAAGGTGGAATGCACCACCCCCGACGAATATCAGGGCGATCTCATCGGCGACATCACCCGGCGTCGCGGGCATATCATCAACATCGAAGCCAAGCAGGGCCAGACGGTGGTCAACGCCAATGTGCCACTGGCTGAAATGTTCGGTTATGCCACGGCCATCCGCTCGCTCTCGAAGGGCCGCGCCTCGTATTCGATGGAGCCGTTGACCTTCGAACAGGTTCCGAACAGCGTCCTGAACACGATTCTGGATCAGGCGGCGAAGAAACCGGCGGCACGGACGTAGCGGTGGGGATGCCGCCAAAAACTTGTTGCGCAGGGCAGTTTGATTGTTATACTGCGCGTCCGCTTTCAAAGATTGAAGCGGCAAATTAATTGAAACCATTAACAGACAATTGTTCTTTGTATGGCTGCACAACGCATTCGAATTCGACTTAAGGCCTATGACCATCGCGTCATAGACCAGTCGGCGCGCGAAATTGCCGACACCGTCAAACGCACCGGCGCGCGCGTCGCCGGGCCCATCCCGCTGCCGACCCGCATCGAGCGCTTCACCGTCCAACGCTCGCCGCACGCGGACAAGAAGTCGCAGGAAACCTTCGAGCAACGCACGCACAAGCGGCTGATTGACATTCTCGACCCGACGGCCAAGACCGTGGACGAATTGAAGAAACTCAATCTCCCGGCCGGCGTGGACATCACCATCAAGATTTAAGGAGAACGACCATGCCCCTCGGACTTTTAGGAAAGAAACTCGGCAGCACGCGCGTCTATGATGCGCGCGGCATCATGACGCCGGTCACGGTGGTGCTCGCGGGCCCCAACCGCGTTTTGCAGGTCAAGACCCAGGCCGGCAAGGACGGCTACAACGCCGTTCAACTGGGCTTCGACGATCAGAAGGAACAGCGGCTTACCAAGGCGCTGCTCGGCCACATCAAGAAACAGAATGGCGCGGCGGTAAAACGCATCCGCGAGTTCCGCAATTTTTCCAAGGAAGTGAAGCCCGGCGACGTCGTCGGCCCGGCCTTGTTTGCGCCGGGCGATTTCGTGGACGCGATTGGCGTCACGAAGGGCCAGGGATTTGAAGGGGTCGTCAAACGCCATCATTTTGCCGGCGGTGATTCGACGCACGGCGCGAAGGGCTGGCACCGCCGCAGCGGTGCGATCGGCCAGCGCCTGTTCCCCGGCACGGTCATGCGCGGCATGCGGATGCCCGGTCACATGGGGCAGGTGACCCGCACGACCCAAAACCTGGAGGTCATCCAGGTGCGTGAGGCGGAAAACCTGTTGCTCGTCAAAGGGGCCATCCCCGGCGCGGAAGGTGATTACGTGGTCATCCGCGAATCCAAGAAACGGCCCAAGGGTTGGAAACCGCCGGTGAGCCTCGCGCCCATGAAGCGGAAGAGTGGGGCTGAAAAGAAGGCCGAAGCCAAGCCGGCGGAAGCCAAAAAGTAATTTGAACGGCCATGAAAATTGCCATTAAAAATATCGATGGAAAAAAGCAGGGCGAACTGGAAGTAAAGTTCCCGCTGGTGGAAAACGGAAAAGGCACGCAGGCCGTTCATGACGCGGTGGTTGCGTATCAGGCCGCACAACGCAGCGGCACCGCCAACACCAAGAACGTCGGCGAAGTTTCCGGCACGAACAAAAAACCGTGGCGGCAGAAGGGCACCGGTCGCGCCCGCGCCGGTTCGTTTCAATCGCCATTGTGGGTTGGCGGCGGTGTGGTTTTCGGTCCCCGGCCCCGTGATTTCAGCAAGAAGATTTCACGGAAGACCCGCGCGCTGGCATTGCGCAAGGCGTTGACCGAACGGCTCAAAGCCGGTGACGTGGTGGTGGTGGACGATTTGAAACTCGCTTCACCCAAAACCAGGGATTTCGTCGGTTTGATGTCCACGCTGGATTTGAAAGGCAAGACCTTGATTATCTCGTCGGAAACGGACAAAAATCTCACGCTGGCCTCGCGCAACGTTCCCAGCGTTGCCCTGACCACGAGCGATTCGCTCAACACGTACGACATTTTACGGCCCGACAAATTGCTCTTTACGAAGAGCGCCTTTGAAAAGGTCGAAGCCCGTCTGACCAAGGAATAACATGAACGCTTTTGAAGTCATCAAGACCGTCCGTTTGACGGAGAAGGGCACGCGCCAGGGCGAGAAGTACAACCAATACACCGTCGTGGCCGATCCGCGCGCGAACAAGACGGAAATCCGCCAGGCCGTGCAGGAACTGTTCAAGGTCAAGGTTACCAAGGTCAACACGCTCAATGTACACGGCAAACTGCGCCGCCAGCGGACGACCCAGGCCGGCCGGGCGCCCGATTGGAAGAAGGCCATCGTGACCCTTAAGGAAGGCGACAAGATTGCTTTGACCTAGTTTGTAGCGGCGCTCTGCGAGCGTCGCCAAAATTTCCGGCGGTCGCAGACCGCCGCTACATGGCGCGAAGTGAAAATTCACTTCGCGCCTTTTGTTTTTGGCTTGGACAGTCTTTGTCCCAGGCCTCTTGCGAGGATTTGACACGGCTTGAATTTTGGTTCAATTAAGCTTTGCCCGTGAATGCCAAAACACCCATTCGCATCCTGCACGTGGATGGCGACAGTTTCTTCGCCAGCTGCGAGATTGCCTTGAACCAGAAGTTGCAGGGCCGCCCGGTCTGGGTCGGCGGTGGCCGGCGCGGGGACGGCATTGTCATCGCGGCCAATCGCGCGGCCAAAAGATTCGGCATCAAAACCGGCATGGCGTGTTTTGAAGCGAAGCGGCTATGTCCGAAGGGGGTTTTGTGCCGTCCGCATTATGATGAATACCGCCGCCTTTCGGCGGAGATGTTCCATATTTTGGAGGAATATTCGCCCACGCTTGTGCCCATCTCGATTGACGAAGGCTTTCTCGATTTCACCACAATGGACCGGCACGTCTGGCGAAAAACCTCGCCGGAGAATTATGTGAAGGAAATCTGTCAGCGGATTTTACGGGAGGTGAAATTGCCGGTCTCGGCCGGCCTGGCGAATTCCTCGCGGCTGGCCAAGCTCGCCACGGATGCCGCCAAGCCCGGTTTTATCGAAATTCCGCCCGGTTCGGAAAAGGAATTTTTAAAGGACCGTTCCGTGCGCGAACTTTCCGGCATCGGCAAGAACCGGCAGCGCGCGCTGGCCGCGCTCGGGGCGGAAACCTTTGGCCACGTGGCGGCGTTGCCGTCGCCCTTGCTCCGGCAGAAATTCGGGATCTGGGGCCAGCAACTCTGGTTGTTCGCCAACGGCCTGTGGAGCGAGCCGCTGCTGCTTGAAGTAAAGGACCGCACGACGATTTCCAGCAACACCACGCTGCCTTACGACGAGCCGGATTACGAGGCGGCATTGACGTTTACGTTGAGCGAAGCGACGCGGCTGATCGGTCAGTTGCGCCGCGAACAATTGCAGGCGCGTGAACTGGGGCTGACCATCCGTTTCACCGATTTCAGCGAGGTTGGCAGTGGCCATCGTTTTCGGGAACCGCAATTTCAAAACTCGGTCATCAACACGGTTTTGGAAGCTGTTTTCCGTGAATTAATGGGCAAACAATTCAAGCCTGTCCGGCAAATCCGCATTGCGTTCTGGAATCTGGCGCGATTGGACACGCAACCGACGTTGTGGGGTCGTACCCATGCCGAGCGCTGGGGCGCGCTGGATGATGCGGCGAACCTGCTTAACGTACGGTTCGGTCCGACAGCCATCATGACCGGCGCCCAACTGGCTTTGCGCGAGCTGGAGGACGCGTTTAAAAATCCGAAGGCGAAATGCCCGTTTGTGCCGCAACGGGAGATGGTGAAGAAGCTTTGGGGCACGGACGCTGACCCGTTGGCGCACAAGGGCGAATGGGAAAAACGCCTGGCCAAGGTCAGCAAACAGCTTCAGTTCCGGCATTGAAACCGGCCGAATTCCCGCCTACGGGACCTGATACTGCGGTTCGTTGGCCAGGGCCCACGCCTTATGCGCCTCGAATTGCTGGATGAATTTCTGCGCCCAGACGGCGGAGGAAAACGTCCGGGCGGAATTTCCCTGCAACCATCCACTCTGGCTGAAGTTTGTGCTGCCTTCCCAGCAGTCGTACTGGCTGGAGCCGGACTGTTGGACGACGAAACCCTTCCAATGCCAGATCTCAGCCGGCGCCTGGCTGTTGATGCCCGCCGTGGTGATGGTGACGTCACCGTGCTTCAGGTTGTCGGCGAGATTCTTCACCTTGGATGCCTCCGCACGACCGGCCTCCTGACTATGATCGAGCAGGAGGTGGATTTTGACACCCCGGGCATCGGCCTTGAGCAATTCGTCAAACATCGGTTGCAACGTGAAACTATAGGCGCTCATCCAGACTTCCCCCGGATTGGCCAGCAACTCCAAAAACTGTTTTTGCGCGGCCGGCCCGTCCTCCGGCATGAAATAATCCGTCTCCGTGATGCTGATGGTAAACATGGCGTTCCTGTGTGTTAAATCCGGGAATAAGACCGCACCGATGGACGGATGCTCAAAAAATTGTTCCAGCGATAACGGTGAAATGCCACGACCATTCTTCCAATTTACAACCGTCCGCCGTGCACATCCTGCCGTTGACGATCTCGAGTCCGGGCGACTGATGTTTTACCGTCGCGCCGCATGAAAGAATGGTTTCAACTGGCGTTCCGGCCCTCGGTGGTCAAACGGGCGGTCAAATACGCACTGATCGTTGGTTTCATCCTCATTGCCATCAACCACAGCGACGCGATCCTTTCGGGACAGATCACGCGGGGCCGCTTGCTTAAGATGCTGCTGACGGTGCTGGTGCCCTACGTGGTTTCCACCCTGTCGAGCGTTGGCGTTTTGCTGGAAATGCGCCGTAAATCGTCATGAAATCCTGCTGTCGTCACGGTATTTACTGATGGTTTGGACCTTCAAAATTCTTTAAAAAAGTTGTTGCGTCGGGCCGCGCATTTGATATTTTCTTCGCTCCGTTTCGCTTGGAAGACACGACCCGGCCGCGTTATTTGCGGTTGCTCCTTTCAGCGAATGGACAGCATGTTTGCAGACCGATAACTGATTCCCTGCCGGGACAGGAATGATGGCCTGCCAACTTCAAAGTTGCTGCTAAAACTTTTGTTTTTATGCCAGTTAAGACATTTAGACCGCTAACGCCGTCCACGCGATACATTACGATCGCGGACTTCAGCGATATTACGAAGACGAAGCCCGAGAAGGGGCTCGTTATCACGCGGAAGAAAACCGGTGGTCGCAACCACTATGGTCGCGTGACTTCGCGGGGTCTGGGGGGCGGTCACAAGCAGAAAATCCGTCTCGTGGATTTCAAGCGCAACAAGCATGGCGTGGAGGCGACGGTCGCGGCGATTGAATACGATCCGATGCGTTCGGCGCGCCTGGCCTTGCTGCAATACAAGGACGGCGAGAAGCGTTACATCATCGCCCCGGCGGGCATCAAGGTGGGTGGAACGATTTCCAGCGGGCCGACGGCTCCGCCGGAAATTGGCAACGCGCTTCCGCTCAAGGCAATTCCGGTTGGTCTGGCGATCCACAACATCGAACTGACGCCGGGTCATGGCGGGCAGGTGGTGCGTTCGGCGGGCGGCGCGGCGACATTGATGTCGCGGGACGAGGGTTACGCGCAAATTCGCCTGCCATCGGGTGAAATCCGCAAGGTGCATGAAGAGTGCTACGCAACGATTGGCCAGGTTGGCAACCCGGAACACGAAAATGTAATTTTGGGCAAGGCGGGCCGTTCCCGGCATCGTGGCATTCGCGGCATCAGCCGCGGGGTGGCGCGCAATCCGGTGGACCATCCGAATGGTGGCGGTGCCGGCAAGTCGAAGTCCGGCGGCGGCTGGCAGCAGTTGATGTCGCCGTGGGGCAAGATCGCCAAGGGCGGCAAGACCCGGCTCAAATACAAATATTCCAACCGTTTTATTATTGTGCGCCGCAACGGTCGGCCGATGAAGCTCAAGTAATTTTATGGGACGCTCGATTAAAAAAGGTCCGTTTGTCGATTTTCACCTGCTGGACAAAATCCAGAAGGCGAAGAGCACAAATCAAAAAACGCCGATCAAGACGTGGTCGCGGCGTTCGACCATCACGCCGGATTTCGTCGGGCTGACGTTCAGCGTCCATAACGGCAAGATTTTCAACCCGGTGTTCGTGACGGAAAACATGGTCGGCCACCGGCTCGGCGAATTTTCCCTGACGCGCGTGTTCAAGAAGCACGGCGCGCACACGGCCAAGGCGGAGGCTAAATAGCATGGAAGTTCACGCGATCATGAAAAACGTGCCGATGTCCGCGCAAAAGATGCGCGAGGTCGTCCGGCAAATCCAGGGTCTGTCCGCCCTGCAGGCGCAGGCGGTGCTGCAAATCGTTCCGCGCAAGGGCGCGCGGCTGGTGGCCAAGACGCTCCAATCGGCCATCGCCAATGCGGAGAACAACAACAAGCTCAAGCCGGAAAGCCTGCGCATCAAGGAAGCCGTCGCCGGCACGGCCACGATGATCAAACGTTTCACCCCCAAGGCACGCGGTTCCGCCGGGCCGATTCTCAAACGCCGTTGTCACATCAAAATCACCCTGTCCGACGAATAGTATGGGCCAGAAAACAAATCCAATCGGTCTGCGCGTCGCCGTTAATCGTGACTGGCGCTCGAAGTGGTTCGCCGGCAAGAAGGAATTCGGCCCGTTGCTCACCGAAGACCGGAAGATCCGCGAGTTGCTGAAAAAGAAACTCGAAACGGCGTCGGTGCCGAAAATTTTGATCGAACGTGCGACCAACCGCTGCCGCGTGACGATTTTGACCGCCCGCCCGGGCGTGGTCATTGGACGCAAAGGTTCGGAAATCGACAAGCTCAAGGAGGAATTAAGCCGCATGACCGGCAAGGAAGTTTACGTGGACATCGTGGAGGTAAAGACCCCGGAACTGGACGCGCAACTCGTGGCAGAGAACGTTGCGCTGCAATTGGAGCGCCGCGTATCGTTCCGGCGCGCGATGAAGAAGGCGTTGCAGACGGCGAAGGATTTTGGTGCGGAAGGCATCAAGATTCGTTGTGCTGGCCGGCTGGGTGGCGCGGAACTCGCGCGGGTTGAGCAATATCATTGGGGCCGGGTGCCGTTGCACACGTTGCGGGCGAACATTGATTATGGTTTTGCCGAGGCACTCACCTTGTACGGCAAGCTCGGGGTCAAATGCTGGATTTGCAAAGGTGAAAACAAGCCGCAAAAGGCTGTGCCGCCGCCAGCAGCGGCGATTGAGGTTGCACCCAACTGATTTGAAACAGGATTTTTGATATGGCCTTACAGCCGGAAAGAGTAAAATTTCGCAAAATGCACCGCGGCAGCCGTGCCGGGCTGGCGTATCGCGGCCATACGGTCGCGTTCGGCGAATACGGATTGATGGCGCTCGAACGCTGCTGGATGGACTCCAAGCAACTGGAAGCGGCGCGCGTGGCGATTGCCCGCAACATGAAACGGCGCGGCAAGATGTGGATTCGCGTCTTCCCGCAGAAGTCGTTTACAAAAAAGCCGCTGGAAACCCGGATGGGCAAGGGCAAGGCACCTTTGGAAGGGTGGGTGGCGGTGATTCGTCCGGCCAACGTGTTGTTTGAGGTGGACGGGGTTACGGAAATAGAGGCGCGCGAGGCGTTGCGGCTGGCGGCGACCAAGCTGCCCATCAAGACCAAATTTATTGCGCGGCATCGTCGCGCCAGCTAACCGGTTATGAAATTTTTGGAAATCAAAGACATGACGTTGGTGGAATTGGCGGCCAAGAGCCGCGACCTGCGCCATGAAATGTTCAACCTGCGTTTGCAGCAGGCGAGTGCGCAACTGGAAAAACCGGCGCGCCTGCACGTCTTGCGCAAAGACATTGCGCGGCTGGAAACGCGCATTTCGCAACTGCGCAATAAAGCGGCTTAATTGTATGGCTGAGACAGCAAATCCAACGACAACGACAACGGCACGCGGACATCGCAAGCAACGCGAAGGCGAAGTCATCTCCAACAAGATGGCCAAGACCATCGTGGTGCGCGTCGAACGCCGTTTCCCGCATCCGCGGTACCGCAAGGTCGTAACCGCTTACAAGAAATTTTACGCCCATGACGAGAAGGGCGAGGCCAAGCCGGGCGACCGCGTGCGCATCGAAGAAACGCGGCCCCTGTCGAAAACCAAACGCTGGCG
>JAJPJM010000048.1 GCA_021324235.1 Verrucomicrobiota bacterium
CCACTTATGGTTGAAGCCACTTTGCATTAGAAATCGTTCCATTGATTCAGGGGGGTGTCAAAATGTTTGGCGTAATCAACTTTTGTTCCTGCCGCTCAGGGATTTATCATTTTAATCATTTTTTTGGAAAAATCAAGCCGGTTTCCACCCGCACACAAGTCTCGCCGAACCGGACTTGTCGGGATGCTCGCTAAATTGCATTCGATTTAGCTGGTTTTAAAGGAATTCCGGTGCAAACTCGGGCATGAACAAAACCAAGCGCGCACCCCGGAAGCGTTTGCAACCGTTGGAAACCGGTCAAGTCTGGCGCGTGACGGGATTGAATTTCACGGTCGGACTTATTGGCAAATGGCTGGTTCATTACAAGTTGGCCAAGCCCAATGCCGTCCGAATTTCCAATTCCGTTGGCGGGCGAACCACCATTGAGAAGTATTTGAAAAAAAACAAGGCTGTCCTGGTAAAAACGGTCAAGACCAAGCCGGTAATGGCCTAAAACGATCAGCCTGGAATGAGCGGGGTAAGCCGCTTGCCCGCGTCAAGTCGCGTTGGTGGGACGTTTAAAATCATCAAGACGGGCTCCAGCTGCAGCGGCGCGACAAAAGCAGATTTGCTTCATGAACCGGACCGGGAAGAGGTCCGGCTTTTTGATTTTCAAAACCCTTGATGGTGCTCCATCTTTCACGCCGGAATCTATGAGCCAGGAAACATGGACCGCGGTTGACCGTTACCTTGCCGGTTTGTTGGGGCCGCCCGATCCCGTATTGGACGCGGCACTTGCTGACAGCGCTGCTGCCGGCCTGCCGGCCATCAATGTTTCGCCGACCCAGGGCAGGTTGCTGCAACTTTTGGCGCGGATGCAGGGAACGAGAAATATTCTCGAAATCGGAACCCTGGGCGGCTACAGCACGATCTGGCTGGCACAGGCATTGCCAACCGGCGGACGGTTAATCACGCTGGAGTTTGACCCGAAACACGCCGAAGCCGCTCGTGCCAACCTTGCCCGCGCGGGTCTGACTGCCGTTGTTGAACTACGCGTGGGCCGGGCACTGGACACACTGCCCCAACTCGCCGCCGAAGGCCGCGGCCCGTTTGACCTGATCTTTATCGACGCCGACAAGCCGGGCACCGCCGACTACTTCGTGTGGGCGCTCAAACTGTCGCGGCGAGGCAGTGTCATTATCGTGGACAACGTCGTGCGCAAAGGCGCGGTGGCGGATGCGGCCAGCGACGATCCGAATGTTCAGGGAATGCGCCGCTTCCTTGATGTTCTTGCCGCGGAAAAACGCGTCAACGCCACGGTCATCCAAACCGTCGGCAGCAAAGGTTACGACGGCTTTGCCCTCGCGCTGGTAACTGAATAAAAACAATCCTCCAAATTTGTGCCGTACGGGAGATTGTGTTAGCCTGTCCCTGATGTTCAAAGTAATGTTTGTCGGTTGAAAAATCCGAACAAAATATCCAGTCGCGACGTAACGCCGGCGGACGTTTATTTCAATCGGCGGACGTTTATCCGGGCGGGCATCCTCGCGGCCAGCGCCGTGGCCACCGGCGTGGCTTATCGGCATCTTAATCCCGTGGCGGCCGGCAAAGTGAACACGCCCGTCATCCCGGGAATCACCAAACCCAACGTTGCCACCGCCGATGCTGCGGGTTTTCGCGTGGATGAACCGGAAACCTCCCTCGAAGACATCACGCATTACAATAATTTCTATGAATTCTCGACTGACAAGGAAGGTGTGGCGCCGGCGGCAGAAGGATTTGAAACCAAAGGCTGGCAGGTGTCGGTCGAAGGTCTGGTGAAAAAGCCCCGGGTTTTTGACCTGGACGACCTGTTGAAAATCAGTCCACCGGAGGAGCGGATTTACCGGATGCGCTGCGTCGAGGCCTGGTCCATGGTGATTCCGTGGGTTGGTTTCTCATTGTCCAAACTGCTCGACGTGGTCGAGCCGCTGGGCAGTGCGCACTATGTTGCCTTCGAAACCTTGCTGGATCCCAAACGGATGCCAGGGCAGCGGAGCGATGTGCTCGATTGGCCGTACGTTGAGGGTTTGCGCATGGACGAGGCGATGCATCCGTTGACGATACTGGCGAGCGGGATTTATGGCCGGGCCTTGCCGCCGCAGGATGGCGCGCCCATCCGGCTGGTCGTACCGTGGAAATACGGTTTCAAGGGCATCAAATCCGTCGTCAAAATCAAGCTGGTCGCGGACCAGCCGCGCACGACGTGGAGTGCGTATGCCCCGAACGAATACGGTTTCTACGCCAACGTAAATCCGCACGTGGATCACCCGCGCTGGAGCCAGGCCACCGAACAGCGCATCGGCGAATCAGGCCGCCGCCCGACTCTGATGTTCAACGGTTACGAAGAACAAGTAGGTCATTTATATGCCGGGATGGACCTGCGCACAAATTTCTAGCCGACATGAAGGAAAACGACATCCGTTTCATCAAGCTGCTGATTCTCGTCAACGGCGTGGTGCCGCTGGCGTTGTTGATATGGGATCAATCGCATAACAAACTCGGCGCCAATCCGCAGAATTTCCTCATCCTGACGACCGGCATGATGACGTTGATTTTTCTGGTACTGACAATGGCGGTGACGCCGCTGCGCAAAATCACCGGGTGGAACTGGCTGATTCAATTTCGCCGGATGCTCGGACTTTACGCCTTTTTTTACGGCTGCCTGCATTTCCTGTGTTTCTTCAGCCTGGACCGCGGTTTCAGCATTTCCAGCACACTGACGGAAATGGTCAAACGCAAATACCTGATCGTCGGCAGCACCGCGTTGATAGCCATGATCCCGCTGGCCGTCACCTCGACCAATGCGATGATCAAACGCCTGGGTGGCAAACGCTGGCGGGCGTTGCACCGGCTGGCCTACGTGGCTGTCATTGCCGGTGTGATTCACTATTACATGCAGGTGAAAGCCGACGTGCGCCAGCCATTGGTATTTGCGGTGGTCTTGGCCGTCCTGCTCGGATACCGCTTGATGGAATATTGGCGGCGTCCCAAGCCCGTGATGGCGGCGCCGGCCACCGCCAATCCGAAATCAGGGACTTAAAAATTGATAAAATTTTCCAGGAAAATTACGCCTGTTCTCAAGCCTGGGCTGATTCACAGCCGGCTCGCCTTCGTTTTGCTGACGCCATTGGCGCTGCTCATCGCGCCGTCGGCGGGCGCCGATTCGAATTCGCCGCCGCCCGTGCAGCTTTCGGCGCAGGCGGATCATCAGCGGCTCATGGGCTTGTTGCACATGACCTCATTTCGCCACCGGACAACCACTAATTATGAAGAGTCCAGGGCGAATCCCTATCCCGATTTGCCCGACCCGTTGACACTGAAAGATGGGGAAAAAGTCACGACTCCAGCCAGCTGGTGGGACAAGCGCCGTCCGGAAATCGTCGAGGATTTCGATCGCGAGATTTATGGCCGGATGCCCAAAGAGACGCCCAAGGTGACGTGGGAAGTTGCCAGTATCACCAATCGGGTGGTTACCAATGCGACCAGCCGTTTTTCCGTCGTTGAAAAACGGTTGCTGGGGCACGTGGACAATTCCTTCTATACGAACATCTCCGTCACCATCCAATTATCTTTGACCCTTCCGGCAAACGCTGCCGGGCCGTCCCCGGTCATCATGGTTTTGTTTCCGTTCGCTCCCGGTTTTGGCGGTGGATTTCCCCGGTTCGGTCCGGGCGGAACCAACCGGCTGACCGGTACGAACGCACCGCTCCGCCGGGGCGGTTTTGATTTTTTTGGGTTGCAACCCTGGCAGGCCACAATGTTAAGCAATGGTTGGGGATACGCCACCCTCGCCACCTACAGCATTCAGGCGGATGGCGGCGCTGGATTGACCACGGGCATCATCGGCCTCTGCAACCGGGGCCAGCCACGCAAATTGGATGATTGGGGCGTGCTGAAAGCCTGGGCGTGGGGCGCGAGCCGCGCGCTCGATTATTTTGAGACTGACCCGGCGGTGGACGCAAAACAAGTCGGCCTCGAAGGCCACTCGCGCTGGGGCAAGGCGACGGCCGTGGCGATGGCCTATGATTCGCGCTTTGCCATCGCTTATGTGAGTTCCTCGGGCGAGGGTGGCACGAAGATCAATCGCCGCGATTACGGCGAAGTGGTGGAGAATGCCGCGTGGTGGGAGGCATATCACTGGTATGCAGGCAATTTTATCAAATACGGCGGCCCGTTAACGGCGAAAGACCTGCCGGTGGATGGTCATGAATTGATCGCCCTGTGCGCACCGCGCCCGGTCTTCATTGGGGCTGGTTCCACTGCCGGTGGTCCCGCCGGCGATGGTTTCGCGGATCCGCGAGGCATGTTCATGGCCGCGGTCGGCGCCGGTCCGGTATACGAGCTTCTCGGCAAAAAAGATCTCGGAACCGATGTGTTTCCTCCGCCGGAGACGGCGTTGATTGACGGCGACATCGCCTTCCGGGAACACAGTGGCGGGCACACCGACGTCCCGAACTGGCCGGCATTTCTGACTTTCGCCGGACATCACCTCAAAGGGCCGGGACTCAAACCGTCCGTGTCCAATACGCGGTAGTAATCGTGGCTGAAAGGTTTTTGCCGGAGGAGGCCAGTCAAATTTCCTTTTCTTCAATCGCTTTCCGGCTATCCTGCTGCGCTCGGATTTCGCATAAACGGCCGAGCAGGGGATTAAGATTAAGATTTAAAAACCGGATGGACGCAGCGCACATAAGAAATTTCAGCATCATTGCCCATATTGACCATGGGAAGACGACGCTGTCGGACCGGCTCTTACACCGAACGGGCACCATTGCCACGCGCGATATGGAGGCGCAACTCCTCGATTCGATGGATTTGGAGCGCGAACGCGGCATCACCATCAAGGCACATCCGGTCACGATGCTGTACCAGGCCAGGAACGGCGAGATGTACGAACTGAACCTGATTGACACGCCCGGTCACGTGGATTTTGCATATGAGGTGTCGCGGAGTTTGAGCGCCTGCGAAGGGGCATTGCTCGTGGTGGACGCGGCGCAAGGGGTCGAGGCGCAAACCGTGGCGAATTATCATCTGGCGTCGAAGCAAAACCTGGAAATCATCCCGGTCATCAATAAGATTGACCTGCCGCATGCCAATATTGCGCAGGCCAAGCAGCAGCTGGAAGAGGTTTTGGCCGTGCCCAGCGAACTGGCGATTCCCTGCAGTGCCAAGGAAGGCATCGGCATCGACGACATTCTGGAAGCCATCGTCGCACGGGTGCCGCCGCCCAAGCCGACGGGGCAGGGGAGTCTGCAGGCGCTGGCGTTCGATTCATTTTTCGATACCTACAAGGGCGTCGTTACGCACGTCCGCGTGTTCAACGGCGAGTTGAAGGCCGGCCAGCAGGTGAAGCTGTTGCATTCGGGAAAAAACGTCGAGGTGAAGGAGGTTGGCAGCTTTAATCCAAAACCGTACACGCGCGACAGGCTGGAGGTCGGCGAGACGGGTTATTTCACGGCCAACATCAAGAGCGCGCAGGAGGTAAAAATGGGCGATACCATCACCGATGCGCGGAACCCCTCGCCGGTGCTGCCGGGATTCAAGGAGGTTCATCCGATGGTGTTCAGCGGGATTTACCCGATCAACACGGCGGATTACGAGCACCTGAAATCCTCCATGGCCAAGCTGCAGTTGAACGATTCGGCCTTCGCGTATTCCGCGGAAACGAGCGTGGCGTTGGGCTTTGGCTTCCGCTGCGGTTTTCTCGGCCTGCTGCACATGGAGATTGTGCAGGAACGGTTGCGCCGGGAATACGACATGGACATCATCGCGACGTATCCGAGCGTGGTCTATCACGTCACGCTCACGGACGGCACGCACAAGGAAGTGGACAACCCGGCGTTCATGCCGGACGTGACGTACATCGAGAAGATCGAGGAGCCGATGGTAAAGGCCTTCGTGATTTGTCCCAACGAAAACATCGGGGACATGATGGCGTTGATTTCGGAAAAACGCGGGGCGGTGGACCACACGGAGACCCTCGACGCGAAGCGGGTGATGTTGACCAGCCTGCTGCCGCTGAACGAAATCCTGATTGATTTCCATGACCGCATCAAAAGCCTTACGCGCGGATTTGGTTCGATGGATTACGAGCCGGCGGACTATCAGGAAAGCGACATGGTCAAGCTCGACATGCTGGTCAACGCCGAGCCGATGGATGCGTTTTCATGCATCGTGCATCGCACAAAGGCGGAGGGCAGGGGACGCACGCTGGCGGAGAAATTGAAGGAAGTGATTCCGCGCCAGCAGTTCCAGGTGAAAATCCAGGCAGCCATCGGCGGGAAAATTGTCGCGTCGGAAACCGTGAGTGCGTTTCGCAAGGACGTGACGGCGAAATGTTACGGGGGCGACGTCTCGCGCAAGCGCAAACTGCTCGAAAAGCAGAAGGAAGGCAAAAAGCGGATGAAATCCATTGGTAATGTCAATATTCCCCAGGAAGCTTTCATTGAGGTTCTAAAGGCATGAACGAAAGTCGAGGCTCGAAGGTCGAAGGTCGGGGGCAGGGGATTGCCCGGCACGAATGCTTGTTTTTTGGCCCTCGACCCCCGACACTCGTCGCTCGACATATTTTATGATCCGCTGGCTGTTTTCCAAAACGATTCGCGATGCGGTGGCGATGCGCAAACATGTCCGTCGCTGGTATTGTGCGCAGCGTGACCTGCTTTCACCCCAGGCGGCGGCGGCGGTGATGCTCGCCATGGACGAACTGCAAGCCGCAATCAACGAGGCAAAACCCAACCTGGGCCGGATCCGGATCAAGATGGAAGAACTGGAATTTGCCGCCAATAAATGGCTGAAGCCATATCCAAATGCCGTCTGGCGCGAAAATGTGGAGGTGTTGCTGGTGGCGATTGCCGTGGCGATGGGCATCCGTACGTTTTTTCTGCAACCGTTTAAAATTCCCACCGGCTCGATGCAGCCGACGCTTTATGGCGTGACCTCCGAACCGGACTTCACCCCGGTCTATGCGGGTCTGGATGACCAGGCCAAAATCGTGAGCCAACAGTTGCAACTGCAACAAGCCATAAAAATTCCGACCGGCTGGGCGCGCATCCAGGACTGGTTTCATGGCGTGTCCTATGTTCATTTTGTCGCTCCGACCGACGGCGCCGTGGATGAGATTGCGAAGCCCTGGCCACCGGCATTTTTTTCACTTTATCAGCGCATCGAATTCGCCGGGGAGTGGCACATTATCTGGTTCCCCCCGGATTATGGCGAAGAGCCGCTAAGATACCGGGCCGGGCTGGATCCTGGGCGGCTTTTCCACAAAGGCGACGATGTGATCAAGCTGCGGCTTCATGCCGGCGACCATTTGTTTGTAGACCGGCTGACGTATAATTTCCGCGCGCCTCAGCGCGGCGAGATTGTGGTTTTTGATACTCACGGCATCACCAGCCTGCCGCCCGACCAGCAGGATACCTTCTACATCAAGCGGCTGGTGGGATTGGGCGGTGAAACCTTGTCGCTCAAACAGGACTACGAAGTTGAGGATGTGCCGTTAATGGGGACGGTCCCGACGGGACACCTGGTTGTGGACGGTCAACCCTTGTCGGCGGCGACCCCTCATTTCACGAATTTGTATGCTTTCGCCGATGTTCATCCCGGTCAAAAGACGCTGGAATATCAACCCAATCACTACTACGGGCACGCCATGCTGAAAGCGCTGGCTCCGGGTGAAAGTTTTCAGGTGGAAACCAATCATTTTTTTGTCATGGGCGACAATACGTTCAACAGCCTTGATTCGCGTTACTGGGGTGATTTCTCCAGCGACCACGTCATCGGAAGATCCTTTTTTGTCTATTGGCCCATCTCCCAACGATTCGGCTGGGGCAATCAATAAGGCCTCCGACCAAAATGAGCGGCGCGAACAGCGAGACGGTTCTGATCACCGGTGCTTCGTCGGGTATTGGTCGGGAACTGGCCAAAGGTTTTGCGGCGGAAGGCTCCCGCCTGATTCTTACCGCCCGCAACATGGAGGCATTGCAATCCCTGGCTGATGAATTGTGCCGCACTCACCACGTCGAAGTGTCCGTCCTGCCCGCCGATCTGTCCCGGCCCGAAACCCCGGAGCACATCTTCAAGGAATTGCAGGGCAGGGGAACCGCGGTGGATGTTCTGGTGAACAATGCCGGATTCGGCGCCTGGGGCAGGTTTGCCGGGTTGCCGCTGCCACGGCAGCTCGAAATGTTGCAGGTCAACATCACCGCGCTGGTTCAATTGACCGGACTGTTTCTCCCCGGAATGGTGCGCCGCCGGTGCGGTGGAGTCCTGAACGTCGCCTCCGTGGCGGCTTTTGTGCCTGGTCCGGGCATGGCGGTTTATTACGCAACCAAGGCCTGCGTGCTTTCCTTTACCGAAGCGCTCGCCCAGGAACTGGCCGGCACGAATGTGACGGCAACGGCCTTGTGTCCCGGCCCTACGGCCACGAATTTTGGCCAGGTGGCACAGGCTGATCCGGCACGGATGGTTCGGCAGGTCAGAATGTCTGCGGCAGCAGTTGCGCTTTACGGTCTTCGCTCATTCCGGAAGGGAAAGGCAGTGGCGGTTCCCGGGCTCCAAAACCGTCTGCTCATATGGCTTGCCCGACTTGGCCCTCGTCCAATGGTAAGGAAATTGGCCGGCAAATTTAACGGAATATAGCGATTCATTGGCTGAACCGGGGCAAAAAGGTGGCAAAGAACTAGCTAGGACAAGGCTGGTCATAATTAACCTGAGAATTCTGAAGCGATGCTTAGTTCACCAACTATTACCATAGGGATTGCCCTTTTGATTGCGTTCAGCCTCGTCTGCTTTGGAATCAGACGCTTGATGAAGCATTTTCAGGAGGAATTTCGTAAGGACAACCAATTCAAAGAGACCCCGTATTCCGTGGATTCGGCGGGAAAAGAACAGCCTACAAAGATCTAATTTCAGCGCCAAGGAGGGGGCGTGGGGCGGTCCACAGGATAAACGGCAGTTTTCAGCCATTTTATGGCGATAACAATAGCGATTAATTGTTTGTAGGAGTGTAAATCGTTTCCAAGGCACCTGCCTCGTAAGCGTACAAAGTACAACACCGTCTTGGCCCAACGGAGCTTCGTAGAGGACTCAATATCAAGGAGAACGGTGGCATTAGAGCTGCTGTTTTCGATTGTAATGCGGTTGCATCAGGCAATCAAGTGAACAAAACTGAACTCATAAATAAGTAACCCGCCTGCTGCGTCGTTCACACCGTACCAAGCAGAAAGAAAAGCAGTATGAAAATTAAAACCTCCCGTAAAGCGGGTTTTACCCTGGTGGAAATTATGATCGTGGTGGCCATCATCGGCCTCCTGGCAGCGATCGCGATTCCCAACTTCCTAAAGGCGCGTTCGACCTCGCAGCAGAACGCGTGCATCAACAACCTGCGCCAGATTGATGCGTCCAAGCAGCAATGGGCGTTGGAAACGGGCCAGGCACCCAGTGCGAGTCCTGCGGCAACCGACATCACGCCGTATCTGGGTCGTGGAGCCGGTGGCAGCTTGCAAAGCGTGGTCTGCCCGCTGGATCCGAAAAAGGCCTTTGCCAGCAGCTA
>JAJPJM010000126.1 GCA_021324235.1 Verrucomicrobiota bacterium
AATCCGCGCCCCGCACCACCTCGGTGATTTGCATCGCCGCATCGTCCACCACACAGGCCAGTTGATACGCGGGGACGTCATTCCCGTCCCGGCGGGACCAAACCACGAAATCGCCGAAATCCCTGCCGGCGACAAATTGCTGAGGACCGAAATACCCGTCGACCAACGAGATGCTTTCACCGTCCGGAACACGAAAGCGCCAGGAGAATTTCGAGTTTTGAATTTTGAATTCCGGATTTAATTCGCAATTCCTCCGGCAGGTGCCGGGATAAACCGGTTCATCGTCCTCCGCGTGCGGTGCGGCCACGGCCTGTTGAATGTCCTTCCGTGAGCAGGTGCAGGGATAGACAAATCCGCCCGCTTTCAATTTTTCCAGCGCCGCGCGGTAGAGCCGGATTCGTTCGTTCTGATGGTACGGGTGGAAGGGGCCGCCGCAATCCGGTCCTTCCTGCCATTCAAAACCGAACCAGTGCAAATCCTCGATCATCGCGGAAACAAATTCCGGCTTGCACCGGGTACGGTCCAAATCTTCATTTCGCAAAACCAGCGTGCCCCCATTGGTTCGCGCGCGTGCCTGCGCCGTCCAAAAAGTCCGGGCGTGGCCAAGATGCAGATAACCGGTCGGCGATGGCGCCAGCCGTCCACGATACCCGGAATTACCGGGGGCCGATTGCGGATTCACGGGGCGAATTAACAACGAAGGAGCGAAGGAGCAAAGTTTTTTCGGTTCATTCAAAGCCAAAATCACCCGGATTAGTGATGGACTTTTACCGCGGAAAATTCAATTTTTTTGCCATGCATGCAACCCATTGTCCGGGAAAGCCTTTGTCCACTCGACTCGCCCTCTGGCTGGCCGTTATGGGCGCGCCGGCCGGTCTGCTGAACGCGCAAACCAATTCCGGTTTCGGGACAACGAATTCCGCCGAACTTCATCCCGATGCCACCCCGGTTTTGCAAATCAAGGCCGACCAGGTTGTCGCCCGGGTCAGTCCGACGCTTTACGGCTTGATGACCGAGGAAATCAATTATTCCTATGAAGGCGGGCTTTACGGCGAGTTGGTCCGCAATCGGACGTTCAAGGCGAACCCGACCACCCCGATTTATTGGGAGGCCGTCGGGGACGCAGCCATGGCGCTCGATACGAACCGGCCGCTGAATTCGGCTTTAAACGTGAGCTTGAAACTGGACACCCACAAGGCATCGAAGACTTCCCCGGCGGGAATTGCCAACGGCGGCTATTGGGGAATCCCCGTTCGTCCGAACACGACGTATCGCGCGTCGTTTTACGCCCGTGGGAAAAAATTCTCCGGTCCGCTGACCGTTGCGCTGGAAAGTGCCGACGGTAAAAGCATTTTCGCAAGCGCGACCGTCCCTGAAATTTCCGGTAAATGGAAAAAATATGAAGTGACCCTGACGACTGCCGGGAACGTAACGACGTCCAAGGACAATC
This sequence comes from Verrucomicrobiota bacterium, assembly GCA_021324235.1. GTDB lineage: Bacteria > Verrucomicrobiota > Verrucomicrobiia > Limisphaerales > UBA11358 > UBA11358. The sequence continues at coordinate 1,451 of JAJPJM010000126.1, forward strand.
AGCTGGTCATTTCCACGGTGAAGCCGGGAACGTGGTGGAACCGGCACGGCACGGTCTGGTTCCAGCAGGTTTCCCTGTTTCCGCCCACTTACAACCATCGCCCAAACGGCACCCGCCCCGACCTCATGCAAATACTTGCGGATATGCACCCGGCTTTCCTGCGCTTCCCCGGCGGCAATTATGTTGAAGGCAGCACGATTGCCGGGCGGTTCGACTGGAAGAAAACCATCGGCGACATCTCACAACGTCCCGGACATTACAGTCCCTGGGGTTATTGGTCCACCGACGGTTTTGGTCTGCTGGAATTTTTGGAGTGGTGCGAGGATTTGCACATGCAACCGGTGCTGGCGGTCTATGCCGGTTACTCGCTGCGGCAACAACACGTTGATCCCGGAGCCAATCTGGATGCTTACGTCCAGGATGCGCTCGACGAAATCGAATACGTTACCGGCGACCCGGGCACGAAATGGGGCGCGCAACGCGCCCGGGACGGGCATCCGGCGCCGTTCGTTTTGAATTATGTCGAGATCGGGAATGAGGATTTATTTGACCGCTCCCACAGTTACGACGGGCGGTTCGCGCAATTCTTCGATGCCATCAAGGCAAAATATCCGGACCTGCAGGTCATCGCCACCACCCCGGTCAAAAGCCGCGTGCCGGACCTGGTGGATGAACATTATTATCGTTCGCAGGAAGATATGGAAGCGCACGCGCTCGACTATGACCAACGGCCGCGCACCGGCCCGAAGATTTTCGTCGGGGAATGGGCGACTCGCGTTGGCTCGCCCACACCCAACATGGCCGGCGCGCTCGGTGACGCCGCCTGGATGACCGGGATGGAACGCAATTCCGACCTCGTCGTCATCTCCAGCTACGCGCCGCTGTTCGTGAACGTCAGCCGGATTACGGGTCCCGACCACTCGATGCAATGGCGCACGGACTTGATCGGCTATGACGCGTTGGGCAGTTACGGCTCGCCGGCCTACTACGCGCAGGCCATGTTCAGCACGCATCATGGCGACGAAATTCTCGCGACCGATTCGCAAAATATTCCGACACGTGACTGGCAGCCGCCGGCCCGGCGGCGCGGCGGTATCGAGGAACCGCGTCCGCCCATCCAATCGGTCCGGCAAATTTTCTTCGACGCCACCCGGGACAGCCGGAACGGTACCATTTACCTGAAAGTGGTCAACGAACTGGGCACGCCGCAGCCGGTGAAAATTGAAATCAGCGGCGTCGCGACCGTGGAACCCGAAGGTGCGGCGGTCGTGCTGAAGGCCAACCGGCCTGACGACACAAATTCGATTGATGAACCGACGAACATTGTTCCCGTCACCGGGACCGTGGACGGGCTGGGCGCGGATTTCACGCGCGAGTTTCCGCCGTATTCCATCACGATTTTGGAGTTAAAGACGAAATAGAATTTAAACGGCCGGCCAAAAGTGTGGGCCTTACCCGTTTCAAAACGGTTCCCGGGGATTGGTCGCCAGCCATTCGGTCAGGCCGGGGAGGGGACGGGCCAGGGCGTTTTGGGCCTTGGCGATATTCAAGGACGTGTCGGGGGCGCGGGTTGGGCCGGGGAAATCCTTGACGGAACCGGGTTCGAGGTTCGCCTTCAGCCCGGGCCGGCGCCCGGCCAGCAGCTGGCCGATTTGCCAGCGCGACAATCGTTCCGCCCCGGCTACGTGAAACAGCCCGGTGCGTTCCTGGACCGCCAGTTCCCAGACTGCGCGGGCCGTCTCGCCGGCAAAAATCGGACTGCGAAATTCGTCCGTGAACAATTTTATTTTCCCTCCCGACTGCCACGCGAGTTGCAGTTGTTCGTTGAAGCCGCGGTTGCCCGCGCGCGAAATGCCGCCGTTGATGGACGTGCGCACGACCAGATGCCGCGGGTTTTTCAAGACGATCTGTTCGGCGGCCGCCTTGGTTTCGCCGTAAATGTGGATTGGGTTCACCGCGTCGGTTTCCAGGTAATTCCCCTTGCGCCCATCGAAAACCAGGTCTGTCGAAAAGAAAACGAACGGAATTTCTGCCGCCAACTCCGCGAGCCGTTGGGTGATTTCGATGTTCACCCGCCGTGCGAGCGCCGGATCGGCCCGCGTCCCGGCAACGCTCGTGAGCGCGGCGCAGTGGATGACCAGTTGCGGCCGGTCCCGCTGGAACTCGCGGTGGACGGCGTGGAAATCGAGCAGGTCAAGCCGTGCGCGCGTCCAGGCACGCACCTGCCACTGCGGCGCGAATTTCGGCGCGCTTTGGGCGAGATAACCTCCGATCAATCCGTGGGCGCCAGTGATCCAGGCCGGTTTATTTTGACGCTCCATACGGGGCCGGTTTCGAAGAGCGCAGGGCGGGAGGGGCATTGGCGGATTGCGGCAGGCGGCCAACCCACAAGCCGCTGCCAATGTAATGCCATTCCAATTCCGGGATGCCCGGCGGGCTGCCTCCACTCGCCAGACGGATGACGAGGCGGTCCGGCGGACGCATTTTCTTCACCCACGGTTCGTAAGCACGGGGATCATCAAAATTCCACTGGGCCTTGCGCAGGACCTGGAGATCTTCGGGTAGCATCAGGCCGGATTCAAAACCCAGAATATAACGCCACGGTGCGGTCGGATTCTTGTAAAAAGTCTGGAAGAAAATGACCATGTCGGTGTTGTAAACAATGCCGCCGGCATCCGGCAGCCAGCCGGCGGCGTCAGGATTCTCCGGCGCATAGTATTCGGTGGTCAGATTTTCCGTCCAACGACTGTCCCGGTCGCTCGTGAAGCCTAAAAAGACGCCGGTCGCCGCCGCCAGCGTGATGAACAAACGCCGGAACGAATCGAACGAAAGGTATTGCTCCAGCCGGCTTTGAAGTTCCAGCGCGACCCAGACGATGAACGCCGGCGTCCCAAAATCCCACCAGAACCGCCGGATTTTGAATCCCAGCAGCCAGCCCAAGACCATCATCATAAAAATGGGATTCAACAGGACGCGCGGATTCCAGGTGGAGGAAATTTTTCGCCACAAGAGCAGCACGGCGACGGCGAGCACGGCGACCAGATCACCATCGGCCGGCTGCAACTCGGGCACCAGTTCGCGGGTGACCACGAAGTCGCCAAACACGCCAAACATGTGCCGCACCGATTGGAATAAAAATTCCCACGGGTGGCCGGTCAACGCGCAGCCCAGAAAACTTCCCGCCAGCCAGCACCCGCCATAAACCAGCGCCGAACGCCAGAATCCCGCGAGCAGGATCGCCGCACCGGGCAGGCAGAGCAAATACCACGAACCATGAATCCACGCGGAGGCAGCGACCAGCAGCGGGGTGAAAATAATCGCCGCGCGCGGCGGCCGGTCTTTTTCCGATCGCGACCAGAGGAACAAAATTGTGATGAGGACGGCGTCGGTCAGCAGGTAGGGTCGGCCGCGGGCAAAGCGGGTCGTGCACGCCGGGATAAAAACCGAGGCGATGAACAAGGCGGTCAACCACGCCTCCGGCCGGCGGAACCACGGCAGCGCACACAGCGTCACCAGCAGCATCAAAGCCACGACAGAGAAAATCACGAGCGATTGGGCATCGCCCGGATGCACCGCGTGCACCCATTCCAGGATTTTTTGCCAGCCGGGGCTGGGATCGATGGGGAAATCGCCCCGCATGACAAGGATTTGCTGCCAGGTTTTGCCCGAAATCGTCCTGGCCGCGTGCCGCAGCGCATCGTCGCCGGGCAAAAAACCATAGCTGATGATTTTCAGCGGGATGAGGATGATGGTGAAAACGACGACGATCCAGACGGCCAGGGGAAGGTAACGTTTGAACAGGGCCACGTTCATGGTTCAATCAACGAACCGCCGCGTGAGATTGCCGTAGGCGTCAATCCG
>JAJPJM010000014.1 GCA_021324235.1 Verrucomicrobiota bacterium
CGACCGCGCTGGCGATGGGCGTAAAGATCAAGATGGTGACGGGCGACGCCCTGGCCATCGCCAAGGAAACCGCCAAGAAGCTGGACATGGGCACAAACATCCTCGATGCCGCCAGCCTGGGCGACTCGAAGAAAGAGGAAAGCGCAGAAGTGGCTGAGTCCATTGAGAAGGCCGACGGTTTTGCCCAAGTGTTCCCCGAACACAAATTCCATATCGTGGATGTCCTGCAAAAGCGCGGCCACATGGTTGGCATGACGGGTGACGGAGTGAATGATGCGCCCGCGCTGAAGAAGGCCGACTGCGGCATCGCCGTTTCAGGTGCGACGGACGCGGCGCGAGCGGCAGCAGCCATTGTTCTGACGACGCCCGGCCTGTTGGTGATCATTGACGCGATCAAGGAGAGCCGGCGGATCTTCCAGCGGATGAACAGTTACGCGATTTACCGCATCGCCGAGACGTTGCGCGTGCTGTTGTTCATGACGGCGGCGATTTTAATCTTCAATTTTTATCCATTGACGGCGGTAATGATCGTGATGCTGGCGCTGCTCAACGATGGCGCCATCCTGTCCATCGCTTACGACAACGTTCATTACAAGGACAAGCCGGAAGCCTGGAATATGCGACTGGTGCTGGGGATCGCCTCGGTGCTGGGCATCGTCGGACCCATCGCCGCTTTCGGCCTGTTCTACCTGGGCGACCGTGTTTTTCACATGGATCGTCCGCATCTCCAGCCAATGATGTATCTGATGCTGTCCGTGGCGGGACATCTGACGATCTTTCTCACGCGCACACGCGGCGCGTTCTGGTCCATCCGTCCGGCAAAGATTTTGTGGATGGCCGTCCTCGGCACGCAAATCATTGCGACGCTCATCGCGGTCTATGGATTCCTGATGCCGCCGCTAGGTTGGGGTTGGGCCGGATTTGTCTGGGCCTACGCGCTGGTGTGGTTCCTGGTAAGCGACCGCATTAAACTGCTCGCATATCGGATTTTCGATCCTGTCAAAAGGGTCGGGACGAAACCTGAAACAAAAGTTGAATCTCAGTCCGATGCCACATCTGATGTCACAGGTGATGCCAAGACTTCGGCTAAACCCGAGGCAAAGGATGAAGACAAAGCTGACCCCAAGCCTGAGATCGAAGCCGGTCCAAAACCTGATGTGCACTCCACAACCGACACCAAAATCAAGGCGGCATCCGATTTGACTCCGCAGATTGCCGCGCGGGCCTATGAACTCTATGAGCGCCAGGGCTATCGTGACGGTCAGTCGGCGCAGAACTGGGACAAAGCGGAGCAGGAGATTCGCGCCACTCAAGCCAAGGGTGAACCCAAAGCCGAAATCAAACCGGAGGCCAAGACCAAGTCGGCGCCTGAGGTCAAAGCTCCAGCCACACCGGAAGCCACAACCGTCCCGCCGTCCACCGTCAAAGCGGAACCGAAACCAGAGCTCAAAGCCGACGCCAAACCAACCAGTAAAGTTGAGCCGAAGCCTGATGGCAAAATGGAAACCAGACCGGAACCGGACGCAAGGCCAGTAGTCGAGGTGTCACCACAACTCGTCAAGCGAGTGCATAAATTCTACGAGGAGTTGGGGCGCCAGGACGTTCAAGCGGTTGAAGCCTTGGAGAAGGCAGAGAAAGCGAGTCGGAAAGATGATAAATAAATTCCAATCGTATTCTCGCGTCGCACTTTTCCGGACCCACGCCAGACACTTGTTGTAATTACCTGGCTTTGATAGCGTATTTGCGGTCGGGCGCTTAGCTTAGCGGAAGAGCACCTCGTTTACACCGAGTAGGTCGGGGGTTCGAATCCCTCAGCGCCCACCAGTTTTTGCGGTCTTAAGGAAAAACCGGACCGGGAAGGGAGGAAGATGGTCGGGGCGGTGAGATTCGAACTCACGACCTCTTGTACCCGAAACAAGCGCGCTACCAGGCTACGCTACGCCCCGACGTGGACAGATAAGACTGCCAGCCCCGGCCAAAAAAGCAACGCGTAATTTTCGAACCAACCGGAGGAAATACCGATCCAAACCCGGCAAAGAAGTTGCTCCCTTGATTTCCCTGGGGCAAGCTTGATGTCATGACCGGAGTCGGCACACCATTGGATTCCTTGCGATTCAGCCGTCTTGAATCAAGACGGCTGGCGTGGGTCTTTGCCGTGTCGCTCCTGGCGCATCTGCTGGCCTGGGGCGGTTATGAGGCCGGCAAGGAATTCAACCTGTGGCAAAGACTTCATCTGCCGCCGTTGATGCTCTTCACCAAAATCAAACCGACGCCAGCATCGGTTCCTGAGAGCGTGCCGATCGAGTTCGTCGATGTGAATCCGGCGCAGGCGACCCCCGAGGCACCGAAAAATGCCAAATATTATTCCAACCAGAATTCGCGCGCAGCCAATCCGGACGCAAAGCGCGACGCAAACACGCCGCAATTGAACGGCACCCAGACCGAGGTTGTGAAAACCGAAGACGTCCCGCGCCCGGATTTTTCCAAACTTCAACCCACCATGCAGCCGTCCCGGGAGCAACTGGCCGAGGCGCGGCCGCAAAATGCGGGCGATTTGACACTCGGCAATCCTTCAGATACCCCATCGGCGGAACCGCCGCGTCCACGTACGCTCAAACAGGCGCTCGCCCAGCAAAACCGGCTGCCCGGCGTGAAAATGAAGCAGGATGGCGGCGTCCGGCGCGAAGCCCTGGTGCCGGCGCTGGATGTGAAGGCCACGCCGTTTGGCGCCTATGACGCCGCCTTCATCCAGGCAGTGACTCAGCGCTGGTACGATTTGCTGGACAGCCGGCAGTTCGCCCGGGACCGCAGCGGCAAAGTGGTTCTGCGATTTCACTTGAATTACGACGGACGCATCTCCGATATGGAAGTTGTGCAAAATACCGTGGGAGATTTATTGGGCTATGTTTGCCAGAAAGCGGTGATGGATCCCGCGCCCTACGCCGAGTGGCCGACGGACATGCGGGCCATGGTCGGTCTGGATTATCGCGAAATTACTTTTACGTTTTATTACTACTGACCGCATGCGGCAGCGTGCCGACAAAAATATTTATGGGTGACATCGTTTACGTTTTACTGGGACTGACTTCGGTCGTCGGACTGACGTTCATTGTCGAGCGCGCGCTGGCGTTGCGCTGGAACAAGGTCGTGCCGCCGGAAATCACGCAGGCACTGGCGGCCTGCCGGACCCGCGAAGACGCGAAAGCGGTGTGTCGGATCTGCCAGCGGAAACCATCACCTCTGGGGCGGTTGCTGTTGCTGGCTTCCGAGCATCTGGATTGGCCCAAGGCTGACAACGTGGACGCCCTGCAAACCGCCGCCCGCCACGAAATCATCCGGCTCGAACGCGGCCTCGTCGTGCTCGAAATCATCGTTGGCATCGCGCCGTTGCTGGGGCTGGTCGGCACCATTGCGGGCATGATGACCTTGTTCAGCGACATCGGGGTCACCGGCCTGAACGACGCGGCCCGGCTGGCCAAGGGGATTGCGCTGATTTTGAATGCGACCCTGATGGGCCTGCTTATTGCCATCCCCTCGCTGATTTTCTGGAGTTATTTCAGCAAAAAAGTCGAGGTGTTCGCCGTCGAGATGGAGGCGCTGTGTGATGACTTCATTCGCCGGCAATATTCGGAACCGGCGTCCGGCGCCCCGGAGGATGAAATGCCGCCTGTGCCCAACGCCAAATCCCGGAAGCCAGACACCCAACGCCCCGCGCCGGAAGCCAAACCCCAGACTCTGGACCCCGCCTGACATGCGTTTTTTTGTCCGCAAACGCCGCACCACGCCCGCCGTCATCATCGTCGCGCTGATTGACGTGCTCATCGTGCTGCTGATCTTCCTGCTGGTAACGACCACCTTCAAACAGCAGGCGGCGTTGAAACTGCAGTTGCCCGAATCGTCGCAGGCCAAAAAAGCCGGCGCGAACGAAAACCCGCCGTTCGTCGTGAGCATTGACTCCAATGGCATGTACTTTGTGGAAAAACTGCCGGTGACCTTTGACCAGTTGCAGGCTGAATTGATTTCGCGGGCGGAGAAAAATCCACAGCTCGTGCTGGCCATCAACGCCGACGAAAAGGCGCCCTGGGGAAAAGTGGTGAAGGTGCGCGACGCCGCCGCCAAGGCACAAATCAAATCCCTGGTGGCCTACACCAGGGAAACGGCCAAGCCATAAAAAGTTAGGGACGGCCCGCCGGGCCGTTCGCAGCAGCCACGCCCGCCAAAAGGCGCCTTCACCCAAAAATCTGCTTGCAAAAGACTTTTTTGGTTGGTTTAATGCCTATAATCAGCTTATGAGGCCCCTTGTCATTCTGCTGTCGATCGCAGTCATGGGGAGCGGTTTATTCAACAACTTCATCCCCGCGTCCGCCCAAACCTGGACGCCCACCAGCGCGCCGACGAACAATTGGACTTGCATCGCCTCCTCGGCCGACGGCAACAAACTCGTTGCATCCGGGATTCGGTTGACCATCCCGATTTATACGTCGCCGGATGGCGGAGAAACCTGGACCGTGACCAGCGCGCCGTCGAATACCTGGAATTCGGTCGCCGCTTCGGCGGATGGAAACAAGCTGGTGGCGGTGCAATATGACGGCGGCGGACTTTATGGGATTTATACATCCACCAACGCGGGGGCAAACTGGGTGACGAATAATGCCCCGCAAGCCGGTTGGACTTCGGTGGCGTCATCGGCAGATGGCAATAAATTGGTCGCCGTGAACAATTCTCCGGAAACAATTTACACCTCAACGAATGGCGGAATGGTTTGGATCCAGGCGACCAATGTGCCGGCTGCCATTTGGCGTTCGGTGGCGTCTTCAGCGGATGGTAATAAACTGGTCGCCGTGAACAATTACAGCTCCGGCCCCGGGACCATTTATACTTCAACGAATGGCGGAACGGTTTGGACACGCGCCACCAACGCCCCCGGCGCAAATTGGACCGGCGTTGCCTCGTCCGCGGACGGAACCGAATTGATCGCAGTGGTCAATGGGGGAAGTGTTTATACTTCCATGGATTCAGGCACCACTTGGGAAACAAACAATTTGCCTCTGAATGACAGCTGGTATGCCTGTGCTTCCTCGGCGGATGGCAAAAAATTGGTGGCCGTCTCGCAAAAGCAGGGGATTTACTCTTCCGTGGACTCCGGGGCCCATTGGACTTCCAATAACGCGCCCCATCTAAACTGGGAAGCCGTCGCGTCGTCAGCCGATGGCACCCGATTAATGGCGACGGCCTTTGGCGGCGGTATTTGGACCGCGCAACTAACCCCGGCTCCGCAAATGAATATCGCGCCGGCCAATGGCAACCTCGCCCTTTCATGGATTATCCCTTCGACCAATTTCGTCTTGCAGCAAAGCCTGGATTTGACCGGCACCAACTGGATGGACGTAACGAATACACCGGTTTTCAACCTCTCTAACCTTCAGGATCAAGTGACATTAGCTTTGACCAACGGCAGCGGTTTTTATCGGCTGGCCACGCAATAAGAGGTAGGGACGGCCCGCCGGGCCGGCCGTGGATCCCGCAATGCGGGACGGCGTCCCTGCCAATTTCTGCGCCCTGGCGGCCTGGCTGGTTGATTTTTATTTCAGCAACTCTTCCGCAATCTGCACCGCGTTGAGCGCCGCGCCCTTGAGCAATTGATCGCCGCTCACCCAGAAACATAAGCCGTTCTCCAGCGCGCAATCCTTGCGGATGCGGCCGACTTCACAGTTGTATTTCTCCGAGGTGAACAGCGGCATCGGATATTTGTTTTTCTCCGGTTCGTCCACGACATCCAGGCCGGGCGCCTGCTTCAAAACCTTGCGCGCGGCGTCCACGCTTACCGGCTTTTCAAATTCCGCGCTCACCGCGATGGAATGCGAACGATAGACCGGCACCCGCACGCAGGTGACGCTTGCCCGAAAGGCCGGATGATGCATGATCTTGCGGCCCTCGTTTTCCATCTTCATTTCCTCCTTGGTGTAGCCGGTCGGCAGGAAGACATCCACCTGTGGCAGCACGTTGAAGGCGATCTGATGCGGAAAAGTCTCTTTCGTCGCCGGTTTTCCGGAAACAATCTCGCCGATTTGCCGCTTCAATTCTTCCATCGCCTTCGCGCCCGCGCCGCTGACGGCCTGGTAGCTGGACGCAAATATGCGTTTGCAACCGAACGCGTGATGCAGCGGATACAGCGCCATCAGGGTGATGGCCGTGGTGCAATTGGGATTGGCGATGATCCCTTTGTGCCGCTTTACGTCGGCGGCGTTGATCTCGGGAACCACCAGCGGCACGGCATCGTCCATGCGAAACGCACTGGAATTGTCCACCACCACGCAGCCGGCCTTCGCAGCGATGGGCGCAAATTCCCTGGAAATGCCGCCGCCCGCGCTGAACAGCGCGATGTCGATGCCGGCGAAGGAATCCTTCGTCAGTTCCTTGACCGTGACATCCTGTCCGCGAAATTTCAGCTTTTTGCCGGCCGACCGTGCCGAGGCGAGCAACGTCAGTTGGCCCACCGGAAAGTTTCGCTTTTCCAGCGTTTTGATCATTTCGATGCCGACGGCGCCCGTCGCGCCGACCACGGCCACATGCGGATTTGGGTTCATAAAAAGGCCGCCAATTATAGCTGATTTGCGCGGCATGTCAACGCGCTGACGATAAGGTGTGCATAAATTTCTTCGCTTTCTGATTGACCAGCGCCGCCGCTTGTGACGGAATGTTAGCCTAGTCTATTCGAATGCCGAAAGTCTCAGTCAGAAACGGGAACGGCTCGCGGACGGCGGGCACGACAAAGTACGACGCGCATCATAAAGTGTTGTCGCAAACCTACGGCGCCTTCGCCGATTTGCGCCGGGAACTTTCTGATTCGAAAGCGACCGTCAATGAACGCGAGGACATTCTGCGCGGCTTCGCCGCCTGCCCCGATTCGCAACGCTCGTGGCTGTTGCTCGAGGACTATTTTGAGAAACTGTCGCTTTCGCGCCGCGATTTTCCCGATACCAGCTGGTGGCCGCGCTTGCTGAACGCCCAGGGCAAGACGCGCCTGGAGGAACTGGCCTTTTTGTTCCTGCGGGCCAAACGCTCCGTCCCGCCTGAACTGCAGCCGCATGCCAGCCCCGACCGTTTTGCCCAGGCCGAGGAAGCCGAGCAGGAACAAAAACTCGTGCAGGAGCTCGAAAACTGGCTGTCACCGCCCGCCATGCCGCTGCTCGATACACCCCGGGCCGTTCTGCGGGTCGTCTGCCGTCCGGAACCGGACCCGGAGGAACCCTCGCGCCACCGGCTCGCCGTGCAATTCCTTTTGTCGCGCCCGCGCACGGGCGAAAAGGCGCGCACGATCCGCGAGATGATTGATCTCGTCGTCCGCGCCACCCATGAACAGGAGTTGTTTCCGCCGGCCGACTGGGAATTCATCCAATGGATTGCCGATACGCAGCGTCATTCCGCCGCGCGGGACACGGACACGCTGATTCTGTCCGACGCCGAATTGCTCCAATGGCTGGCGCGCTGGGGCCACACGGCGCGCTTTGAATGCGACGGCAAACCGCTGCAATTCCACGGACACGTTGCCGTGTTGTCGCCCCATCTCGAAAACGGCGACAAGGAACTTTCCTTCACCCACTATGTCGTGCTGCCCGATGGCAAGAACCATTCCGTGGCCGGGGTGAAGTTTTTCAACCGCCAGCCGCCGCTCGCGCTGGTCAACGGCGCTTTTTATCTGCTGCGCAACGCGCCGCCGCCGTCCCTGCTGAAATATCTCGCCGGCAAACCGTCCGTGCCGGTGCGCAAGCTCAGCCATCGCCTGCTCCTGCACCTGCGCAAGACCCAGTCCAATCACGGCGTGAACTGGGAACAACTATGCGTCACGCACAAGGCCGCGCCGCAGTTTGTCTTTGAATTGCTCGACGACACCGTGCGCCTGCGGTTGCTCGCCAAAAGCCAGCGCGACCAGAGCGTCTGGTTCTGGAACGGCCATGAATGGGTGGCGCACGAATCCAAAAAGCGCCCGGCCGACAAACCGGAGATCCTCGACGATCCGCGCCTGGAACCGGCGGCGCAATGGCTCCGCAAGCTGGATTGGTTCACCTCCGAACCCGGCCTGTGGATTGGCGATGCCAACGAAAATTTCCTGGGTTCACTGGCCAGCGCGTGGGCGGAACGGCCCAAGGAAGCCGAGTTTCTCGGCAACCCGGCGTTTCACCGCCTGTTTCTCCAACCGCGCCAGCTCAAGCCGCGGCTCGTCGTCAAAGGCAGCGGCATTGACTGGCTGGCCGTCTCCGCCGAGTGGGAGGCGGAAGGGCTCAAACTCAGCAAGGCGGACCTCGAACGCCTCGCGAGCGCGACCGGCCGGTTCGTCAAGCTGCCCAACTCCGGCTGGGTGGAACTCGACACCGGAGCCGTGCAGGGCGCGCACGAAGCCATGGCCGACATGGGCGTGGACGGCCTCATCGCCGTGCCGCAAAAGGTCGGTCTCGAACATGTCGCCCATCTGGACGAGGACGGCTTTGCGCGCTTTGTGGATTCGCCTGAAGCCAAGGCGTTGCGCGGGCATATCCGCGATTTCAAGGGCGTGCCCTCGGTGGATTTGCCCAGGGGGTTGCAGGCGGACTTGCGTCCGTACCAGAAGGACGGTTTTGATTTTCTCTCGCACCTCACGCGGATCAAGCTCGGCGGGATTCTGGCCGACGACATGGGGCTCGGCAAAACGCTCCAGACGCTCACCTGGCTGGCGTGGCTCAAGGAACGCAATACGAAAAACCCCAAACCGTCGCTGGTCATCTGCCCGGCATCCGTGCTGCACAACTGGCGGCGGGAAGCGAACCGTTTCACGCCCAACCTGAAAGTGCTCGTGCTCGAGAGCGGCGCGGCCCGGCACAACCTGCGCAAACAGATCCCCCAGCATGATTTGATTGTGACCAACTACGCCCTGCTCCGCCGTGACCTGGAGGAGCTGCAAAAATTTGCGTTCCGCGCGACGATTCTGGACGAGGCGCAGTTCATCAAGAACCCCGGCGCGCAGGTCACCCAATCGGTCAAGCAGCTCAAATCCGAGCATCGCCTCGCCCTCACCGGCACGCCGCTGGAAAACCGGCTGCTCGATTTGTGGAGCATCGTGGATTTCATCCAGCCCGGCTACCTCGGCAATCAGGAACAATTTATCGAGACCTACGAACCGCGCCTGCGTAGCGGCGAAGAGGCGGCGCCCACGGTGGAAGCTCGCGGTGAAAAGACTGAATCCGCCCAGCGCATTGCGCGCCGGCGGCTTTCGGCCAAACTGCGGCCGCTGTTGCTGCGCCGCCTGAAAAAACACGTCGCCAAGGACCTGCCCGACCGCATCGAGGAACGGCGCGATTGCCCGCTCGGCGACGAGCAGCGGAAACTTTACCTGGCCGAACTGCGCCGCAGCCGCGACCAGATCATGCAGGCCGTTCAGGAACAGGGCCTCAACAAGAGCAAGATGCACGTGCTGGCCGCGCTCACGCGCCTGCGACAGATTTGCTGTCACCCACAACTGGTTGGCAGCGACACCGCGTCCGGCAAGACCGAGACGCTGTTCGAATTACTGGACCCGCTGGTTTCGGAAGGCCAGAAGGTTTTGGTATTCAGCCAGTTTGTCCAGATGCTGCACCTGCTGGAAAAGGAATGTCAGGCGCGGCAGATCAAAACGCACATTCTCACCGGCCAGACCAAGGACCGGCAACAGGTCGTCAGCGCGTTCCAAAGCGAAACTTCTGCCAGTGTGTTTTTGCTGAGCCTGCGCGCGGCAGGGACCGGCTTGAACCTGACCAACGCCAGCTACGTGGTGCTTTACGACCCATGGTGGAATCCCGCCGTCGAAGCGCAGGCCATCGACCGCTCGCATCGCATCGGCCAGACGCAAACGGTGAACGCCTACCGGCTGATTGCACCCGGCACGGTTGAGGAAAAAATCTGGGAATTGCAGCAGAACAAGGCACAAACCATCGCCGACGTGCTCGGTGAGGAAGGTTTCGCCCGCAGCCTCACGGCCACGGATTTGGAATATTTGTTTGCGGAAGATTAGGTCTAACCACGTTTAGAAATTAGTAGAGAATCACCGCTTGACAATAGTATCTTAAATGATACCATCAACAGGAAGCGACAATTACGTCGCGCTCGTGCCGGCGATTCCGGAAAAACTACTTACAAAAGGGTCGAGATGAAAACAACACATAGAAAGAAATTATGGAAGCCATATTTGAGATTAAAGAACTCATTGAAGATGGACGTTCACCTTTTGCAGAGTGGTTTAACTCACTGGATGCCGTAACTGCGGCGCGTGTTGACAAATATATTCGCCGACTTGAAACGGGCAATTTCAGTGCGGCCAAGGCACTCCGTGAAGGCGTGTTTGAGTTGAATTGGATTTTGGCCCCGGTTACCGGGTTTATTTCGGCGCGACGGCAAAACGATTATTATTTTATTGGGCGGCGGCAGCAAACGCCGCCAATCCGCCGACATCGCAGCCGCCATTGAACGCTGGAAGAGATACAAGTGGTCAAAGAATTAATATGGCACTAACACGAGAATATAAAGAAACAGTTTTGGCTCGGATCAAACGTGATCCGAAGTTTGCGCGCGCATTGTACGCCGAGGCGGTCAATTCATTGCTCGAAGGCGAAACCGAAGAAGGGCTTTCGATTTTGCGCGACTTGGTTCACGCCAACATCACTTTCAAGGAACTATCGCGACAGACCGGTTTTGGCGAGAAGGCCTTGCATCGCATGTTGAGCCGCCGGGGCAATCCCACCACGCGCAATTTATTCGCAATCACAAAGGCGATCTGCGAAGATTTGGGCATCAAATCCAGCGTGACGCTCGCGACCTGAAATCCACTCGCAGCCTCACGGCGACGGATTTGGAATATCTGTTCGCGAAAGATTGAAACTTTGCAGCCTTTGCTGGTATGCGATAAACGGCGCAAATTGGTCCAAGATCATTTTGGACAAAGAGTTAAGCCAAAATAGGGTTGGAAAGTGAAACAGGATAGGCCGAACAACCAGCCGCCCATTATCTGTTAGGCCAACATGCGCCGAAAACTTACCATATCTATTACTGCCATTTTAGCGATTTATTGTGTCAGCTATTTAGGGTTGTCTTTCAGCGGAGCATATATTCCTGATGCCGTCGGCACCAATGGAGTCAAGAGTTGGATTTGGGCACCTTGCGGTTTCGCCTACAAGTCAGGTCGGTTTCCTACCGTTCTTGGTTTTGGTTATCTTCCTCTTTGGTGGTGTGATATTCATTTTTGGCACAGCGACCGGACAGGCCAGAGCGGGCCTCGTCGTTTGGTTGGCCTAACAACGCGCTGAAACCGACCGCCATCGCCCTTTGAGTTTTGACCGGGACATGAAATTTGAACATCATCATTCCATTGCTGGCCTGGCCGCCCGGTGGCTGTGCCTGAGCTCTGGACGTTAGGTGAAACACGCACGCTTTGAAGTATGGCCACTCAAAAACTCGCGGACGGCACAGTTCACAAGTTGCCAGCAGATTTCCGAAAGGCGATCCAGTTGGATGCCACAGCCACGAACCTTTGGTCCGACATTACCCCGCTGGCGCGTAACGAGTGGATCTGTTGGGTCACCTCGGCCAAGCAGGAAGCCACCAGAAAGCGCCGCATTGAGGTTGGAATTGATAAGATGCGCGGTGGCATGCGCAGGCCATGCTGTTGGCCCGGATGCCCACACCGCTAAACTTGGGTGCTCTCGCTCTCTTTCCCAATGACCAAAACGCTTAATAAAAGGATCGGCCGCAAATCTCCATCCACAAATTTCCTGCCTGCTGTGAGACACGGCTCTATACGCCGCATGCACTGATTCCGCTTATTGAAACCTTAGCGGCAGTTGGAAGACGTAGCCGTAAAGTTCCGACAGCGTCCCGCCCGTGTGCTGGTTGTGCAGGTCCTGGCCGAAGACAAAGGTTGCGGCCACATTGAAGTTGCGGATCGTCAGGCAGTAGGTGTTGTTGACCATGATGCCCAGCAATTCGCCGGTGCGGCTGAAAACCAGGTCGCCGCGCGACGGGTTGAATTTGCCGAACAAGCCTTTCAACAAATTATGGTCCAGCTTCACGTACTGTGGCGTGCCCGGTTCGACCTGAAAATTGCATTCGCCATAGTAACCTTCGTCCGCGCCGACGAGCACGGCGTCCTGGAATTTGTAGGGGTCGCTTGAAAGACGGTAGATTTTGCAACCCAACCGGCGGGCATCCGCCGGCGTCACCGGCATCATCACCACGCGCGGGTCCTGGGCGTCAAACGCCATCGCCCCCAGCGGCACCTGTCGCCCGCCCCAGCTCAGCGTCCCCGCCAGCTTGTCCCAGTCGGTACCCGGATCCCACAACGTCACCGGCGTGTCCTGCACGTGGCACACCGCAAAATAATGGGTCCCGTCCGTCACGAGCACGGTGGCGGTTTGTTTGTCCCTGGTGGTGTCCATGGTGAACAAGCCGGTGCGCCAGGCGGAAATCCCGGCCTCGACCCGGTTGGAAACGAAATCGCTGAAAATGGCGTTCGGCGCCAGGGCGGTGTTCGCGCGAATTTCCTGGGTCAACTGGCTGGAATTGGTCGCCAGGGATTTGAAGCCCTCGGCCAGACGGGCGTTTTCGGCCTGCTGCACCTGGACCTCCTGCTGCATGAGGGCGGCCCGTTCGGCGGCGGCATGTGCCTCCACCTCGGCCATTTGGAGCTGGTTGGACAATTGCTGTTTCTCGGCCTGGGCCAGCTGGTTCGTCCGGGCGAACTGCTCCAGTTGCAATCGCAACGTGGCCGCCAGCTCCGATTGCTGTTGCGCGCGCTCAGAATTGTCCTGTAACTGCCGGTTCAATTTTTCGACGTTGGCCTGCGCGGCGGCGAACTGCTGTTGCAACTGCTGGTTTTCCTGTTCGCGCCGGCTCAACTGGGTCTGTTGCTGGCCGGCGGCGGCGCGGGCCTCCGCCAGTTGTTGCTGCAATTGTTCCTGGCTCCGTCGTTCCTCTGCCAAGGCCTGTTTCATGACGGCCGTCAGGTCGTTGCCGGGGTTCGCGACCGGATTGGTGGTGACCACGACTTTCGTCGGCGGCGGCGTGCTGTCATCCGCCATATGGTTCATGTCCGTCGAGAACGTCAACAGGCTCAACAACAGGAAATCGCAGATGACGATGAGAATGCTGCGGTTCATGATTACAAGGCGGGCGTTGATGCGGCGGCCGGCGAGACATAGCCGGCAGGTGAACCGCCTCCGGCCTCGGCTTCGAGCAAGAGTTTCCGGCGGGCCGGGCGCAGATGGAAAATCTTGAAGATGACCACGAAGATGATGCCGAACGACGTGGAGGAATAGGCTGCCATCAGGCTGAAGTGGACCAGCCCCATGGAGGCGATGATGAGCGAGATGATGGTGCCGACGAAACCGAGGTAGAGGCCGGCGTCGAACAGGTGGTCTTCATTTTCCAGCAGCCGGAGCTTCATGCGCGGCAGGATCTGTTGCCGGCGGATTTCCGCCAGTTTCACCAGGCACGCCACGTACAGCAGTGCCTGCAACACAAAAAACAGCAGCAGGGTCAATAGGATGATTGGGTTCATGATGGTTTGTTGGATGCCGGCAATCCCCGCAGGAACCACGCCACTCGTCGTGAGCGGCATAAGTCGAAAGGAGAAACCCCCTTTCTGGCTTTCCTGGGCGAGAAACGGCTCGCTCAGGAGCAATACCACAAGCAGGAAGCCCAGCGAAAATAAAAACTCCCGGATCAGATGGAATCCGCGCACCTGCAACGGACGTTCAAGCGGCGTAACGGGAGGCCGCGCGAAATGCATGGCCGCCGCCAGCAGAAAACCGCTGAGCAAATAGGCCAGCCATTTGGCCGCCAATACCAGTTGCGGCTGTTGCCAACCATAGCCCGCCGCCCGGTTAAAAAAACCGCCAATGGACTCATACGCGGTGGCGCGCCGTTCCCAGTCCGGTCGGTAAAAGCGCTGTTCGCGTTGTGCGAGTTCGCCCACACCACCGGCGCCATAATGCAGGCCGTCGCCGAGGTCTTTCAGGCCGGTCTGGCTGAACCGGGCAAGATAACCGGCCACCGCTTCGGGTTTGCCCGACAATTCCACGGCGGCAAAGAGGATGGGCAATTGTATTCCCGCATTGCGGGCCTGGCCGGCCAGTTGATGGAGCGTCCCGGTGTCCGGGATTTGCGCGACAAACGCCACCAACTGGTCCCAATTCAACCGTTCGCCCAGCGACATGAAATCCATCAACGCTTCCTCCAGCGGTTTCGTATTGCCCCCGCGATTGGCCTGCGCGCCGAGATTGTCGATGTCCCGCCGCAAACCCGCCGTCAAATGGTTGTTGTCCAGGAGCAGTCCACTGATACAAATCGCGGCATCGAACGCCTGGCCCGAAGCCGAGGAGGACGGCGGAAAGAGGGCGGTGTTGTTCAACGAACGGCTGCGCAACAATTCCTGGACCGCCGGGACGGGCGACTCACGCAGTTGCGCCAGCGCCGCGTCGCGGTTCTCCTGCCGGATGATAAAATCGGTAAACGGCTGGGAGCTGCCGGCCGGGGGTTGGGCATTGCCGGCGAAAAGATTTCTTACGCGCGCGTCATCGCCCCAGGCCAGGGCCGAGGGATTTTGCTGCGTCAGGTTGGTGATCGTGTCACCAAGCCGGTCCCAGCCGGGAAATTCCGCCAGGCGCGCCGCCTGCATGAGCATTTGGGCCGTGCCCAGTTTTTGTTCACCCGCCAGCGTCCGGCCCTCGTCCAGCAACATCGGACCGCTGCGCCCGGCCTGCTCAAGCACGCCGGCGTCCACGGCCCGCAGATGCATGGGCACCAGCAGGCCGCCGGCGAGCAGCACCAGACCCAGAACGGCGCAAATTAAAAACCACAACCATCGCATTGTTGCAATTTCTCCTGAAAAACTTCCTTGTTGTCGTTAGACTATGGACCGACAGCCGGTGTTCAAAGCAAAAAAGCTGCCAAACCTGCCCTTACGACGGGGCCATTTATTCGTACCGCAACGATTCGATGGGATCAAGGTTTGCCGCCTTGTAAGCCGGATAGGTTCCAAAAATGATGCCGACGATGGAGCAAATCAGCAGACCCAGCACAATCCAGTCAACCGGAACGGCGGGCGGCACTTTCATGAACCACGCCAGCGCATTGCCGCCCAGAACGCCCAAAATGACACCAAAGACACCGCCCACCTCGCACAACACAATGGCTTCCATGATGAATTGGGTCATGATGTTGCGCCGCTTGGCACCGATGGCGCGGCGGACGCCGATTTCCCGCGTCCGTTCCGTGACTGAGACGAGCATGATGTTCATGATGCCGATGCCTGCCGCCAATAGCGCAATGGAACTGATGATGGTTACCCCAACGCGCACAGCCCGGGTGAACGAGTCGAACTGGGCAATGAGGGAATCGTTGGAAAAAAGTTCGAAATCATCCGGTTCACCCGGAGGAACCTTGCGGATTGAGCGCAGGGCGCCGCGAACCTGCTCGATACAATCGTTGTAACTGGCTGAATCGCGCGATTGCACCAGGATGGTCAGGTCGTCCCACCAGCGTCCGTATCGGTTGAGCGCGGTGGTGACCGGGATGATGGCGAAATCGTCCTGTTGCCCTCCCATCGAACCTCCCTTGGCGGCGAGCACGCCCACCACCACGTATTTGTAACCGTTGATCTTGATGTCCTCGCCCACCGCCGAGCCAAAGGGAAAGGCCGTTTTGGCCAGGGCGCTGCCGAGCACGCAAACATCCCGCGCGTCGTCCACATCGTTGTCCGTCAGGACGCGGCCATCTTCAATGTCCCAGTTTCGCGCCGGGAAACTGCCGGCGGTTTCGCCCAGCAGGCGGGTCGCGGGCGAGGTTTTGGCGTAGCGGGTCGAAACCTGTCCGCGCCAGAAGTCGCCTTCGATGCCCACGTTGGCGGCGAGCGTGGCCTTCTCCGTCACCTGGCGTCCCTGTTCCAAGGTGACATATTTGCGCCGCTGATATTTTTGCCAGTCGGAGTTGTTGCCGAACTGGATTTGCGGCGACCGCTGGATGGCAAACGTCTCGCTACCCAGCCCGCTCATCCAATTGTCGGCGTTCCGCTCCAACACGCGCATGGCGGTCATCACAACGATGATGGAAAATACGCCGATCAACACGCCCAGCAGGGTCAGCGCCGAGCGCAGTTTGTGCGCCGTCAGGGCATTCATGGCCATGGAGAAGCTTTCCCTGACTTCGGCCAGCAGCAATGTGGGCTTGTGAAATTTCATTCGCTTCTCAACGCGTCCACGGGATCCATCCGCGCCGCGCGCCAGGCCGGCAGGAAACCGGAAATCACCCCGGTGCAAAGGGATACGAGCAGGGCCATGATGACGATGTTCACGGACATGGAGGCCGTGAACAAAAAGTGCGTAACCGCCAGCGTGATCAGCCAGGCGATGCCCAGTCCGATGATTCCGCCCATCAGGCAAATGCACGCCGCCTCAATCAAAAATTGCAGCAAGATGTTGCGGCGTTTGGCGCCGATGGCTTTGCGCACGCCAATCTCGCGCGTGCGCTCGACGACCGAGACGAACATGATGTTCATGATGCCGATGCCGCCTACAAACAATGACAGGCTGGTGACGAACAAGCCGATGACGGCGATGGTCCCGGTCTCCTTGTGAAACAGGTCGATGAACTGGTCCTGCTGGTTGATGGCAAAGTCGTCGGGTTCATCCGGCCGCAAATGACGGATGCGGCGCATCACTTGACGCAATTCCTCCCGGGTCTCGTCGAGTTGTGCCAGACCGTTGGCCTTGACTTCGATGGAAATATCCGGCTGGTTCTCAATTTCCGCCAGGAATTCCCGGAGCGGAATGATGATCCGGACATCCAGGTCAAGACTCCCGAACAGACTGCCTCGCTTCTGCATGACGCCAATCACCTGAAAGGACTGGTCCAGAATTTTGACGCGTTTACCGATGGGCGATTCGCCACGAAACAGGTTCGTGGCCAGCTCGCTGCCCAGCACACAGACCGGCTGGCCGCCTTCGGCATCCGCCGGGGTCAGAAACCGGCCCTCGGCCATGCTGGCCCCGGTGGTCAGCAGATTATCCGGGGTCGTGCCCATAATCGTCACATTGTCGGCGCTGATGGTTTTGTATTTCACGGTGTCGTAATCGTAGGCCGTGGGGTCGATGGCGGAAGCCAGGGTCAGTTGCCGCGCCAACGTCTCGGCGTCCTCCGGCCGGATCGGCCGGCGTTTCTGCATTTTAAACCAGTCATCATAGGAATTAACCAGCCAACTGGTCCGGGATATAAAAAAAGTATCGCCGCCCATCGCCGAAAGACTTTTCACGAAGGCCTGGTCCAATCCGTTGATGGCCGCCCCCATGAGGGTGACGGTAACGATGCCAATAATGATGCCGATGGTGGCGAGCGCCGAACGCATCTTGTTGGCGCAGACGGCGTTCCACGACATGGCCAGGCTCTCAGGAATTTCAGAAACAAATTTCATTCTCTGACAGAATGGACCGAATGAACTTCCCTTTCGGCTGATTTCAATTTTGGCAGTCTGAATTTCTTTTTGAACTCCAGCCGCTCACCGCCGAAATTGAGGAGCAGCCCAACCTCTTTCCCTGTGGCGACGAGGTAATTTACCGTCTGTACTTCATGGGCCGGCGCTAAATTTTGAACCGCCTTCAACTCAACGATGAGTTCATCCTCAACCAGAAAATCCGCCGCAAATTCCCCGACCAAAACCCCGTCATAAACGACGTCCAGTTGCTTTTCCGATTCGAACCGCATTCCCGCCTTTTTGAGTTCGTGCGCCAAGGCACGGTGGTAAACGGATTCCAAAAAACCCGCGCCCAAGATGGAATGAATTTCCATCGCCAAACCAATTATTTTTCCGGCCAGGTCGTATTCGCCTTTCATGATTCCATTCTGGAAATTCTGTTCATTCTGTCCAAAGTCATTTGGCCGTGTTTTCGTCGCTGGCGATCAAGCCGTCGCGGATGCGGATGATCCGGCGCGACTGGCGGGCGATGTCCTCCTCGTGGGTGACCACGATGATGGTGTTGCCTTTTCGCGACAGTTCATCGAACAACGCCATGATTTCCGTGCCGGTTTTGGAATCGAGATTGCCCGTCGGTTCGTCAGCCAGCAAAAGGGACGGCCGGTTGACGAGCGCGCGGGCAACGGCGACGCGCTGGCGCTGGCCGCCGGAAAGTTCGTTGGGTTTATGGTGGACGCGGTCCGCCAGGCCGACCTGGGCGAGCGCGTCGAGCGCGATCTGGCGGCGGCCCTCCGCCGGCACCCCTGCATAGATGAGCGGCAGCTCGACATTGTGCAGCGCATTCGAGCGCGACAGCAGGTTGAAGGTCTGAAAGACAAACCCGATTTCGCGGTTGCGGATTTCCGCGAGCTGATTGTCGTCCATGTCGCTGACGTTGATGCCGTTTAATTCGTAGTGGCCGGAGGAAGGCGTATCGAGGCAGCCGATGAGGTTCATCAACGTGGATTTGCCGGAACCGGACGGCCCCATGATGGCAACGTACTCGCCGCGCTGGATCTCCAGCGACACATCGCGCAGCGCATGGACAATCTCCGTGCCCATCTGGTAACGCCGCGAAATGTTTTGGAACCGGATCAAGCTCATCGCAAATGGATTGTTGGGTTATTGGATTACCGGATAAATGGACTGCCCGCCCGCTGACTCAATCATTCACCAGTCCATCAATCCAATAATCCGTTTGGGTTCTCATGGCTTCGGCACTTCCGCGGTGACAGCTCCCTTTTTGATCTTTGAGTCATCCTGCAGATCACGGCTGATGGCGCGGTAACCGCCGGAGACAATTTCCTCCCCATTGGTGAGGCCATCGGTGATTTCCCAATAATTGTCATCGCAAATGCCGATTTTCACCGGCACCACCTGCACGTGTTCACCGGTGACCGCGAACACGATGTCCACCGGCTTGCTGGAGTCCCTGGCCGCGGCAGCCGAGGCGACGGCATTGGTATCGGCGGAGGCGGTGGAGTTGGTCCCCGCGCTTTTCGGCGGATCCATTTTCTTTTGCGGCGGCGGGCGGGTGGTGACACTGGCCAGCGGCACGGTCAACACGTTGGTGCGATAACTGGTTTCAATTTCAGCGCTGACGGACATGCCGGGACGGAACGCCTCTTTTTCATTGAAACGGATGCGCACCTGAAACTTGGTTGCTTCCTGTGACTGGCCACTGCCACTGGAGCCGGTATTATAGGTGGCGCTCAGATTGCTGTCCTTTGAGGAACTGGCCACATCCGTCACCACCCCGGCAAATTTGCGGTCCTTAAAGGCATCCACTTCCAATCGCGCCTTCTGGCCGGGTGCGATGCCGACCACGTCCATCTCGCCGATGTCCACGCGCGCCTCCATCTCATTCAAATCCGAGATGATCATGATGACGGTTCCGGCATTTTGCACGGTTCCCAGAACGCGTTCGCCGACTTCCGAATTCAATACGCTGATGGTGCCGTCGAGCGGCGAAACGATGGTGGTGCGGGCGAGCTGTTCGTCGGCATTGTCCACCTGCGCCTTGGCGACGTTGACCTGGTCGTCGGCGCTGTCGAGTTGGGCCCGGGCCACGTCGCGAGCGGCCTTAAACCCGACGAAGTCCGACTCCGAAAGCAATTTGCTCTGGTACAATTGCAAATTGCGCTGGTAGTCGGCATCGGCTTTTTCCAGATTGGCCGAGGCCGAGGCCTTGGCCGCCAGTTCGGATTCGTAACCCGCCTTGGCCTGATTGAGCGCGGCGACGTAGATGTCCGGGTTGATCTTCACAAGCAAATCACCTTTCTTGACCTGCTGGCCTTCCTTGACCGGCAGTTCGATGATTTCGCCGCTGACTTCAGGGCTGATGGTGACCTGCACGACGGGTTGGATTTGGCCGTTGGCGACCACGAGGTTGGTGAGGCTGTGGCGCGAGACCTTCTCCGTTTGCACCGTGATGACCGGTGCGCGGTTTTTAAAAACAGCCACCAGCATCAGCACAATGAGTACGAGGCCAATGGCCGAAAAGATGATGATTTTCCGGCGATTTTTGGGTTTTGCCATAGCAACAGATATAAAGACAGGATGAACGGAAATTAGTTTCGGGAAATTACATTTTTGCGCTGTTTTTACAATGTCCACGAACCCAGCCCGGCGGCAATGAGTAACAGCTCCGCCACGATCCAGTAAGTAAAGACAACCATCAAGGCTTTGGCCGTTGACCCACCCGAAAGTCTGGCCAATCCGACGCCTAACACCGCCGTGTGCCAGAAGTAAACCGCGTTCGCCGCGCCGAGCAGCAGATGTACGCGCCTGGTCGGATCAAAATCATCCACCAATAACGCCAAGCTGGCACCGACATAGAGCCGGCCCAGAATCACGGCGAGCAAGGTTGAGAGGACCATGCCCAGAACCAAGACAACGGAGGACAAACCGGCAACCTCCACCGCCTTCATATAACCAAACTGCGCCTTGAGGAACCAGCGCCCACACAGCCACAATATCAACGCCCACCAGAAAATCGAAACAAAACCAATCAGAACCACGACAAAACTGCCAAAAACGGCCATCATCGTTGGCCCCACTTTGTCCATCATCTGCAACGCCTGATCTTCCTGGACCTGGGTCATCTTGCCTTGTTGCACCTGCTGATCGAGGGCCTTGACCTGCTGGTCGTGGATGGTCTGGCGAATGGCGGGTTGGGTGAACAGGATGCATACGGAAATCACCCCTGCCACGGCGTAAATCAGCACCGGCACCAGCCAGTTGGTAGTTCGCGCCGGGACGGCGGTTATTTCGCTGAAAACTTCACCCGGCGCGGCGATGACGTTCATTAATTTTCCCGCGAGCGACGTGGCAGGTGTTTGCGGCGCAACCGGTGGCGGTTCGGGAATTGGCAAGGCGGTTTCCATACTCAATTAAAGGGCTTATCCATTACTTAGGCAAAAAACCACCAAAGTTACAAGAAATGTCACCGGTTTTTTTGTGGCCTAAAATTGACCTGCTCGCCGCAAATTCGAGCGTTGAATGGGAAAATCAACCGATGGCTAGTCGTCGTCGTCCACCGCTCTTGCTGCCCAGACGGGATACGGCGTCTGCGGACCTTTGGTGGCATCCCACAAAATGCGATTGAACACATCTTCCGGGCATTGATCCTCTTTCTGGAGCGGCAGGCGCGTGGAAACACGGGCGTCCTGGCGCAAAAGGGAATCAGAGATTTTCTTCGGCTCTGGATTCATTTGATCGAGCGGAATCCGGTTGGCCACGGCGGTGAATGGCGTGAAATCCGGTTGATTGGTAAAGCAATCGAACATCGGGGTGGCCGTGGCATCCATCTGGTTCATCGGCGGCAAACCGAGCATAAGTTCCATCGTGCGCAACAGGCTGGTCTGGTTGTATTGCGTGTTGATCACCGCCCCGCGTTTCGTGTAGGCGCTGACGACGTAAGCCGTCGTGCGATAGCCGCTCACGTGATCCCAGCCGTTCTGCGGATCATCTTCCACGGCAAAAATGCACGTGTCCTTCCAATACCGGCTGTGGCTGACGGCGTCCACCACCCGGCCGACCGCCAGATCGTTGTCGGCCACCTGCGCGGCGGGCGTGGGGGAACCGGGTTTGGTGGCACTGGTGTTGTCGTTGGGCAGCCAGAGGATGACCAGATTCGGCAGACTGTCCGCCGCCTCAAACTGTTTCAGATTCTGGATAAACTGCCCGGCCCGCCACCCGTCCGGCACGTCCAGGTCCCAGCCAATCGTGTTCGTCACGATGTAAGGCTGCAACGCTTCAATGTCGGGTTCGCAGGAATACGCAATCGTGTTCGAGCCACCGAGGAAATCGTGGTAGCAATCGAGAAAGTTCGGTTCACCCTTGCGCGTGGAATCCTTCCATTGTTTGTGGGCCGTGGTGAATTCGCCAAAATCACAAACCGTCTGGCCGTGGGCGAGCGCATCGTTCCAGATAAACCCAGCCGGCGAATAAGCCAGCGCGTCCCGGCCTTCCTCGCCGAAGCCGCCCGCCGGATAGCTGCGCGGCCAGCCCGCAAATTCGCGTTCCACATAATCCATCGCGATACCGGTGTCGGCCCACTGATGACCGTCCGCGCTCAGGATGCTGCAGCAATAGGTGTTGTCCAACAACACGAAGTCATGCACCAGCTGGTGCTGATTGGGGGTAACGTTCCCGCCAAACACGCACAAATTCGCATCGCCGTCGCCTTCCCCGACGTCGCCTAGGACCTGGTCGTAAGTGCGGTTTTCCTTGATGATGTAAATGACGTGACGGAAAACGCTCGGTTCGCCGACACGTTCCGGCACGGGCCGGGCCGGTTGATCCGCCCGCGCCGGCAACGCCGCCTGGGCGAGCAATGGATAACGCAAATCAGCCAGGGCGGTCCGGGTGAATTCGGCCAATTCCCTTTTTGACGGCACCGGCACGAGCGACAGCGAACCATAGTATTGCCGCGTGTTGAAACCGGGGCCGCTGCCCAGTCCTTTGACTGATTTTTCCATGTCCGGGCTGAGGTTTTTGATATTCGCCACGTAAATTTCCTTCCGCTTCGCATCGTAAGCAATGGAGCCGGGAAACCAGCCGACGGGAATCAGGCCGAGCAACCGGGATTGGCCGCGTTTAAAGTGGAAAACGGCGACGGCGTTTTGTGTGCCATTGCAGACGAACAATGTTTTGCCCGACTTATCGAACGCCAGCGCATTCGGTTGCGCGCCGAACAGATCCGCCGGATTCTGCCGCGCGCAGAGGGTCTCGGCGATCTTGTCCGTGCGCGTGTCAATCACGCTCATGGTGTCGCTGCCCGCGTTGGCGACGACCAGCCAGCGGCCGTTGGGCGACAATGCCAGTGCGCCAGCGTGCAGGCCGGTGAGAATCTCCGGTGGGGCGAGAGTCTCTCGAGCCCCGAGCGCATTGGCCGGTGGAAGTTTGGGCTCGACGGAGTCTCGCCCCACCGAAGCAGTGGAGTTGTCTGTCAAATCAATCACCGACACGGAGCCTTCGCTGGCGATGGAACGCGCATCCACGCGCACCCGCATGCCATCGCCGGCGGGACCGGTTACGCTGTTCGCGTCCGGCCGCCGACCGCCCCAATTGCTCACATAAATTTTCCGGCCGGCCAGAATCACATCAAATGGCGCGACGCCGACGTCCCAGGTTCGCAGAACTTTTCCGGTTATGGCGTCCAGTTCGATGAGCCGGTTTGAAAGGTTGCCTGCCACGTAGAGTTTTTTGCCTTCCCGTGAAACGGCAATGCCGGCGGGAATTTCCGCCTGGCGCCCCGGCGCGTCGGCCGGCGGGAGCGGGATGGAATACAATGGCGTGATGCCATGGTCCGGATCGACGCCAAAAACCTTGATGTCACCGTTGACGTTGGCCAGGTAAATTCGCGAACCGTCGGGGGAAAAGACCAGGCCGGTAAAGCCGATCTTGGCCTTCTCATCCGGTTGAAGAATCCCGCTGGAAGTGGGTTCCGAGGCCGGCAGTTTGTCATCCGCGGGCAACCGGACGCGTTGCAGAATTTTTCCCGTGGCCGGATTGATGACCACCAGTCTCTGGGTCAGGCCGGCGGTCACGAGCCGTTGGCCGTCCGGACTCAGTGCGAGCGCATTCGGTCTGATGCCCGGAAGCTCAATCAAGGTTCCGGCGGGCGTAACAAGCTGGTTGACCGGCGTCTCGAAACCATTGGGATTGTGACCGACCGTTTCGGTCGTGGCGTCGAAATTACCGGCGAACGCATGAAGGCCAAATCCGGCCAGCGTCATGATTCCGAAGCGGATAACCGATTTGCCTTTCATGCCACAAGGATTGACGCGAATCCGGGTCTACGGCAAGTCACGTTGAGGTAAAATTTCGGAACACGAACAAACCGTCTGCGCCCCCTGAAATCAGGGCGTGGCCGGATCCAGCCGCCTGTCCGGCACGAGATAATTGCCGACATAATCACTCACGGCGTCTTCGAGCGGTATGACCGGTGCGGCATAGCCGGCGGCCCGCAATCGGGACAGGTTTGCCTCCGTGAAATACTGATATTTGTCGCGAATCCCTTCGGGCATCCCGATAAATTCGATTTTCGGCTCGCGCTTCAGCGCGACGAAAACCGCGCGCGCCAGGTCCAGCCACGTCCGCGCCTCACCGGAACCAATGTTGAACAAACCGCCGGCCTTTTCGGTGGCCGCCAGGTGGAGCGTCATGGTCACGGCGTCCTTGACGTAAAGAAAATCGCGCTTCTGTTCGCCGTCCCGGTAATCCGGGCGATGGCTTTTAAACAGACGGATGACCCCGGTTTCGCGCACCTGCCCGAAGCTTTTGTGGACCACCGACCGCATGTCGCCCTTGTGATCCTCGTTCGGGCCGAACACGTTGAAATATTTCAACCCGACGATGCGGTTGAGAAACCCGGCGCGTTTGGCGTGCAAGTCGAACAGGTGTTTCGAATAGCCGTACATGTTCAACGGGCGCAAGGTGCCGAGTTTGGCATCGTTGTCCTCCATGCCCGCCGCGCCGTCGCCGTAGGTGGCGGCGGAAGAGGCATAAACGAAGCGCGTCCGGTTCGCAAGCGACCATGCTGCCAGGTCCCGGGTAAACTCGTAATTGTTGCGGACCAAAAAACCCGCGTCCCGCTCGGTCGTGGACGAACAGGCACCCAGATGCAACACAAGATTGAATTTCCCCAGCGCGCCGTTTTGCAGACGCGGCAACAAATCGTCGGCTTCGACATAATCGGCGAAGCGCAACGGCACGAGATTACGCCACTTTTCATCCGTGCCGAGGCGGTCACAAACGATAATGCGCTCGCAGCCGCGCCGGTTCAGCGCCCAGACCAGCGCGCTGCCGATGAAACCCGCGCCGCCGGTCATCAGCACCCGGGCGTCGGAGAAATCGTTGAGCTTCATGGGTTCTACCAGCCCAGCACGTGCGCGAAAATCAGCGGCGCGACGATGGTGGCGTCGGATTCGATGATGAAACTGGGGGTATCCACGCCCAGTTTGCCCCAGGTGATTTTTTCGTTCGGCACCGCGCCGGAATAACTGCCGTAGCTGGTCGTCGAGTCGCTGACCTGGCAAAAATAACCCCAGAGCGGCACGCCCGTGCGGCCCAAATCCTGGTGCAACATCGGCACGACACAAATCGGGAAATCACCCGCGATGCCGCCGCCGATCTGAAACATCCCCAGCGGACTTTTCTTCGTCGTCTGCGTGTAAAATTCCGCGAGCCACGTCATGTATTCGATGCCGGTACGGATGGTATGAACGTTCGTCAAGTCGCCGCGGATGACCGCGGCGGCGTACATGTTGCCAAGGGTCGAATCCTCCCAGCCCGGCACGACAATGGGCAGGTTTTTCTCGGCGGCGGCGAGCATCCAGGAATCCTTCGGGTCGATTTGATAATGCTTCTTGTATTTGCCGCTGCGGAGAACCTGATAGAAAAATTCGTGCGGGAAAAACCGTTTGCCCTGCTGCTCGGCCGCCACCCAGACTTCGAGCATGGCTTCCTCCATGCGGCGCATGGCTTCGCCTTCGGGAATGCACGTATCGGTGACACGATTGAGATGGCGTTTGAGCAGCTTTTCCTCCTCCCGCGGCGTCAGATGCCGGTAATGCGGCACGCGCTCGTAATAATCATGCGCCACCAGGTTGAATACGTCCTCCTCGAGATTGGCCCCGGTGCAGGTGATGAGATGCACCTTGTCACGGCGAATCATCTCGGCCAGTGACAGCCCCAGTTCGGCGGTGCTCATGGCGCCCGCGAGACAAACCATCATGCGTCCGCCGCCGTCCAGGTGCGCGCGGTAGGCGCGCGCGGCGTCCACCAGCGTGGCGGCGTTGAAATGTCGGAAGTGATGCTGGATGAAACGGGAAACCGGTCCGCCGGCTGGCTGGCGCTGCGCTTTTTTATTCATAGGTGAATTCTGAAAAATTCCGCGTTGCCCCCCACAATACAAATGTTTGCGCGGTTGCCAACCCCTAAATTCAGAACCTGCCGGGAGATATCAGCGGTTTCCGACGCACGGATTCCGTACGCCTTCCAGAATACCATCGGAGTTATTGCACAATCACCAAATCCGGCCGGACCATGGAGAGTCCGCCTTGCATATCATCACGGAACTGGGCACCGACGATGACATTATTGGTGCAGGTGGTGTCATTCACCCGGAAAGCGGCGCTGCCGCAATTGCTGGCGATGAGATTGGTAAACGAGTTGCGGACACACTCCGTCCGGGGCGCCGGCTGCCAGCCCCGCAGGGTCTGCCGCTCGGCATGGGCCATGAAGACGCCGTAGTGATGGCTGTCCTGGATGGAAATATTATAAAACTGATTGTCGCAACTGGCGCGCATGAAAATACCGAGGTCGTTGGCCGCCAACACGGCGTTGCTGATGACATTGTGATTAAAGGCCAGGTCCAGCGAAATGCCGGCCCCGGGATTGTTGTGAAGATAAAGTTCGGTAAACAGGCAATCCTCCGTATGGTAGCAGGCAAGGCCGTCGAACTCATTCTCAAATGCCGTAAAATCCCGCACGGTCAGCCGGTGCACCCCGCGGGTGGTGACCAGGCCCCCGGAACGGCAACGGGCGGAGGTCACATGTTGCACCATCGAATCGCTTACGTTCTGCACCGTGATGCCATTATTGCGAATTTGCGAACCCTCCCCGCGCAACTGCCAGAGTTCGCGCTGCTGGTGGGAACGATTCCCATCAATGAAAAGACTGCTGAGGCACAGGTACCGGATGGTCCGCTGCGGATTATTGACCGGCTCACCCATGATGATGACCGGGCAATTGGCGCCATCGGCCAGACGGAGGACCGTTCCCGTCCCGGAACCGCGCAAGGTCTCGCGGTCGCGCCGCAACACAATCGGCTGGCTAACTGTAAAAATTCCGGACGGTAATACGACTGCGCCGCCCTCGGCCGGCAAAGCATCCAACGCCCTTTGGATTTCAGCACCGGTGACCCCGGCCCGCAACGTAATCGTCACCGGCTCTGACGCAAGTGCCTTGGAACAAACCAGGTAGGCAACGACCAGGACCAGTAGTCCCGCGCATCTCGTGCTCGCCACGATCACCCGGCTTCTGATTTGTTTTAGGCTTATCTTCATAAGGCCGAGACTGTTGTTAGCAATCGCTGTTCCTAGTTTAGGTTCGCCCAGGTCATATGAATTTTCATCAATCAAACACAACTTTTAGTAAAATTTTTAATTTGAACTAATTCAAAACGTGGCCGATAGTGATAGTCGAGGAGTAGAGTTGCCCGGGTTTAAATGTGGCATTTCCGGTGATTGGATTTCTTTCGGGATTTCCCAAGCGGCACGGACTGGTTATGTTCCGCGCACCTTTATGGTGAACCGGCTATCCGCAAATACCCCAACCCCGGCTGAACTTGGCTTCTCGATGCCTGCCGAATGGGAGCCGCATGAGGCCACGTGGCTCGGCTGGCCGCACAACGCCAGCGACTGGCCGGGCAAATTCGCGGCGATTCCATGGGTCTATGGCGAGATGGTCCGAAAAATCTCCGCGGGCGAAATCGTCCGCCTGCTCGTCCGCCACCCGACGGAGGAAAAACTGGCGCGCCGCATCCTCCAGCGCACCGGTTGCCATCTCAAAAAAATCCAGTTTGTCGTCCACCCCACGAACCGCGGCTGGACGCGCGACAGCGGGCCAATTTTTGTGAAACGACCCTCACCCCGGTCCCTCTCCCATCGGATGGGAGAGGGTGACCAAAGGTCGGGTGAGGGCAAATCCGAAACCGCCATCGTGCATTTCCATTTCAACGGCTGGGCCAAATACCACAACTGGCGACTGGACACGAAAGTGCCCGAAACCGCCGCGCGCATCCTGCGTAAGAAACTTTTCCACGCCGAATGTCTTGTCCCAACTCAAAACTCAAAACTCAAGACCCGGAATTTTGTGATTGAAGGCGGCGGCATCGAGTTAAACGGCCGCGGCACGCTGCTCTCGACCGAACAATGCTACCTCGACCCCAAAGTCCAGGTTCGCAATCCCGGCCTGGGCAAAACGGAAATCGAAGCGGCCCTGAAAAATTATCTCGGTGTAAAAAATATTTTCTGGCTGGCCAAAGGTCCGGTGGGGGACGACACGCACGGACACATCGACGACATCTGCCGCTTCGTAAATCCAAAAACCCTCGTGCTCGTGCGCGAAAATAATTCCAAGGACGTGAATTACCGTCCGCTGTCGGAAAATTGGGAACGCATCCGTGATTTACGCCTCGAAAATGGCGCACGGCCTGAAGTGGTGGCGCTGCCCATGCCGGCACCGTTGTATTTTGACGGCGTCCGTTTGCCCGCGAGTTATGCAAATTTCTATATCGCCAACGCCGCGGTGATCGTCCCGACATTCAACGATCCCAACGACCGCGTCGCCCTTGGAATTCTGGGCGAGTTGTTCAAGGACCGGCCAGTCGTGGGCATTCACGCAGTTGACCTGGTGTGGGGCTTTGGCTCATTGCATTGCCTGACGCAGCAGCAGCCGGCGTAAGGCCAAGAAAATTAATTCGCGGGCGCGGCGGCAACTTTCCCAGCAAAATCAGGTTCCGCCGAGTACTTCTCCAGGGTCTGCAAATCCTGTGGGCCAAACAGCACTTGCTGAATGATGCCGTTGCGATCAATGAATATCGTTACGGGAATTCTATCCACGTCCTGATACGGCGACGGCACGTCTTGCAGAATGGTGAGTGGATAATTGATGCCGTACCGTTGCGCGAAGGCTTTCTGTGTGACCACATCGTCCGTGGTGATGCCGATGATGACGACATTCGTGGGCGACGTGGCGCTTCGTAATTTGATGAAATTCGGAATTTCTTCCAGACACGGCGGACACCACGTCGCCCAAAAATTCAGCACGACCCGCTTGCCCTTTAAATCGGCAGGACGAATCGCCTGGCCGTCGAGATTGGTCACGGAAAAATCCGGCGCGCGGACGCCCTGCCACGCCAGCAGGGCCTTTTGTTCGGGATCCAGCGGCGGCGCGGAAAAATAATTGAACACTTCAAACGCCAGCAGCGCCAGCGCAGCGACCAGCAGGCTCAACGCCCAACGAAATATTCGCGCTGAACGCGGTTGCGAACCGGTGGCGGAAGTATTGGCTTCATCATTCATCCAGGAGGTTCGACACCAAAATCGCCGGTTAATTCAGCTTCGAGAGCCGGCCTGAAATTCCTTTACCGCCGCGACGCAACGCCCGCAAATTGTCGGGTGCTCCGGATTGGAACCCACATCCGTCTCCCAATGCCAGCAGCGCTCGCATTTTAGGCCGTCGGCGTGTTCAACAACTATTGAGGAATCTTCCCCTGTCTCAGTTTCAAGGAATTTGATGTCTGAGACATTAAACAATTCACGCCAAGTTTCTGCGTAATCGGTAACTTTTGGACGTCCAGAATCTCTGCCAACCGTCCAGATAAGCTTCGCATCGAGTGATTTGCCGATGAGTTTGGCCTGACGCGCTTTTTCCAAGGCAGCAAGCGCTGGTTCGCGCATTTTGAGCAAAATTTCGTTCCAATGGCCAAGCTCTTGATATTTTGATTCTGTCCATTCAGTCAGATGTACGCTTGCGGTTGGATGATTTGGTACAAATTCCCATGCCTCATCCGCTGTGAATGACAGAATCGGTGCGAGCATCTGGCACAAACCGGTCACGAGCCGATACAACGCAGTCTGACTCGACCGACGCTGCTCCGTACCATTACGGGCGGTGTACAGCCGATCCTTGATGACGTCGTGGTAGATTGAAGACAGCTCGACGGCAATGAACTGGCTGACTTTTTGATAGACGACGTGGAATTCGTATTGGTCGTAGGCCGCGATGACTTCCTGCTCCAGCTTTGAGAACTCGCCCAGAATCCAGCGGTCAAGACCCGTGAGCTTGTCGTCGGGTACAGTGTGTTTTGCCGGATCGAAGTCGTAAAGATTGGAGAGCTGGTAGCGCAGGGCATTGCGGATGCCGCGATAGGTCTCGGCGACCTTGGCGATGCGTTCTTCGCTCACGGTGATGTCGTTGCGGAAATCCTGTGATGAAACCCACAGCCGCACGATGTCCGCGCCGTATTTCTTCACGTAAGCCTCAGAGGTCTGTGGTTTTTCATACACCCCCTGCCCTTGTTTGCTTTTGGAGATTTTTTCGCGGTCGGCATCCACCATAAAACCGTGCGTCAGGACGGTCTTGTACGGCGCCGCGCCGTTGCCGGCCAGCGACAGCAGCAGCGATGATTGAAACCAGCCGCGATGCTGGTCCGAACCTTCCAGGTACATGTCGGCCTGCCATCTCTGGTAGGGCGCAGTGTCCCCACTGCGCCGCGGCGCGCTGGGGACAGCGCGCCCTACCTCATGATCCAATTCCGGCCGCCTCATCAAAACCGAACGTGACGACGAGCCCGAATCAATCCACACATCAAGCGTGTCATTGGATTTGGCGACCGCTTCCGCGCCTTTCCAATCTTTTGGTTTCAGGAGCGACCACAATTCAGCGGCGGATTTCTCGAACCAGACATTCGAGCCGTGTTTCTCAATTAAATCGGCGGTGTTGCGGATAATCTGCACATCGAGAATCGCCCCGCCCTGCGCGTCATAAAACGCCGGGATCGGCACACCCCAGGTCCGCTGACGCGAGATACACCAGTCGGGACGCGATTCGACCGCAGCCTTGATGCGGTTGACCCCCCAGTCAGGAATCCAATTCACACGACCAATCTCACCCAGCGCCTGCTCGCGGAATTTTTGGTGGTCAATCTCAATGAACCATTGATCCATCGCGCGGAAAATGACGGGCGTTTTGCTGCGCCAGCAGTGCGGATAGCTATGATGATAATTTTCCTGGTGGAGCAAGGCATGACGCAGCCGCAGTTCGTGCAGGACCGCTTCGTTGGCGTCGCTTTTTCCGTGTTTTTCGAGAATGGATTTGCCGACCATTTCCTTCGGCATCTGTTGCTCGACCGGCAGCTCGTTGGTGTAAGCGAACCGGCCATCGTCATCCACGGGCGAATAAATCGGCAGGCCAACCGCTGAACCCAGACCGTAGTCTTCAAGACCGTGGCCGGGAGCAATGTGAACAAAGCCGGTGCCGGTGTCGCTGGTGACAAATTCAGCCGGGTACAACCTGCCGGTCCGGCCGGGAATAAACGGGTGTTGATACTGCAACTGAGCCAGTTTCCCGACGGTAACGGGCTGCTCCTGGTAATTGCTCCATCCGCATTTTTCCGCGACCGTGGGGAGCAAACCGCGAAATAAAATGTATTTTTGGCCGCCGATTTCGACCTGGACGTATTCCAACTTATTGTTGTAAGCAACGGCAAGGTTGGCCGGCAACGTCCATGGTGTCGTCGTCCAGATGAGCACAAAAGTATCCGGCAGGCCGATCACCGGAAACTTCACGTAGATGCTCGGGCTGACGTGGTCCTGATATTCGACCTCGGCCTCGGCCAGCGCGGTGCGGCAGGGAATGCTCCAATAAACCGGCTTTTTTCCCCGATAAACAAAACCTTTCTCGACGACATCCGCGAACAGGCGCAACTCGTCGGCCTCATATTCCTGGTTGAACGTGAGGTAGGGGTTGTCCCAATCACCCAGCACGCCAAGGCGTTTGAATTGTGTCCGCTGGATATCGATATATCTGCGGGCATAAGCTTCACAGGCCTTGCGGATGGCCACGGCATCCGTATTCGTGTCGCCGGCCTTGCGCATCTCTTGGGAAACCTTGAATTCAATGGGCAAACCGTGGCAGTCCCAGCCCGGCACGTACGGCGCGTTGAAGCCACGCAACGTCTTGTATTTGACGATGATGTCCTTGAGAATCTTGTTCAGCGCGGTGCCGATATGGACGTCGCCATTCGCGAAGGGCGGGCCGTCGTGCAGGACGAATTTGGCCGTTGCTTGGGCGCGCGCGGCCTGGATTTTACAGTAAAGTCCGGTCTTTTCCCAGTGGGCCAGCCGTTCCGGCTCCCGGGCGACCAGGTCCGCCTTCATGGGAAAGTCGGTGCGCGGCAGGTTTAATGTGTCTTTATAGTCCATCGTGGCTTCCAGAAGGAAACAAGCTAACAGCCGCGAAAAACAGTGTCAACGAACGCGCAGGCACGACGTGACCGGTGTAGAAATGAAAAACCGGGTCAAGCGGCCAGGGGGTGGCCGAGAGACCCGGGGAATTTTCGAATGAGTACGTACGTAGGATTACGAAGAACTCCAATCCGGGAATGTACCGAAACCCGGATCGAAAACGGTTGTAAAAAATCAAAGAACACTGTCGACAGCCTAATTACCGCCGCACCTTGTCCACACTAAATCATATACTCTTATTCCGGTCAACTGTTTCACTAAAAGTATAAGCAGTAATACTTCACACTGCCATACTCATAAGCAGGCGGCGCGTTAAACTGTGGGCAGGAAGGTTTAAGCCATTTTTCACGGGATTGAAACGACCAGGCAAAGATTCCTGT
Organism: Verrucomicrobiota bacterium; assembly: GCA_021324235.1. Taxonomy (GTDB): domain Bacteria; phylum Verrucomicrobiota; class Verrucomicrobiia; order Limisphaerales; family UBA11358; genus UBA11358. Next base: position 32,430 of record JAJPJM010000014.1, read on the forward strand.
TTACAGGACGAAACGGGCTGTTAATATCATTTCGCGAGGCAAAAAAAGGAAAGCGCATGAAGAAAATTGAGGCGGTCATCAAACCTTTTAAGCTGGAGGACGTAAAATCTGCACTGAACGCATTGGGCGCGGCGGGCATGACCGTGGCCGAGGTCAAGGGCTTTGGCCGGCAAAAGGGTCACACGGAAATTTACCGTGGCAGTGAATATGTCGTGGATTTTCTCCCTAAGATCAAAATTGAACTGGTGCTGGCCGATTCGCTGGTGAATGCCGCCGTTGAAGCGATCGTCAAAGCAGCCAAAACCGGCAAGATCGGTGACGGGAAGATTTTCGTCAGTTCCATTCAGAATGCCACTCGCATTCGCACCGGTGAAACCGGGGAACAGGCACTTTGAACGCTGATCACCCGGAAGCCATGTGGACTGGAAATACTTTTTCTTGTGTCGGAATCGATTTTTTGATTTACCAAAGCGACCGGCAAAACAGCGGAACCATCCCGATTTAGCAGGGTGGGCGCTGAATGTGAATAACTCGTGAACAAAAGTTAATATGTTGTCCTAGAAACGCCCGGCCTATTCGCGTAGAAAGTTCGCGTAAGCACAAGTTGGTCGTGGCGTTTCAAAGATTGCAGAAGCTGTGAAATCAGGATTTGGATTTTATAATTTATAACGTGTTGTGAATCAATATATTGCGTCTTAACTTGAGCAGGGGTTTCGATTAATAAGGGCGTGTCAGTGAACGCCTTAGCAAAATGGTGAATTTGAAGCTGGGTGAGTAAGCATGGCGGGCGAGGTCAAACGCCAATTTTAGGGCTAGGTGAATAAAACGCTTAAAAAACGGGCTTTTTGACAAAAACGCAAATGCAGATTTCGGCCGAAAAAATTTGGAATTCAGCCCGGGAACATATTCGTTCCAGGTTGAATGCGGAAACTTACAACATGTGGTTTGCCCCGTTGCGGGCCAACGCCGTCGATCCCAACCACGTCACGCTGGAGGTAGCCAACGAATTCTGCGAGGTATGGCTTAAGGACAATTATCTCAGTCTGTTGCAGGATGCCTTGACCGTTGCCGCCGGGCGCCAATTGCAGGTAAAATTTAAGATCACCGCCGGCAGCAGCGCCCAGGCGCTCCCGTCTGCTCCCGCCTTGGGCAGAACCGCCAGAGCCGCCGAGTCCACCCACGAACGAACCATTCACAACGGGGAAATCAGCTTTAATCCCAAAAACACGTTCGAGACCTTTGTTGTCGGCAATAACAATAATTTCGCTTACGCCGCCGCGCTGGCGGTGGCCCAGGCCCCCGGCAAATCCTATAATCCGCTTTTCCTCTACGGCGGGGTCGGCCTCGGCAAGACCCATTTGCTGCACGCCATCGGCCAGCACGTCGCCAGCAACAAGAAGAGCGCGCGGGTGGCCTACCTCTCGTCCGAGAAATTTACGAACGAGTATATTGATGGCATCCAAAACAACCAGCTCGCCCGGTTCCGCAAGAAATATCGCCAGACCGACGTGCTGTTGATCGACGACATCCAGTTTCTGGCGGGCAAGGAGCGGATTCAGGAGGAATTTTTCCACACGTTTAACGCGTTGCACGAGGCGCACAAGCAGATCGTGCTCACCTGCGACCGCCCGGCCAGCGAAATTCAGAATCTTGAACACCGCCTCGTCTCCCGTTTTGAATGGGGTTTGGTCACCGATTTGCAGCCGCCGGACATCGAAATGCGCCTGGCCATTCTCAATAAAAAGGCGCAGCTCATGGGCGTCACGCTGCCCGAGGACATCCTGAATTTCCTCGCCAGCCGCATTCGCACCAATGTCCGCCGGCTGGAAGGCGCGCTCATCCGTGTTGCTTCCTACGCCTCGCTCACCGGCAAAAAGCTGTCGATTGAAGTGGTGGAAGGGCTGCTGCGCGAAATCCTCCATGAGGAAGGCCGGCTGTCCATCAGCATCGAAGTCATCCAGAAACGCGTGGCCGAGCACTTTGACATCCGCCTGGCCGACATGACCAGCAAACGCCGGCCGGAAAACATCGCCTTCCCGCGTCAGGTGGCCATGTATCTGTCCCGCCAGATGACGGAAAGCTCGCTCAATACCATCGGCGAGGCCTTCGGTGGCCGCGACCACGGCACCGTCCTCCACGCCTGCCGCCTGGTGAAAGACCGCATGGAAGTGGACGCCAACGTCCGCCAGGTCGTCCATTACCTGGAAAAGCAGTTGATGCGCTGATTCCGCGCTCGACACCGGTTCCCCGTCATTCAAAACTTCCGTCATGCCCGTCATTGAAGTCAACGGCTTGACCAAGGCGTTTCGCACCTACAAAAAGCAGCCGGGTTTTGGAGGCGCGATCAAAGGGCTTTTCCACCGTCAATACGAGCAGACCGTGGCCGTCAACGACGTGCATTTCCGGATTGAACCCGGCGAACTGGTCGGGTTCCTCGGCCCAAATGGCGCCGGCAAAACCACCACGCTCAAGATGCTGGCCGGCCTGCTTTATCCGACGGGCGGTTCGGCCAAGGTCCTCGGTTACACGCCGTGGGAACGTGCCGACGGCTACCGCCGCCAGTTTGCGCTCGTCCTCGGCCAGAAAAACCAGCTTTGGTGGGATTTGCCGGCGCGCGAATCACTCGAACTCAACGCGAAAATCTATGGGATTCCCACCGACCGTTTCGAGCGCACGGTCGCCGAAATGAGCGAACTGCTGGCCGTCAAAGAAAAGCTCAATGTCAGCGTGCGCGAACTTTCCCTCGGCGAACGCATGAAAATGGAGCTCATCGCGTCGCTGTTGCACCAGCCGAAGGTGCTCTTTCTCGACGAACCCACCATCGGCCTGGACGTGGTTTCACAAAAAACCGTGCGCGAATTCATCCGCCGCCACAATGCCGAGCAAAAAACCACGATTCTGCTTACGAGCCATTACATGGCCGACATCCAGGCGCTCTGCCAGCGCGTCATCATCATTGACCACGGCAAAATCTTCTTCGACGGCAAACTCGACGAGATTGTGGACCGTTTCGCCGATTTCAAATTCATTACCATCCAATGTGCCAATACCGAGACGCAGTCGGCGGAGAGTCTGGCGCGTTATGGCGAAGTCGTGGAAAAGACGCCGAGCGCCATCACGCTCAAGGTCAAGCGCGACCGCGTCATTGCCGTCTGCAAATCACTGTTCGACGACCTGCCGGTGACCGACATTGATATTCAGGAAGTGCCGATTGAGGACGTCATCCGCCAGATTTTCGCGCGGTGACTCAATCGCACGGCACGGTGCGGCCCGATGCCCAATCGCGGGTTTCCTGGATTTTTTCCCTCATTACAACCGACAAGGGCCGGGTTTGTTGAATTTCGGCGATCAAATCCAGCTGGGTCAGACTGTGCTTTTGCGCGTGCGCGGTGTACATCGCCGATACAATGGCCTGTTCAATCTCCGAACCGGAAAAACCGTTCGTGGCTTCCACCAGCGCGTCCAGGTCAAATTGCGCCGGCTCCAGCGAGCGTTTGCGGAGGTGAATCTGTAAAATGTCCCGGCGGTTCTGCGGGGACGGCAGATCCACGAAAAAAATCTCATCGAAACGTCCCTTGCGCACCAGTTCCGGCGGCAGGCGCATGATGTCGTTGGCGGTGGCCACGACAAAAACCGGTTTTTTGCGTTCCGACATCCAGGTCAGAAAAGTCCCCAGAATGCGGCGTGACAAGCCGTCATCGTCCTCCTGCACGGCCACGCCCTTTTCGATTTCGTCCATCCACAGGACGCACGGCGCCATGACTTCGGCGGTTTCAAAGGCCTTGCGCAAATTGCGCTCGGTTTCGCCGTAGTATTTGTTGTAAAGCACGC
>JAJPJM010000051.1 GCA_021324235.1 Verrucomicrobiota bacterium
GCCCGGGTTGTGCTGGCTTCTTCCGGCGGCGAGCGCACGCTGGCGATTGAGGACTTTTTTACGGCCTATCGGAAGACAGCGCTGCAATCGGGAGAGATTCTAAAAACGATCATCATCCCACGCGGCGCAACGCAGCCAGGACTGGCTCGTAAATCCGCGTGGTTCAAAGTTTCCAAACGGCGTGAGATGGATATCAGCACAGTTGCCGGCGCATTCGTGCTGGATTTGGATTCGGAAAATGTAATACGTCATGCGCGGCTGGGATATGCCGGAGTGGCAGCAATGCCGGTGCGCGCTGGAAAAACCGAAGCGGCGCTGATGGGAAAAATCTGGGATGAAGCCACGCTTCGGGCAGTGCTGCCGATTCTGCGTTCGGAATTTGCGCCCATCTCCGATGTCCGCGGTTCGGCCGAGTATCGTACCGGGCTGATCACCGGTTTGTTGGAGAAATTTTATTTCGATTCCGCAGCGGGCGTTGCAACACAGGCTTCCGGCGATTCCGCCCTCCGCCCTCCGTCCTCCGCATTTTCTGCAGCTGTTCCGCATGAAAGCGCCCATAAGCACGTGACCGGCGAGGCGATTTACACGGACGACCTGGCGGCACGTCGAAATATGCTCGAGGTCTGGCCGGTCTGCGCTCCCCATGCGCGGGCAAAAATTTTGCGACGGGATGCCTCTGCGGCACGCTCCATGCCCGGCGTTAAGGCAGTGTTAATGGCCGAAGACATCCCCGGGATCAACGACGTCGGCGCAGTGCGTCACGATGAAATTTTGCTAGCCGACAAGGAAGTATTCTACCACGGCCAAATCATTGCGCTCGTGGTCGGCGATTCGCAGGAAGCCTGCCGCAACGCCGCTGCCAAAGTAGTGGTGGAATACGAGCCACTGCCGCCGATCCTGAAAATTGGAGATGCCATTGCGCAAAACAGTTTTCACACGGAGCCCAATTTTATCAGGCGCGGGGATGTGCGGGCCGCATTGAGTCTTTCGCTGCATGTTTTGGAGGGTGATTTTGAAATGGCCGGCCAGGAACATTTTTATCTGGAAATGCAGGCGGCATGGGCTGAACCCGGCGAGGATGGTTCGGTTTTCGTCATGTCTTCCACCCAACATCCGTCGGAGGTGCAACACATCGTCGCGCACCTGCTCGCGGTGCCGGTGAACCATGTGGTGGTGCAAGGCCAGCGCATGGGCGGCGGATTCGGCGGCAAGGAGACGCAGGCGGCAACATTTGCAGCGCTCGCAGCCCTGGCCGCGGCCAGGACCCAGCGAGCGGTGCGGGTGCGAGTCAATCGTGATCTGGACATGATGATCACCGGCAAGCGTCATCCGTTTTTTGCGAAGTTCAAAGTCGGCTACAATGATATGGGCGATTTGCTGGCGGCGAAGATTGAACTGATCTCGAATGGTGGCTGGTCACTCGACCTGTCCATGCCGGTAACTGACCGCGCGGTGTTTCATCTGGATAATTCCTACTACATCCCGGCAGTGGAATTCTCCGGTCATGTGGCGAAGACGAATCTCGCCTCGAACACCGCTTTCCGTGGTTTCGGCGGGCCGCAAGGCATGCTGGTCATCGAGGAAATTATTGACCGCATCGCGCGACGGTTGGGCAAATCGCCGGAGGAAATTCGCGAACGGAACCTGTACCGCGGCAGCGGCGAAACCAATACCACGCATTACGGGCAGGAAATTGAGGACAACCGTCTCCAGACGGTGTGGCATGAGTTGAAGACGAGTTCCGCTTTTGAGACGCGGCGCGCGGAAATTACCAACTGGAATGCCGCGCATGCGCATTGCAAACGCGGGCTGGCGATGACCCCGGTGAAGTTTGGAATCTCGTTCACGCTCACGCACCTGAACCAGGCGGGCGCGCTGGTGCTGATTTTTCAGGATGGCACGGTGCAGGTGAATCACGGGGCGACCGAGATGGGACAGGGCGTTCATACCAACATCGCCATGGTGGCAGCGAAGGAACTGGGTGTCCCACTGGACAACATCCGCGTGATGCCCACCAGCACAGACAAGGTGCCCAACACCTCCGCCACGGCGGCGTCCTGCGGCACCGACCTGAACGGCATGGCGGTGAAGAACGCGTGTGAAATTCTGCGCGGGCGTTTGGCGCCTGTAGTTGCCCGGATGCTTTCGGAAAAACTCGGCCGGGAACTTTCCGCGGAGCAGATTGCGTTTGCGAACGGATATGCTTTTGAGGGCTCCACGTTTGCAGAGAACATTCGACTGGCAGGAAACGATGCGGCGCGGGTGGATAAAATACGCCGGGACGAGATCTCCCTGCCATTCGACAAAATTGTCCAGGCGGCGTATGCCCAGCGCATCGGCCTTTCCTCCACGGGTTACTATCGCACGCCGGAAATTCACTATGACCGGGCCAAGGGCCAGGGACGGCCATTCTATTATTTCGCCGTCGGCGCGGCGGTCACTGAAGTGGAAGTGGATGGTTTCACGGGCATGTTAAAAATTTTGCGCACGGACATATTGCACGACGCGGGCGACTCTATTAATCCCGGCATCAACCTCGGCCAAATCGAAGGTGGTTTTGTCCAGGGCGCCGGCTGGCTGACCTGTGAGGAACTGATTTGGAATGACAAGGGTGTTCTGCTCACGCATTCGCCGGACACTTACAAAATCCCCGCCGTGGGTGATCGGCCGCTCGAGTTCAATGTGCAATTCCTTCAGCAGGCCACGCAAAAAGGCACCATCCATGGGAGCAA
>JAJPJM010000067.1 GCA_021324235.1 Verrucomicrobiota bacterium
ACGAGCGCGAACGATTGAAATCCTTTGAACACACGGTGTTGCCGAATCTGGACGCCGCCTACAACCTCGCCCGCTGGCTTGCCGGCAATGACCACGACGCGCAGGACGTGACGCAGGAAGCGTGTCTGCGGGCGGTCAAGTTCTTTGGCAGTTTCCGCGGCGACAACGCCCGCGCGTGGCTGCTCGCCATCGTCCGGAACACATTTTACACGTGGTTGCGAAAGAACCGGCCGCCCGGAACCACCGTGGAAATCAATGACGAAGCCCTGGCCATCGAGGATGTTTCTGTGAATGCCGGGGCGCTGGCATCCGGCCTGGCTGACACCGAAGCGGTCCGGCACGCCATCGAAGCATTGCCGGTTGAATTCCGGGAAATCGTCATTTTGCGCGAGATGGAAGGACTCCGTTACAAGGAAATTGCCGACCTGGCCGGGGTGCCCATTGGCACGGTCATGTCGCGCCTGGCGCGCGCACGCAAGCAACTCCAGCAACGTCTCGCCGGTGAAATCAAATCCGGAGGCCAACCATGAATTGCCAGCAAATCCGACCCCTCATCCAGCCTTACGCCGACGGCGAATTGGACGCCGCCCGGGTATGGGAGGTGGAACAGCACATCCATGATTGTTCCGCCTGCGCCCAGGAGTGGCGCAACCTGCAAAGCCTGAAAAAGGCGATGCAGCACGACTCGCTCTTTTTTTCTGCGCCGGAGGAATTACGGCAGGCGCTGAAGGCGGAATTGCATTCAGGTGTCGAAATACAACCCTCCCAGTCCTTTTGGACCTGGAACTGGCTGACGGCGGCAACGGCGGGTGCTGTCGCGATGTGCCTCGCGCTCTTGTTAACCGTCACGCTGACCCGGCCCACGGCCCGGCAACAGCTCACACAGGAAATTGTGTCGAGCCACATCCGTTCGTTGATGGCAAGCCACGAATTGGATGTCGTGTCAACCGACCAGCACACGGTCAAGCCGTGGTTCGACGGCAAACTCGATTTTTCACCGCCGGTCACGGACCTGGTCGCGCAGGGATTTCCGCTCACGGGTGGCCGGCTCGATTACGTCGGCAATCGCGCCGTCGCCGCGGTGGTTTTTCAGCGCCACAAACACGTCATCAATCTGTTCATCTGGCCGGTCCCGGCATCAGACTCAAAACCCGCCGCGTTTGGCTCCAGGCAGGGTTATAATCTGGTTCACTGGTCGAATGCCGGAATGACGTTCTGGGCGGTCTCCGATGTAAACGAAAACGAATTGATGGAATTTTCACGGGATTTCGTGACGGCCACCACGGACACTCCGGCCAGCCGGTGAGGCCACTTCGGTATTCTCGCGACCGCTTTATCCCCGCCAGATGCTTCAGGATGCGCCGGCGCGCCCGGCCGGCGGAATATTTTATGGGCGGGAAACCTGTGCTTCGCAAGCCTGGAGCCGTTTCGCCAGAAACGCCTGTTCGGATTTGATTTCCGCCAGTTGCAGCGACCTGCGGAAGTGGCCGGCAGCGGCCCGCGCATGGCTCAATCGCGATTCGAATTCGCCGAGCACGGCATGGAGCAGATAATAGGACTCCAGGGACTGTAAATTTTGAATCGTGTTGACAGCTTCAATTCCCGTCTGCGGCCCACGGACCTCGGCCAGCGCCACGGCGCGGTTCAGTGCCACCACCGGTGAATCATCAAATTCAACCAGATGATCATAGAGCGACAGAATCTGGGGCCAGTCCGTGGACGCATAGTCCTTCGCCGCGCAATGGCAGGCGGCAATACCCGCCTGCAGGTGGTACGGGGTAAGCTCGTCGCCCGCCGCCGACTGCGTCAGGTGAAACAGGCCCCGCGCGATCATCGTCTGATTCCAACTCGAACGATCCTGCTCCTGGAGCAGCAGCAGGTTGCCCTCTCCATCCATGCGCGCCGGAATGCGGGCGCAATTCAGCAGCATCAGCGCCAGCAAGGCATGGGTCCGGGGCTGGTTGCCGGCCGGATGCTCCGCCAGCAGGCCCGTCAGGCGGATCGCCTCATGACAGAGTTCCTCGCGGACGAGTTTTTCACCGATCGACGCCTTGTAACCTTCATTGAACAGCAGGTAAAGCGACGGCAACACGCCGTCCAGCCGTTGTCCGAGTTCCTCGCCGGCGGGGATCTCGAAGGGAATCCGTGCCTCCCGGATTTTCTGTTTTGCCCGCGTCAGCCGCTTGGCGATGGCCGCGTCGGTGGTCAGAAATGCCCGGGCGATTTCCTTCACGTTGAAACCGCAAAGCGCCTTCAACGCGAGCGCGACCTGCGCCTCCCCCGGGATGCTCGGATGGCAGCAGACGAACATCATCCGCAGCGTGTCGTCGGTGATTTCCGGTTCAGGAAAAATCGCCGCGTCCGGCGTGGGCCCTTCCCGGTCCATCAGGCGGATGAGTTCCGCCTCCTTGTCGCGAAAAACCTTCTGGCGGCGGACGACATCGACCGCGAGATTCCGGGACGCCCGCATGATCCAGGCGGCGGGATTTTTCGGCACTCCGTAAAACGGCCACGTCTGCAACGCGCGGGACAACGCTTCCTGAACCACGTCTTCGGCCAGGGTGAGATGTTCGATGCCGAAAATTCCCGTCAGCGTGGCGACCATTTTTCCCGCTTCGTGCCGGAAGAGATGCTCCAACACCCGGGAAACTTCGGGGGGATTTTCGGTGGCAGCCGGGCGTTCGGTTTCCATTCAACCTCCCGCCATGGCGCCCACAATCAGGAACGGCTCCTCACCTTTGACAACAGCATCGGGTAAATTCGTCTCCGGCGGTTCGAGCGACAAATCCTCTTTGCAGGCAAAAAACCTCACGAACGGCCGCCGCTTCAGCGTGTCGTGATCACGAATCGTGCCCCGCAATGCGGGATAACGCACTTCGAGCGCATCGAGCACGGCGCGCAACGTCACCGGACTTTCCACCTCCAGCTGCACCTCGCCGTCCACACGCGCCAGGTTGCGCAGGTGATAGGGCAACACCACCCGGATCATGGCAGCACCTGGACTTCAACCGACAGTACCGCCGGCAGGTCACGCACGATGGGATTCCACGAATTGCCGCCGTTGGCCGAACCGTAAACCTGCCCGCCGGTCGTGCCGAAATACACGCCGCACGGTTCCAGCGAATCCACGGCCATCGCGTCGCGCAGCACGTTGACGTAACAGTCCTTTTGCGGCAGGCCTTTCGTGAGCGGCTCCCATTCGTTGCCACCCGTCCGGCTGCGATACACGCGCAGCTTCCCGTCCGGCGGATAGTGTTCGGAGTCGCTTTTGATGGGGACGACGAAAATGGTTTCCGGTTCGTGGGCATGGACGTCAATCGGGAAACCGAAATCGGACGGCAGGTTGCCGCTGACCTCCTGCCATTGTTCGCCGGCATTGTCGGTCCGCAGCACGTCCCAGTGCTTCTGCATGAAGAGCACGTCCGGGCGCGACGGGTGCAGGGTAATGCGATGCACACAGTGTCCGACCTCCGCGTCCGGGTCGGGCAGTTCATAGGGAGACTTCAGGCCGCGCGTGATCGGTTTCCAGGTTTTGCCACCATCGTCTGTGCGAAAACAACCTCCCGCCGAAATGGCGATGTAAATCCGTTTCGGGTTCTTCGGGTCAAGCAGGATGGTATGGACCGCCATGCCGCCCGCGCCCGGCTGCCAGAGATGACCCTTGGCCTCGCGCAATCCGGCCAGTTCCTTCCACGTTTTGCCGCCGTCCGTCGTTTTGAAGATGGCCGCGTCTTCCACACCGGCATAGGCCGTGTCCGGGTCGGTCAACGACGGTTCGATATGCCAGACGCGCTTGAATTCCCAGGGATGCTGCGTGCCGTCATACCATTTGTGGGTGCCAACTTTGCCGGCGTACGAAAATTTATTGCTTTCCCCTTTGGGCATGCCTTCCGGACCTTTCAATTCCTCCGGACTGCTGCCGGGCGTGTTCCAGGTCTTGCCGCCGTCATCGGAACGCTGGATAATCTGGCCAAACCAGCCGCTCGTTTGCGACGCGTAGATGCGGTCCGGCTCGGCCATCGAGCCTTTGACGTGATAAATTTCCCAGCCCGCAAAATGCGGGCCGCTGACCTTCCAATTCCTGCGTTTGCCATCCGCAGTCAGGATGAATGCGCCCTTCTTCGTACCGACCAGGACTCGTATCTTGCTCATAGGTTTTCTCCCTTCGGTTTATGCGTGAACGGCGGTTTTTCCCGCCTCTGCCTCCGCCACTGATTTCATATCGGCCAGTCCCTTTTCAAACTGGCCGCCGACCATCTTGTCACAGCCTATGATCAACCCGAACAATTTGCCGACAAAATTGTTTTTGCCGGTCATCGTCCACGTGACGGTGGTTTCCGCGCCTTCGTTGGTGAACGTAAACTCGGCCGCGTTGACCGCTTTCATCGGCTTGAAAAACTCCAGCCGGAACCGCACCAGCTCAGCGGGTTTGCTTTCAATAATGGTATTGCGCCCCTCACCGACCTTGCCATTGCCCGCCCACGCATAACTGGCCCCGGCCCCGGCCGGCGGACCGGCGTAGGTCAGCCGCATGTGGGGGTCCAATTTTCCCCAGGGATTCCACGCTTCCCATTGACGGAGATGGTTCACCTGTGCAAACGCCACTTCCACCGGCGCGGCGATGACAATCGACCGCGTGACGCGAAAATCAGATGGCCGCATGGCAACGATGGTGAGTAACAACCCGATGATGACCGCCAGACTGATGAGTATGGTCATGAGCATAATCTCTCTCCTTTTTCCTGGTTTGGTTGGTTCATGGTTCTGGTTCTTCGCAAAATGGTTTGATCACGCCTGAATCCGCTCAAACATCCCGCCATGGAGAAAGTCATGGACTTCCTTGCGATGCAGGAAATCCATCGGGAAACCGTGCTCAATACGGCTGGCCTCATCCAGTCGCGTCGCCTGTCGCGGCTCGAGTGTCCATTCTAGACACCGCAGATTATCCTCGAATTGGGAAAATTTCCGTGCTCCAAGAATGGGAATCACGCCGGGCCGGGACCGCAGCCAGTTGAGTGCGACCTGCGCGGGCGATTTGCCACTTTCCTTTGCGACTTCAACCACGGTGCCGGTGATGGCCAGGTTGCGTTCCGAAAGTTTTTCGAACGACGGCATCTTCTCCAGCCGTCCCTCCCCGGTTGAACCTTTGGCGTATTTGCCCGTCAACAGCCCGCTCGCGAGGGGTGACCAGGCCGTGACGCCGAGACCAAGCGCTTGCGCCATCGGCAACAGCTCGCGCTCCGGCGTCCGCTCGATCAGGTTGTATTCGATTTGCAATCCAACGAACGGAGTCCAGCCTCGCAATTCTGCAAGGGTGTTGGCGCGGGCGATCCACCACGCCGGCGCGTCGGAAATCCCCACGTAAAGAATTTTGCCGGCGCGCACCAGGTCATCCAGCCCGCGCATGACTTCTTCCACCGGCGTGAGCTCATCCCACGCATGGACCCAATAAAGATCGAGATAATCCAGGCCGAGCCGTTTCAGGCTGCCGTTTAATGCCTCCACCATGTGCTTGCGATGGTTGCCGCCGGCATTGGGGTCGCCCGGCCGGCTGTTGAAGGAGTATTTGCTGGCGATGACGAACCGTTCGCGGTCGGCCCTGGCAAATTCGCCCACCATCTTTTCACTTGTGCCGTTGGTGTAACCGTCGGCGGTATCAATGAAATTCCCGCCCGCCGCCGCAAAGGCATCGAACATTTTGCGGCTTTCATCCCGGTTTGTGCCCCAACCCCATTCCTCGCCGAACGTCATCGTGCCCAGACACAGTTCGGAAACGCGCAGGCCGGATTTGCCAAGGAGTTTATAGTTCATGATGATCCTTGAGTTTATTTTCCGGGAATCTTCCATCATTCCGGAACATTTCCAGTTTTTTTGTTCGCGGTTCGGTGGTGGAAAAATGTGCGGAATAACTCAGCCACCGCCGCCCGGTTTGGCCCTCATGGCCAGCATGGGCCGAAATACGCTCCGATATGACCACGCAAGATAGAATTCCAGGACCAGGACCACGATGCCCGGGGCGATGGTCGAGGGCATGAGGAAAACATGGAAGGCGATGATGTTCACGATGACCGGCGCAATCAACGCCAGCGCCAGCGGCACAAAACGGTTCAGCAAAAGCAGAGCGCCGACAAGCGTCTGGGTCCCAAAAATCAGCGGCATCATGTAGCCACTCTTCATAAATCCACCCATGAGCGCCATGACACCGTCCGGCATGGGGTCTTTGGGCTGCGGGATAAAATGGAGAAATCCGTTGAGGCCGAACACAAAAAACATCAGGCCCATGAGGACGCGGGCGATGGCCGGTAAAAACCGGGCCGGGGATTTTGATTGGGATTCATTCATGGTTTTGAGGTGTTATCGGGTGGTTCCATTTCATGTTTTGGCTCGGGATGCCTGTTTTAGTTTCTGGATGTCCAGTTTGACCATTTTGAGCAGGGCTTGCATGACGCGTTCCCTTTTTGCAGCGTCCTCTTCGCCCAGCAATTCGCCCAGAACCGTGGGCACGATCTGCCAGGAAACTCCGTACCGGTCCTTCAGCCAGCCGCATTGCACCGCCTTGCCGCCGGCGGAAAGTTTTTTCCAGAAGTAATCCACCTCCCGCTGCGTCCGGCAGCTCACCACGAACGAGATGGCCTCAGTGAATTTGAAATGCGGCCCGCCGTTCAGGGCGATGAATTTTTGTCCCGCCAGTTCAAACGCCACGGTCATGACCGAACCTTTGGGTTTGCCGGAGGGTTTTTCCGGCGCCTTGCCGTAGCGCGCAATATTCAGGATTCTGGATTGCTTAAAGATGGAGGTGTAAAACTTCGCCGCCGCCTCGGCCTGGCCGTCGAACCACAGGAATGGGGTGATTTTTTGCACGATTTGGTCTGGGTCGATCCGGTTCACGCTTTCGCCAGATAATCGGCAAGTTGCTCGAACGTGCCGCCCCAACCCTGCTTCATGCCGTCGTGCGATGAATCAAACGTCCGGCGCTCCTCGTCCGTCGGATTTAAAGGAACCCACCGTACGGTCAACAAGGTTTTTCCGTTTTGGTCCGCAAAGGTGACGCTCGTCAGCATTTGCAGCGGCCAGGTGGGACTCATCGGATGCCGGGTGATGCCGCCGTCCCGGTCGGAAAAATGCTGGACGTAAACCAGCCGCTCCGGTGCCGCGATTTCGCGGTAGATAAACTTGCCCCACATTTCACGGCCATCCGGAAGGCGCAGACAGGAATGGCAGGTTCCACCCGGCCGGAAATCCATTTTGGCCTCCGGCATCGTGGAACCTTTCGGTCCAAACCATTGCCTGAGGCGCTCGCGTTCCGTCCACGCCTTCCACACCCGTTCGCGCGGCGCGTCAAATGCCCGCGCAATGACGAAGGGACGTTCCGTTGCCGGGTTGGGTAGTGTTGTCGTTGTCATGTTCGTTCTGGAGTTTTTTCTGCGCCGTGTGGCCGGTTCATTTCATTCCCGTCAGCCGGGCGCTTGCGATACCAGGATCATCCACAGCACGCCAAAGCGGTCGGTGACCATGCCGAAGCGGGGTGAAAAAAACGTCTTCGCCAGCGGCATCTGCGCCTTGCCGCCATCGGCCAGGGCGGCAAACAACCGGTCGGCTTCCGCCTCCGACTTCACCCGAAGCGACAGGGCAAAGCCGTCGAAATTCAGCTTGCCGGTGCAACGCCCGTCGGATGCCATCACCGAGTTTTCGCCGATGCGCAGGCTGGCGTGCATCACCTTGTTCTCGACCCCGGGCGGGGCTGTGCCGGGCTGGGGCGGCTCGGGGTTGTCCTTGAAACGCATCAGCATCTCCACTTCGGCGCCGAGTGCCTTGCGGTAGAATTCAATCGCCTCTTCACAGCGCCCGTTGAAGAACAGATACGGTTCCGTCACAGGATTGGTTTTGGTTGTACTCATAATTTTAGTTCTCTGGTTTCGCAGGCGGGGCGGCGCGGCAACGCCGCCCTGCCGATCCTTTTCGCCATGTTTCCAGCCGTTACGCCGTCGCTTCCATGAGTTGCGCCTCGGGCACGGCTTCGCCCGAGAGCGGGCATTGCGCCATGACGGGCCGGACTTCGACCTTGGCGCCGTACGGCAGCCCCGGACATTCCTGGGCGATGGCCACGGCTTCGTCGAGGCTGTCCACTTTCAGCAGGAAATAACCGCCGATGGCTTCCTTGGATTCGGCAAACGGTCCGTCGGCCACCACGCGCCCGTTTTTGCCGGAAACGACTTTGCCCTCGCGTTCCAGCGGGTTTCCGGCCACGGCCTTGCCCTGCTCGGTCAGCCGTTTGAACCAGGCCATCCAGCGGCCTGAAACCTGTTGCATTTCCTCCGGCGAAAGGCCTTTGTGCCAATCGGTGCCCCGGAATATCAGCATGTATCCATTCTTTGTCTCGGTACTCATAATTTTGGTTGTTCGTTGATGATTTTCGGTCATTCAATAATACGACGAATGAGAAATTGCAATCAGGACAGTTATTTTGCCTTTTGATTTATTTCCCACAGGGCGAAGGTGTTGCCTTCCGTGTCCTGGCAGACGGCGAAATAGCCCATCTGCGGCACCGCCGATTTGGGTACGCAGACCTTGCCGCCCAGCTTTTCCACGGTCACCGCGGATTTGGCCACCGACGCCACATTAACGTAGTTGGTGATGGATTGCCCCGGATGCCGGCGCGGCATCAATCCGCCGTCGGGCGAGGCGTCCGGGCCGCCGGTGTCAATGTGCTGATAATCCGGCATGGTGGGAAATGGATTGATCTTCCACCCGAACAACTTGCTGTAAAACGCCTTGGCGCGGCCGGGATTGTCCGCCGGGATTTCAAACCAGATGATGCTCGATGCCGTCTTTTTCTTTGCTGCGCTCATGTTCCACCTTTCCTGTTGAATTGTTTTTTTAACCTTTCAATAAGACGACGAACGGGCGGAAGCGTTCAGGACAATTGTGTGAAAATTCTTTTGGACACAGCTCGGATGGCTGGCTTGCCAGTTGGCATCTGACCAGTCCGTAGTAATAGCAGGATATTCCGCGCGGGATGGAGATTGCTAAAATATTCGGGCTGGAAATTCTGCCGCCGCCCGGCGCGCTAATTAGCTTATCCTTCTCTAACAACTGTGAAGAGTTCAGGATGAGAATGAAAAATACAACTAAAGTAAAATTGAAGTCGCGTAGCTACTAGCAAAGATTTGTCAGGAATAAATTCATTGGCAATTCCGACGAGAGGCAAGCGAACTGGCCAAGTTTTCAACGCTTCCTCACTCCACACATAAACACCTCCGCCGCTCATTCCGCTTGGCAAAGGAGCCACTACAACTCGTTTATGTAATTGGCTGAACGTCTGCTGGCGATTAAATCTAACGACGATATGTTGTGACCGAGTTAGCCCCAGTGTTTCGTATATTTCCTTTTGGACTTCCATGCCCTCTACTGTGATGAATTCCGTTTCGATTTTATCCTTTTTCACGCGGCTTTTCCGCCACGGATAACCTGCGAAAGTGTAAGCATTGCGCCTTTTGGGTTCTGCCTCCATTGATAAATCTTGGTTGTCAAGGACTAGACAACTTGGGTGCAAATTTTTAGCGCAATTGTTTTCTAAGCAAACATACGCAACATCCAATTTATCATCGTCACGATTGCCGGAGGATGGCATTGGACCTGTCGAATAAAGCCCGCTTGGTGACATGAATCCGTCTTTCCCCGGAATTAGAAGCGTGCCTTCATTTGCGAAATCAGCGATATGCGCTGCCGTGAGCAGAAAAACGCGACCACTAATCCAAATTAACACCCCCGATCCAATCAATTCTGATTCACTTGCATTCGGGCGCCTAAAAGCAATGGGCGCGGTTGCTTTGAATGTTGGATTATCATAAAGAATTGCTCCTGCTATATCTCCATCGCGCGCACACGATTGAGCAACTGAACCGTCTTGAAAATCGTCAGCGGAACGATTCTTCAAATGGGAGAATACATGTAAAATATCAGATTCTAAATCCGCTCCTCTTTTCTGACGCATCTTCTCAAAATGACGTGCAAGGTCGCCTGGAAGCTTCTTTCTTGCTTCAGACAGAGGCACATCTTTTATGGCTGCCGCCACCTTTTTTGGCAATGTGGCTAGGAATCTGGGACCAAAGCGATCAGAGCTTTTACTTTCACTGGATTTTTTACTTTTCTGCTGCTTCACGACGCTAACGGTCGGATTACTCCGATCTAAATAATTTTTCCACCTTCGCCTTCACTGCCGCATCCATTTTGATCATCCGCCTTCGCATACGCTCCGGCGCGACAAGGAATTCTGTTTTCAAGGTTTTCCTCCAAACAGGGCGTCAATTTTCTTCCGAGTGTTCTCATCCATTCGGATCAACGGCGGCCAGGGGCGTTTGAAGCCTTCGCCGGGGAGTTTCTTCGTCGCATCGATGCCGAGTTTGCTGCCCATCGCCATTTCGCTGGTGGCGTGGTCGAGCACGTCGGCCGGGTCCCGCCTTGCGGGATGAAGATGCTGTCGCGTTGCAGAACTCATGTCACTTTGCTTGGCTGAAAAATGCATCAATTTTACGGCGAACGTCTTCGGTCATTTTGATTAAAGGAGGCCAAGTTCGTTTGAATCCCTCCCCTGCCAACTTGCGAGTGGCATCAATCCCCAGTTTTGAGCCCATGGCTATCTCGGAAGTCGCGTGGTCGAGCACGTCGGCCGGGCCCTTGGTGAAGATGCTGTCGCGCTGGGGATCGGTATTGGCGCAGAGATGGAACAGGACGTTGCTGGTGTTATGCACGTCCACGTCGGCGTCCACCACCACGATGTATTTGGTGAACATCATCTGGCCCATGCCCCAGAGGCCGTGCATGATTTTGTACGCCTGCATCGGGTAGGTCTTTTTGATGCTCACAAAAACCAGGTTGTGGAACACGCCTTCCGCCGGCAGCGCGATGTCCACGATTTCCGGAAAGTTCATCTTGAAGATGGGCAGGAACAATTTCACGCTCGCGCCACCGATATAAAAATCCTCCATCGGCGGTTTGCCAACAATGGTCGCCGGATACACCGCGTCCTTGCGATGCGTGATGGCGGTGACGTGAAAGACCGGATACGGCTCGGGCAACGTGTAATAACCGGTGTGATCGCCGAACGGGCCTTCGTCGCGCAACGGCTCCTTCGGGTCCACGTAACCCTCAATGACAAAATCCGAGTTAGCCGGGACTTCGAGGTCGTTGGTCTCGCATTTGACCAGTTCGACGGATTTTTTGCGGAGATAACCGGCCAGCAGGAATTCATCGAGGCCGTCGGGCAAAGGCGCGGTGGCGGCAAAGGGAAACATTGGATCGCCGCCGATGAATATACTCACCGGCATGCGCGTGCCGGTTTCGTAATAACGGCGGCCATGCCGCGCCCCGACCTTCTGGAGCTGCCAGTGCATGCCGGTCGTGCGATCGTCGTAAATCTGGATGCGATACATGCCCACATTGCGTTCACCGGTGTCGGGGTCTTTCGTCACCACGCAGGGCAGCGTGATGAAACGTCCGCCGTCCAAAGGCCAGCATTTTTGGATGGGAAGATTCAAAAGGGTTGGCGGTGACGAGGAGATGGGAGTTGGAAGTTGGGAGTTGGGTTTTCCCCCATCTGCAATCTGCGAACTCCCATTTGCTGCATCGAAACGATGCACGACTTCCTTGCACGGACCGTCCTTCACCAGCTTCGGTTTGGCGTGACGCAGGTCGAGGGCCTGGCCGAGCAGTTTGATGGCTTCGCGGAAACTGGTCGGCGGCTTGGCTTTCATGAGCGAACCGAGTTCGGCGGCAACCTGGTCCACGGAACTGGCGCCCATGCTCATGGCCATGCGTTTCCAGGAACCCATGGTATTGATGGCGAGCGGAAACGGCGAGACTTCGCCGTTGACGGTGGGCTTTTCAAACAGCAGTGCCTTGCCGCCGCCGGGCAATTTCATTTCGCGGTCGGCGATTTCAGTGATTTCGAGTTCGGTGGCGACGGGTTGGGCGATGCGTTTGAGTTCGCCGGCGCGGTCGAGTTGCCCGACAAAATCGCGGAAGGATTCAAAAGCCATACGCGCGCGAGGTTAATAGAAAAGCCAGAAAAAAGCCACAGATGAACACAAATGGTCACCGATAAAACTACCGGTCAAAAATCTGTGTTTAATCTGTGATTATCTGTGGCTAAAACTACTTCGGCAGCAAATCGGCGACCAGCGCGCGTTCTTCCTTCAATTCGTTCACGGTCGCGTCAATCTTCGCGCGGCTGAAGTCGTTGATGGCCACGCCCTGAATGATTTCAAGTTTTTGGCCATTGCTGCGGACCGGGAAGGAACAGATCAGATTTTTCTCAATGCCATAACTGCCGTCGGAGCAGACACAGACACTATGCCAGTCACCGGCCGGCGTCGGTGTGACGATGGACCGGACGCTGTCCACGACGGCATTCGCGGCGCTGGCGGCGCTGGACGAACCGCGCGCCTTGATGATGGCCGCGCCGCGTTGCTGCACGGTGGTGATGAACTCACCTTTGAGCCAGGCCTCGTCAGTGATGGCTCCGGTGGCGGGCTTCCCGTTGATTTTGGCGTTGTAAAAATCGGGATATTGCGTGGCGGAATGGTTGCCCCAGATGGCCACGTTGCCGACGGCGGTAATGTCCACGCCCGCCTTTTTCGCAAGCTGTGCCCGGGCGCGGTTCTCGTCGAGGCGCGTCATGGCAAAGAACCGG
>JAJPJM010000049.1 GCA_021324235.1 Verrucomicrobiota bacterium
ATGGAACGATTACGTTTTGCAGCACATGGCCGGCAGCATTGATTACCTGTCCGTTCACCGCTACACCCGAAACGCGCTGAACGATGACACCCAATACCCTGACGTGATTTCCATGGGGTTGGAGATTGATCAAAAAATTGACGTGATCAAGGACGAGATCGAAAAGGCGATGGCGAATTCCACCTCCAAACGCCCGATTTATATCTCCTTTGACGAATGGTCCCCGGGTTTTGGACCCCGAGGCGCCAACTTGACCGGCTCGCTCATGGTCGCCCAGCACCTGAACTCCTTTATCCGCCATGCCGACATCGTCAAGATGGCGAACATCACCATGCTTTCCAGCCTCGTGGGAACTTCGCCCGATGGCGATTACAAGAATTCGCTCTATCAGGCCTTTTACCTGTATTCCAACAACGCGCGCGGCACCGCCCTGGACGTGAATGTCGCCGGCCCAAATTACCGCAACAAATTTTTCAAGAACATCCCCTATCTCGATGTGACCGCCGTATTCAACGATTCCGCCAAGAATCTGGTTGTCAATGTGGTCAACCGCAGCGAAACGAACGCCATGACCGCCGACATCGTATTGCGGAGCGGGGAATATACCGGAAGCGCCACGGTGAAGGAGATCAACGCCGAGTCCGTCACTTCCGTGAACACCCGGACCAACGAAGCCATCGCCATCGCCACCCGGGAAATCCAATTCAGCGGCCACGACATCAAATACAACTTCCCGTCGCATTCATTCACCCAACTGCTGATTCCCGTCAAATAAGCCACTTATACAACGCCCGCCCGCGGAACTCGCCGCCATCCAGGTCGAACTCCGCTCGCGCTACTGCTAAAACCTTTCTTGGAAACGTGATAATTCTCGATAGCCTTTAACGCAAGCAAGGCTCCTAATAGTTATGTCAGCGATGGTAGATAAAGGTCTCAAGGCCAAACGAGAATCAAAACACGTCGATTTCAAACGTTCATTTGATCCAAATTCATTGGGCGAATGGTGTGAAATCCTCAAGGACATTATTGCGATGGCAAATACTGGCGGTGGAGTAATTTTGGTCGGATTGGAAAACAATGCCGAGCCTTCGGGAGAAAATGTTCAGCCGGTGCTCGACCTAGACCATGCAGTTGTGGTCGACAAAATTCGGAAATACACCGGTTACGACTTTAGTGAAATCGAGATTCATGAAGCGACGAAAAAAGGAAACCCAGTTGCAATAATTGAAGTAGCAGGAGTAAAAGTGCCGCTGGTATTCCAAAACGCTGGTTCTTATGACGCAGGAGGAGGCAAATCGAAAACTGCGTTTGCTCGTGGAACGGTCTATTTTCGGCACGGTGCCAAAAGCGAGCCCGGAACGACGGAGGACATTAGAATGGTGATCGACCGACAGTTGGAATCAATTCGTAGTGAGTGGATGGATGGCGTGAAAAAAGTCGTCACCGCTCCTCAAGGTTCTGCCGTTTCAATTTTCAGTGGCGAGGTGCATGAGAGTCGATCTCAAAACGCGACTCCAATTCGGCTGGTAGATGATCCAGATGCTCCCGGATACCGCCTAATTGATCATGATACAACCTACCCGCATCGGCAGGTCGAATTGATCAACGTCGTAAACGGTATGTTACCTGAAAATGCTAAGGTAAACACCCATGATATTTTGGCTGTCCGCCGGACGCACAACATTGACAAAGATCCTCGTTATTGCCACAGGTCAAAGTTTGGAAGTCCACAATATAGCGATGCTTTCGCTAAATGGATCGTTGATAAACATAAACAGAACAGTAATTTTTTCCAAGAAGCCCGCCAAAAATATTCTGAGCAAATCCATTCTAAATGACTTACTGAATTGATCTTTACGAATAATTCTCCATTCCCACGCAGGAGCAAACCGGGTTGCGGTCGCCAAAGACGTTGTCAATGCGGCCGACGGCGGGCCAGAATTTGTAGTCGCGCAGGCCCGTCACCGGAAACGCCGCCTGCTCGCGCGAATAAGGGTGATTCCAGGCATCCGCTGCCACCATGTCCGCCGTATGCGGCGCGTTTTTAAGCAGATTGTCCTTCGCGTCCATGGAGCCGGATTCGATCGCGCTGATTTCACCATGAATCGCAATCATCGCATCGCAAAACCGGTCGAGCTCGTATTTCGATTCACTCTCCGTCGGCTCGACCATCATGGTGCCGGGCACGGGCCACGAAATCGTCGGCGCGTGAAAGCCGTAATCCATCAGCCGCTTGGCCACGTCCTCAACGGTGACACCCTTGAACCGGCGCAAATCGAGGATGCATTCGTGCGCCACGAGACCATTGCGGCGGTACAGGGTCGGGAAATAATTTTCCAGCCGCTTGGCGATGTAGTTCGCGTTGAGGATGGCGAACTTCGTCGCCCCGGTCAGGCCGTCCGCGCCCATCATGGCGATGTACATCCAGGAAATCGGTAGAATGCCCGCGCTGCCCCATGGCGCGGCCGCCACGGAGCCAATCGGATTTTCGCCTCCAAGATTCACGACCGGATGACCGGGCAAAAAATCAACCAGATGTTCCGCCACGCCAATCGGTCCGACGCCTGGTCCGCCGCCGCCGTGCGGAATACAGAACGTCTTGTGCAAATTCAAATGGCACACGTCGGCGCCGATGTCTGCCGGCCGGCAGAGGCCAACCTGTGCGTTCAGGTTCGCACCGTCCATATAAACCTGCCCGCCATTGGCATGAACAACTTCGCAAATTTCCTTGATGGTTGATTCAAATACGCCGTGCGTGGACGGATACGTAACCATCAGGCACGCAAGGTATTGCTTGTTCGCCTCGGCCTTGGCGCGGAGATCGGCCACGTCAATATTACCTTCCAGGTCGCATGCCACGGCGACCACTTTCAGTCCGGCCATGACGGCGCTGGCCGGGTTCGTGCCGTGCGCGGAAGTTGGAATCAAGCAGACGTTGCGGTGCGCTTCGCCGCGCGATTCGTGGTGCGCGCGGATGACGAGCAGGCCGGCGTATTCGCCCTGGGCACCGGCATTCGGCTGCAGCGAAATACCCGCGAAGCCGGTGATTTCCGCGAGCCAGTCTTCGAGCTGCTGAAAGAGCGTCTGGTAGCCGCGCGTCTGTTTCAACGGCGCAAACGGATGAATTTTCGCAAACTCCGGCCAGGAAATGGGAAACATTTCCGCTGCCGCATTCAGCTTCATCGTGCAGGACCCGAGCGGGATCATCGAGGCCGTCAGCGACAGGTCGCGCGATTCGAGCCGCTTGATATAGCGCAGCATTTCGGTCTCGCTGTGATAGGAGTTGAAAACTTTGTGTTTCAAAAAGTCGGAAGTCCTCAGTCCACTGTCCACAGTCTTTTGCGGCAGATCGCCGATGTCAAAAGCGAGCGTCTTGTCGCCATTAAAAACCTGAAGAATTTCGACGACATCGGATTCATCCGTGGTTTCGTCGAGCGAGACGCCGAGGGTGCGTTCATCGATCACTCGGAAATTCATCCGGTGCGCCTCGGCGATTTTCAAAATACCCGTGGAGGAGATATCACCGAGATCAATTCGTAGTGTGTCGAAACGAAATTCGGACGAAACGGCAAAGCCAAGCTTTCCCAACCCGACGGCGAGGATTTCGGTCAGTGAGTGAATTCGCCTGGCGATCTTCTTCAATCCTTCCGGCCCGTGATAAACGGCATACATTGAAGCCATGTTTGCCAGCAACGCCTGCGCGGTGCAGATGTTGCTCGTCGCCTTTTCGCGACGGATATGCTGTTCGCGGGTCTGGAGCGCGAGGCGCAGGGCCGGCTTGCCACGCGAGTCTTTTGACACGCCAACGATGCGCCCGGGCATGTGGCGCTTGAATTCGTCGCGTGTGGCGAAAAACGCCGCGTGGGGACCGCCGTAACCCAGCGGCACGCCAAACCGTTGCGCACTGCCCACGGCCACGTCGGCGCCAAATTCCCCTGGCGGCCTGATCAGGGTAAGCGCCAGCAAATCGGTCGCCACGGTCACCAACGCACCTGCCACGTGTGCCTTTTCCACCAACCCGGTGTAATCGTGAATCGCGCCAAACGTATCGGGATATTGCACCAGCGCGCCGAAAACCTTCTCTGTGAACTGGAAATTTTCGTGAGCGCCGACCACAACCTCGATGCCAAGCGCCTTGGCACGGGTCCGGACAACTTCAATCGTTTGCGGATGGCAATTCTCTGAAACCAGGAAGACGTTCCGCCCATCCTTGAGCGCGTGGCACATCGTCATGGCTTCGGCGGCAGCAGTCGCCTCATCGAGCAGCGAGGCATTGGCGATATCGAGACCGGTGAGGTCGGTGACCATCGTCTGAAAATTCAGCAGCGCTTCGAGCCGGCCCTGGGAAATCTCGGCCTGATATGGCGTGTATTGTGTGTACCAGCCGGGATTTTCGAGAACGTTGCGTTGGATGACCGCGGGCGTGACGCAATCGTAATAGCCCGTGCCGATGTAGGAACGGAACACCTGGTTCTGCGACGCGATTACCCTCAGCCCGGCGAGGGCTTCCGATTCGGTTTTGGCGGCGGGCAGTTGAAGTGGCCGGGCCAGTCGAATGTTTTCCGGCACCGCGGCGGCCATCAGTTCGTCCAGATTTTTGAAGCCGAGAGGCGCGAGCATTTCACCCGCTTCGGCGGCATTGGGTCCAATGTGACGACGGGCAAACACATCCGAAGGCGCGGCCAGTTCCGTCGCCCCGGACGATTGGTTTTTCTTTGAAGGTTCACTCACAGATTCACTCAAAACCATGGGGGAAAGTACGGTTTGGCGGCGGTAAAGCAAAGCAGGATTTTGGGTTAAACCTCGCAATTCCGGGCAAATTCGACAGTACAACATATCCGGGTTCAGCCGGAATTGGGCCACAACTAATGGTGTTTTTTGACGAAAAATTCCAGAATTTGTCATTGTGCAAAACCGGTGATTTTCTTATAATTTTTGCACTGAAATTTGGTGCTCAAAAACGAGCTTTCTGAATTTATTTATGTCGAAAAAAGCTGAAGTGGCAGAGCCGGAAAACAAGCCGGCAACCGGTGCGGTGGAGAAGTATGACGCATCCAAAATTGACAAACTGGAAGGCCTGGAGGCGGTCCGCAAGCGGCCCGGCATGTATATCGGCGACCCCGATGAACGCGGCCTGCATCACAGCGTGTTTGAGGTGCTCGACAACTCGATTGACGAACACCTGGCCGGTTATTGCAATAAAATCGAGGTAACCATCCACGTCGATGGCTCGGTTTCAATTCGGGATGACGGCCGTGGTATTCCCGTGGACATGCATCCCAAATGGAAGATGCCCGCCGTCGAACTGGTGCTGACCAATCTGCACGCCGGCGGAAAGTTCGGCCAGGGCGCCTATAAATATTCCGGCGGCTTGCACGGCGTCGGCGCCAAATGCGTCAACGCGCTTTCCGACTGGTTCCGCGTCGAGGTCTCGCGCGACGAAAAAGTCTATTCGATGGAATTCGAGCGCGGCAAAACGACCCAGAAACTCGAAGTCATCGGCAAGTCCAAGAAAACCGGGACCCTGATCACGTTCAAACCCGACCCGACAATTTTCACCATCACCGTCGAGTTCAAGTTCGACATCCTGGCCAACCGCCTGCGGGAGCTGGCGTTTTTGAATCCGGGCATCGAGATCGTGCTCAAGGACGAGCGCGACGAGAAGACCGAGACGTTTTTCTATCGCGACGGCATCGAACAATTCGTCCGCCAGTTGGGCCGCAGCAAGCAACCGTTGCACCCCAAACCCATCGCGATCTCGGGCAAACGGCAGAGCAAGATTGAGGGCAAAGACGAGGACGTGTTTGTGGATTGCGTATTGCAATACACCGACAGTTACAGCGACCAGATCCTATGCTTTGCCAACTCCATTTCCAACACGGACGGCGGCACGCATTTGACCGGCTTTCGCTCGGCGCTGACCCGCGCCATCAATCAATACGCCAAACAAAACAATCTGCTGAAGGAAAAGGACCCGACGATTTCCGGCGACGACGTGCGGGAGGGTCTGGTGTGCGTGCTCAGCGTGAAGCTGCCGAATCCGCGCTTCGAGTCGCAGACCAAGGTGAAGCTGGTGAACACGGAAATTGACGGCATCGTTTCGTCCGTCGTTTACGACGGGTTGATGACGCATTTTGACGCGAACCCCGGTGTCGCCAAGAAAATAATTGAAAAGGGCCTGCTCGCCGCCCGGGCGCGCGAGGCTGCCCGCAAGGCGCGCGAGACGGTCCGCAAAGGTGCGCTGACCGGCGGCGGCCTGCCGGGCAAGCTGGCCGATTGTTCCGACCGCGACCCGGCGAACACCGAGTTGTTCATTGTCGAGGGTGACTCCGCCGGCGGCTCGGCCAAACAGGGCCGCGACCGGAAATTTCAGGCGATCCTGCCCATTCGCGGCAAACTCATTAATGTCGAGAAGGCGCGGCTGGACAAGGTGCTGCAAAACAATGAAATCCGCACCATGATCACGGCCGTCGGCACCGGCATCGGTGACGGCGAAGGCGAGGGCGCGTTCAATCTCGAAAAACTGCGCTACCACAAGGTCATCATCATGACCGATGCCGACGTGGACGGCTCGCACATCCGCACCCTGTTGCTCACGTTTTTCTACCGGCAGATGCCGGCGCTGGTCAAACAGGGTTTCGTTTACATCGCACAACCGCCGCTTTACCAGATCGCGCGCAAAAAACGCGTGGAATACGTGGATGACGACGCGCGGCTTAACAAAATCCTGATCGAACTGGGCACGGAGGAAGTGCGGCTGAAGAACCTTTCCGACAAGAAGGAATTGTCGCAAAAGCAACTGGCGGAAATCCTGGAACTGCTGGAGTCGCTGGACAAATACGCCAACGCCCTGAAACGCCACGGCGGCGACTTTGCAGAATATGTCGAGCACCGCCAGAAAAAGACCGGCGACCTGCCGCGGCACCTGGTCAAGGTGCGCGAAGGCAACGATGAAACGGTCCATTACTTCCACACCGAGGAGGAATTGGCCCAGTTTGGCGCGAAGAACGCCGACCTGAAATTATTTGGCGGCGAAGAGGAAGGCGACACAACCACGTTTGTCGAAAAATCGAAGAATGGCTCGACGCGGCGGGCGCGGCACGTGGAATTGCACGAGAGCAAGGCCATCGTGGAACTGCTGGGGAAACTCGACAAGAAAGGGTTCAGCGTCGAACACTACGCCGGGCAGGACCAGCCGCTGTTTGAGATCCGCGAAGGTGAAGGCGACCGGGAAACCGTCAAACCGCTGTTCTCCATCCCGGAAATCCTCGCGGCGGTCAAGGAAATCGGCCGGCGCGGCCTGTCCATCAAGCGTTTCAAAGGTCTGGGCGAAATGAACGCGCGGGAACTGTTCGACACGACCATGGACCCGGCCAAGCGCAAGCTGCTGCGGGTGGACCTCACCGACGCCGTCGAGGCCGAGGAAATGTTCACCCGGCTGATGGGCGAGGAGGTTGAGCCGCGCCGCCAGTTCATCGAGGACAACGCGCTCAACGTGCGGAACCTGGACATTTGATTTCGTTAAATTTCGTTTGCGGGAAATATTATGGCTGACTCCAAACCATCCAGTGATTTGCCGGTAACCAACACGCCCTTGTTTGCCTCGGGCGAAAAAATCGCCAAGGTCAATGTGGCCGAGGAAATCAAGAACTCGTTTCTTGATTACTCGATGTCCGTGATCATTTCGCGCGCCCTGCCGGATGCGCGTGACGGCCTCAAGCCCTCGCAACGCCGCATCCTGCTGGCGATGCACGATCTTTCGCTGTTTCCCAACCGCCAGCACCGCAAGTGCGCCAAAATCTGCGGTGACACCAGCGGCAATTACCATCCGCACGGCGAAGCGGTGATCTATCCGACGCTCGTGCACATGGCGCAACCGTGGGCCATGCGCGAACGGCTGGTGGACGGCCAGGGGAATTTCGGCTCCGTTGAAGGCGACCCGCCGGCCGCCATGCGTTATACCGAGGCGCGCATGACCCACCTCGGTGCCGCATTGATGGAGGATATGGACCAGGACACGGTCGATTTCGTCCCCAACTACGACGAGACCCGCACCGAGCCGACCGTTTTTCCCGCCGCGTTTCCCAATTTGCTCGTCAACGGCGGCACGGGCATCGCCGTCGGCATGGCCACGAACATTGCGCCGCACAACCTCGGCGAAATCGTTGACGGCATCTGCGCACAAATCGACGACCCGGACATCACCGTCAAAGGCCTGATGAAATTCGTCAAGGGCCCGGATTTCCCGACCGGTTGCATGGTATGCGGGCTGGAGGTCATCAAGGAATACTTCACCACCGGCCGCGGCAGCGTCAAGGTCCGTGGCAAGGTGGGCGTCGAACAGCTCAAAGGCGGGCGCGAACAAATCATCATCACGGAAATTCCGTACAATGTGAATCGCGCCGTGCTCGTCGAGCGCGTCGCCGAACTCGTCAATGAGAAAACGACGGGCTTCACCGACATCACCGCCATCCGCGATGAATCGGACGAGAATACGCGCGTCGTCGTCGAACTCAAGCGCGACGCCATCGCCAAGGTGGTCATCAACAATTTGTACAAGCAGACCGCGCTGGAGACGAGTTTTGCGGTGAACATGCTGGCCATCGACCATGGCCGGCCCAAGACGCTGGGGCTCAAGGAACTCATCAATTGCTACATCGAGCACCGGCGGGAAGTCATTCTCCGCCGCACGCGGTTTCAATTGCAGAAGGCCGAGGAACGCGCGGAAATCCTGGAAGGTTACCTCTGTGCGCTGGCCAACCTCGACGAATTCATCCGCATCATCCGCGGCAGCAAAAACCGCGACGAGGCCCGCATCAAGCTGCTGGCGTTTGAGTGGACGCAAAAGCAGGTCGAACGCTGGGGCATTCTGATCCGGAACGAGGAACGCCTGACCAAGGGCCGCTACGCGCTGACCGAACGGCAGGTGGACGCCATCCTGGAATTGCGCCTCTACCAGTTGACCGGACTGGAAATTGACAAGGTGGAGGGCGAATACAAGGAACTGCTCGAGCGCATCAAGGATTTGATGGACATCCTGGCGAAGGAAGCGCGCGTGCTTTCGATCATCAAGGCCGAGTTGAAGGTCATCAAGGAAAAATACGCGACCCCGCGCCTGACGGCCCTCGTTCCCGACGAAGGCGAAATCAACATTGAAGACCTCATCGCCAACGAAGGGGTCATCATCACACTCACGCACAACGGCCTCATCAAGCGCACGAACGTCAGTTCATATCGTGCCCAACGGCGCGGCGGCAAGGGCGTCATCGGCATGACGACCCGGGAAGGCGCGACCGACGAGGACAAGGATTTTATCGAGCACCTGTTCACCGCCAGCACGCATGATTACCTGATGTTCTTCACGAACACGGGCCGGGTTTACGTCGAGCGCGTGCATGAGATTCCCGACATGGGGCGGGCCGCCAAAGGCCGGAGCATTGCCAACCTG
>JAJPJM010000038.1 GCA_021324235.1 Verrucomicrobiota bacterium
GCGACGCGGCACGGAAAACCCCATCGGGTGCAAGGCCAAATAGGGAATCCCGGAGCGGCCCGCTCCAGGTTTCGCGAAAGCGAAACGGATTCCGGGTATCGGCTGCTGAGACAAATGGTTCTCTCCGCTCGCAAGAGTGCAGACAGAATTCGGCTTACAGCCCTTCCAAAACCATTTTCAAAATTGACGATTTTCGATTTGCGAAACCACCGCCGGTTCAAGTCGTCGCGCAAATTGTATATCGTAAATCGAAAATAGAGGGGCACCTTGCCTGACCCTCCGTTTGAAATCAACGACCTGAATCCCTTCGCCAATTCAAACCGGAATTTTTGTTGTTCTGGCGTACGGACGGGGAAACGATTTCCTTGAGGGTGGCCGCCGCGCTTTCGTTTCCATCCCGATCCACCGCGCTGACCGCGATGACATCGGGCCGGGGATCGGAAAATGTCCACGTCGTTTGATTCGCGGGCAGAATTTCCGTTGTCCAGACCTCGTGGCTCCGGAATTGCAAGACCCAGAGCCACGCCGGTTCGCCGGCGGCGGCCCATGCGAATTGCACGCCGGCCCGGCTTTCACCGAAGGTGAGTTTCGGCCGGTCCGGGGGAAGGAAATCCAGCCACGGTGACGCCGGGACGAGCGCCGGTTGCAGGTATTGGGCGCGGACCACCCCGGCCAGCGTTTGGTTTTCCTGGAGGGTACGGAGATGATAAAAAATTTGCCCGTCCACACCGGGCTGCCGGCGGGCGATCTGGATTTGTCGGGCAATTTCGTCCGGCTTCCACTTGATGCCGACGTTGGCGGCCATCAAGCTTGGCCAGAGATGGCGATGTTTGGTGTTTTGCCCTGACCACCATTGCAGGAGCGCGGGGAAACTTTGTTCCCGCTGGTCCACCGGCCAGTACAGTTGCGGTGAAAAATAATCGAGCCAGCCGCTGGCAAGCCACAGGCGTGAATCGGCATAAAGTTTTGCGTAGGTATCGAGCCCCTGGACCGGTTTGGGGAAGCCCGGGCGCCAGATGCCAAACGGGCTGATGCCGAATTTCACCCACGGTTTCAGCGCCTTGATGGATTGGTTGATGTTCTGGACGAACTGGTTCACGTTCGCCCGCCGCCATTCGTCCCGGCTCATTCCGCTGGAAATCCCATACTTCCGCCAACTGGCGTCGTCGGGAAAATCCACGGTGCGACCCTCCGCATCCTTGTCCGGGTAGGGATAAAAATAATCATCGAACGTGATGCCGTCCACGTCGTAGCGCCGCACCACGTCCAGGACCACATTCAAAACGTGTTCGCGCGCGGCGGGTTCGCCGGGGTCAAGCCAGAGCAGATTGCCGTAACGACGGACCAGTTCGGGATGGGTACGGGAGAGGTGTTCCAGTGCCGCCGGGGACCGGGCCTGGGCCGGCGGCAGCGACACGCGAAACGGATTGAACCATGCGTGCAGTTCCAAGCCGCGTTGGTGCGCCTCGGCGATGGCGAAGGCGAGGGGATCGTAAAACGGCTGCGGTGACCTGCCCATCGTGCCGGTGAGAAACTCCGACCATGGCTCAAGGGGTGAGGCATAGACGGCATCGGCCATGGGGCGGGCCTGGAAAATCACGGCGTTTAATTTTAATTGGACGGCGCGGTCCAGCAGCGCAATCAATTCCGCCTTTTGTGCGGCGACACTGAGGCCGGGTTGGGACGGCCAATCGACATTTGCGACCGTGGCCAGCCAGGCCCCGCGGAATTCGCGCGGCGGCGCCGGCGGGGTGATGATCACCGGCACATAAGTCATGTCCGCCGCGAAAAGCATTGCTGACGTCAACCAGATGAACGCGGACGTGATTTTAATTCGAGCTGTCATGGCATGGCGCGTTCAGATTTAGACGCGGTCGCCGGTCCTTTGGCAAAACAAATTTGCCACGGAGTTGGAGACGCCCGAGCTTTGAAACCAATTGAACTTGTCCGTGGCTGAATGAGTCGGTGGCTGATTTCGTCGGGGATTTGATAAAACGCAGCCGCTTTTTTATTCCGCTACACGTCAATCACTTACGCGACTGATTTCGTCGGGGATTTGACACGGGGAGGCAAAGGTGATTTTCTTCTGCCGTTGCAGCCGAAGTTCGGCTTCCTTCCTGGAGTCGGACGCGGGAGACCCAAACGCCTCAAAGAAATTGAGGCCGGGGCGAACGAAGCCGGGTAACCGGTTTCAAGGCCACTTTCAAGGCCAAGCCCGACAGCTAATCTCGCAGGCATTTGGAAGGGCGAGCCTCTGAACCGCGAAGTCCGCGGTTGTCAAGTTCACCCAAACGTGAAAAATCAACGCGGTCGGCGCTGTGTACATCGTACGGGCGCCACGTGGACAAAGGACAAACGTATGTTGGACGCAATCTTTATTGGATTAATCTTTGGAATGTTCATGGCCTTTTTGCTGTATGCCATCGGCTGTGAAAAGCTCTGACAAATTTTTATGGAAAACCTCATTCTCGGGATCATTTCCGTCGCGCTGTGCGTGTATCTCATCGTGGCCATGCTGCGGCCGGAAAAATTCTAATCCGCTGCCATGAACGCCCATCAATGGCTGGAACTCGCGGTTTACATCGCCGCGCTTGTCCTCGTCACCCGGCCGCTCGGCCTGTATCTCAACCACGTGCTCAATCCGGCCGGCCGCACCTGGCTCGACCCGGTTTTGCGGCCGTTGGAAAAACTCACCTACCGTGTGCTCGGCGTGGACGCGACGAAAGAGCATGACTGGAAGCAATACGCCTTTGCGATGCTGATTTTCAGCCTTGTGAGTTGTCTGTTTACTTATGCGATTCTGCGATTGCAAAATTTCCTGCCACTGAATCCGCAGCATTTCGGCGCATTGTCGTCGCACCTCGCGTTCAATACCGCTGTCAGTTTTACCACCAACACCAACTGGCAGAGTTACGGCGGCGAGAATACGATGTCCTATCTGTCGCAGATGGTCGCGCTGGCCATTCACAACTTTTTCTCCGCGGCCGTCGGCATCGCCATTGCGGCGGCGCTGGTGCGCGGCATCGCGCGGCACACAGCGCAGACCATCGGCAACTTCTGGGTGGACCTGACGCGCATCATGTATTACCTGCTGCTGCCGATCTGCCTCGTCCTGGCGTTGTTTTTCGTGTCCCAGGGCATGATTCAAAATTTCAAGCCTTACACCACCGCCAAACTCATCGAGCCGCAGACGGTTTCCGTCCAGAAGACCGATGCCAGCGGCAAACCGGTGGTGGATGCCAAGGGTGGTCCGGTCATGGAAAACCAGACGCTCGATACACAAACCATTGTGCAGGGGCCGATGGCTTCGCAGATCGCCATCAAGATGCTCGGCACAAACGGTGGCGGTTACACCAATGCCAACGCTGCGCACCCCTTTGAGAATCCCACGCCGCTCTCGAACTTTCTGCAAATGCTGGCGCTGCTTTGCATCGGCAGCGCGCTGACGTATCACCTCGGCCGCGAAACCAAAAATCAAAAGCACGGCTGGGCGGTCTGGTCGGCCATGTTCGCGATGTTTCTCGCCGGCGTTCTGGTGTGCTGGTGGGCCGAGGCCAAAGGCAATCCGATTCATCAGCAGCTCGGTGTCGCCGTCGCCGATGGCAATATGGAGGGCAAGGAAGTCCGCTTTGGCATTCTGGATTCTGCACTGTTCGCCACGGTGACGACCGACGCCTCGTGCGGCGCGGTCAATTCCATGCACGATTCCTTCACGCCACTCGGCGGGCTGGTGCCGCTCTTCAACATCCAGACCGGTGAGGTGATTTTTGGCGGCGTCGGCGCGGGGCTTTACGGCATGTTGATCTTCGTCGTCCTCACCGTGTTCATCGCCGGATTGATGGTCGGGCGCACGCCGGAGTATCTCGGCAAAAAAATCGAGGCCTACGATGTGAAGATGGTGCTGCTGGCGTTCGTGATCCTGGCGTTCATCATTCTGGGTTTCACGGCCTGGGCGTCCGTGAGCAACTGGGGCACATCCAGCCTGGCCAATCAAGGCCCGCACGGCCTGAGTGAAATGCTTTACGCATACACTTCCGGCGCGGGCAACAACGGCAGCGCGTTTGCCGGCCTCAATGCGAACACCCCATGGTATGATACGACCCTCGGTGTCGACATGCTGCTCGGCCGGTTCGGCATGATCGTGCCGTTGCTCGCGCTGGCCGGTTCGCTCGCGCGTAAAAAAATCGTTCCGGCCGGCGCCGGAACATTTCCCGTGACCGGCTTGACGTTCGTCGTGTTGCTCGTCGGCACGGTGATTCTCGTCGGCGCCCTGACCTTTTTGCCCGCACTCACGCTCGGTCCGATCGTTGAGCATTTCCTGATGCTGAAAGGCAACCTGTTTTAACCCGATTTTTTATGTCAACGAATTCCGTTTCCATATTTGAGCCGAGGATTCTCGTGCCCGCCATCGGCGACGCTTTCCTGAAGCTGAATCCGCGGCTGATGGTGAAAAATCCCGTCATGTTCGTCACGCTGGTCGGCGCGGTCATCAGCACCGTGGACGCCTTCCGCTCGCCCGGCCAGACGTTGTTCGTCGCGCAAATCGCCCTGTGGCTCTGGTTCACCGTGCTGTTCGCGAACTTTGCCGAGGCCGTCGCCGAGGGCCGGGGCAAGGCACAGGCGAAGGCACTCCGCCAGACCCGCACGCGCACGAACGCCAACAAGTTGAACGCCAGGGGCTCAATCGAATCCGTGGACGCGGATTCACTGCGCAAAGGCGACGTGGTTCTGGTCCGCACGAATGAAATCATTCCCGCCGACGGTGAGATTATTTCCGGCGCGGCCACGGTGGATGAATCCGCGATCACCGGCGAATCGGCACCCGTCATCCGCGAGGCCGGCGGCGATCGCAGCGCCGTTACCGGCGGAACGCGCGTGCTCTCGGACGAGATCAAAATTCGCATCACCGCCAATCCCGGCGAGGGTTTTTTGGATCGCATGATCCAGCTCGTCGAAGGGGCGAGCCGCCAGAAGACGCCGAATGAAATTGCGCTCACGATTTTACTTGCCGCGCTTACGGTCGTGTTCCTGCTGGCGGTCATCACGTTAAAACCATTTGGCATTTATTCCGGGGTTAATTTCTCCGATGTCGTGCTCATCTCGTTGCTGGTCTGTCTGATTCCGACGACCATCGGTGGTTTGTTGAGCGCCATCGGCATTGCGGGCATGGATCGTTTGCTTCAGCGCAATGTGCTGGCGATGAGCGGACGCGCGGTCGAGGCCGCGGGCGACGTGGACGTGCTGTTGCTCGACAAAACCGGCACCATCACGCTGGGTAACCGGCAGGCCGTTGCCTTTTTGCCCGCCTCCGGTGTGACGGAACCGGAGGTTGCCGATGCCGCGCAGCTCGCCTCCCTGGCGGATGAAACGCCCGAAGGCCGCAGCGTGGTGGTGCTGGCGAAAAATTTCGGCATTCGGGCACGGGCGATTCACGAACTGCCCGGGGCGCGGTTCGTCCCATTTACGGCCCAAACCCGCATGAGCGGCGTGGATTTTGAAGGCCGGCAAATCCGCAAGGGCGCGGCGGAGGCAGTAAGGAAATTTCTCGGTGGAAGCCTGCCGCTGGAAGTCGAACATGCCGTCGAAAACGTTTCCCGTTCCGGCGGCACGCCGCTCGTCGTGGCCACCCACGAACGCGCGCTCGGCGTGATTCATTTGAAGGACATCGTGAAAGGCGGCCTCGCCGATCGCTTCAAACGTTTTCGCGCGATGGGCATTCGCACCGTGATGATCACGGGTGACAACCAGCTCACGGCCGCGGCCATTGCACAGGAAGCGGGCGTGGACGATTTTCTGGCCGAGGCGAAACCGGAGGACAAACTGGCGCTGATTCGCCAGGAACAACAGGGTGGGCGGATGATTGCCATGATTGGCGACGGCACGAACGATGCGCCCGCGCTTGCGCAGGCCGACGTGGGCGTGGCCATGAACACCGGCACGCAGGCCGCCAAGGAAGCCGGCAACATGGTGGATCTGGACTCGAATCCGACGAAACTGCTGGAAATCATCGAAATCGGAAAACAACTGCTCATTACCCGTGGTGCGTTGACGACATTTAGCATCGCCAACGATGTGGCAAAATACTTCGCCATCATCCCGGCGATGCTGATGGTGACCTTTCCGGTCATCGCTCCGCTCAACGTCATGCACCTGCACAGCCCGGACAGCGCGATTTTAAGCGCGGTCATTTTCAACGCGCTCATCATCATCGCGTTGATCCCGCTGGCCTTGCGCGGCGTGAAGTTTCGTCCGCTCGGCGCGGTGGAAATTTTACGGCGCAATCTCCTGATTTATGGCGTCGGCGGCGTCATCCTGCCGTTTGTCGGCATCAAACTCATTGACCTGGTCGTCGCCGGTTTGCACCTCGCCTGATCAACCCAAGAAAATCCATGAAAAACATTTTTACTGAGTTTGGCCGCTCATTGGTGGCGACACTGTTCTTCGCCGTCATCCTGTGCGGCCTGTATCCACTCGTGGTATATGGTGCGGCACAACTGCTGTTCCCGCACCAGGCCAACGGCAGTCTGCTGGTGGACCAGTCCGGCGCGGTGCGCGGTTCGGCGTTGCTGGCGCAAAGTTTCACGGGCGCAAAGTATTTCCATCCGCGTCCCTCGGCGGCGGGCGCAAACGGCTATGACGCGACGAGTTCCAGCGGCAGCAATCTCGGCCCAACTTCCTCCAATCTCGTCGCCAACCTCATCCAAAACATCGCCACCTACCGTTCCGACAATGGTCTTGCGACGAACACGCCGGTGCCGGCCGACGCCGTGACCGCTTCGGGCAGCGGCCTCGACCCGCACATCAGCGTGGCGAACGCCGCGTTGCAGATTCCGCGGGTGGCTCGGGCGCGCGGGATTTCCGAAGACCGAGTTCTCGAACTCGTGGAACAAAACACCACCGGCCGCGACCTGGGCATTTTTGGAGAGCCACGCGTGAACGTGATGACGTTGAACTTCGCGCTCGACCAGTTGCCGCAAAAATAGTTTCTTTCCGTTGTGGAACCGCCCGCGATTGAACGGCTGAAGCCGGAGGATTTTCTCCGGCTGATCGAGAAAAGCCGGCTGGGGAAATTGAAGATTTATCTCGGTCACGCCGCGGGTGTCGGCAAAACCTATGCCATGCTCGAGGAGGCGCATCGCCTTAAAAAGGCGGGCGTGGACGTGGTCATCGGCTGGGTGGAAACGCACGGCCGCACGGAAACCGAGGCACTGCTGGAGGGCCTGGAAATCATTCCCCGCAAACAGGTGCCGCATGGCAATGCCACGGTGGAAATCCTCGACGTGGACGCCATTTTCAAGCGGTATCCGACCGTTTGTATCATTGACGAATTGCCGTTCACAAACGTTGAAGGTTCAACCCACCCCAAGCGATATCTCGAAGTGCATGATTTGCTGCTGGCGGGCATCAATGTCATCACGGCCATGAACATCCAGCACCTCGAAAGCCTGCACGACACGGTTCTGCGCGCGACGGGCGTGGACGTACGCGAGCGCGTGCCGGACCGTTTTGTGCTGGAGGCCGACCAGATCGTGAACATCGATCTGACCGCCGAGGAGTTGCGCGAACGGCTGCGGCTGGGAAAGATTTATCCGGCGGATCGTGCCGCTGCCGCGCTGGAAAATTTTTTCACCGAGGACAACTTGAACGAATTACGCGAGCTGGCCCTGCGCGAAACCGCCGCCGCACTGGACCAGCGGTCACGCCTGGGCGCCCGGCCGCAACCGGAAGTCACCGAAAAGCTCGCGGTGTTCATCAGTACCAACCCCGTCACGACGGCAAAACTTCTGCGTACCGCGTCACGCATTGCAGGGCGGTTGAATCGCGAGTGGATCGCCGTTTATGTGCGCCGCAAAAAAGAGGACCCGGTGAACATTCCATCGGATTT
Organism: Verrucomicrobiota bacterium; assembly: GCA_021324235.1. Taxonomy (GTDB): domain Bacteria; phylum Verrucomicrobiota; class Verrucomicrobiia; order Limisphaerales; family UBA11358; genus UBA11358. The sequence continues at coordinate 7,886 of JAJPJM010000038.1, forward strand.
GCAACGACAGTTCATGCAGAATGTCCAGTTGGCGACGGAACTCGGCGGCCAGGTCACGATTTTGGAAGGCGAAAATGTTTGTGAAGCGCTGTTGAAATTCTGCCGTGAAAATGACGTTCACCTCGTGGTGTTGGGGACGACGGAACGGCGCTGGTGGCAATTTACCCGTCCGAATGTGCTAAACTTTTTCCTGCACCACGCGCCAGGCATCGACCTGCACATCGTCGATCCAAACAACTAACGCGCATCAAAAATCGTGCCCCTCGCCTGGACGCAATAAATGAAGGGTTTTACCCGCGGCCCGGAACTTTTCAACGGCGATCGCGTGATCGATCTTGATTGGCGGAAAGGTGTCGTAATGCACGCCGAGGATTTCCCGGCAGCGCACGAATTCGGCGGCTTTGACGGCATCGTCCGGTCCCATCGTAAAGTTGTCGCCGATACACAGCGCGGCAAATTTCAGCAGTGTGGCTTCACCAATCAGCTTCATGTCCAGTGTCAGCGCGGTATCGCCGGAGAAATAAAAATTTCCGTCCGTGCTCTCGACCACGAAGCCGCCGGCATTGCCGCCGTTGGCGCCGTCAGGCAACGTGCTGGAGTGGACGGCATTGACAAGTTTGGCGCGGCCGAAATCGAATTTGTAGCCCCCGCCGTGGTTCAGCGGGTGCACGCGCGGAGCCCCTTGCTTCTCCAGCCACATGGCGACTTCAAAATTGGCGATGACCAGTGCCTGGGTGCGCTTGGCGATTTCCACCGCGTCACCCACGTGGTCATCGTGCCCGTGTGAAACGAGAATGAAATCCGCCGGCACCGACTTCGCGTCGATGTTCCTGGCCAGGGGATTGTCGGAGATGAACGGATCGAACAGGAGGACTTTGCCACTCACAACGACCGAGAAACAGGCATGGCCGTAATAAGTGACCTTCACACCACCCCCCTTACGCCGCCGTGCTCATCTCCGGTTCCGACGAGTCAAGGAAGCCCTGCAAGTGGCGCACACGCGTCGGGTGACGCAGTTTGCGCAGCGCCTTGGCCTCAATCTGACGGATGCGTTCACGCGTGACGTTGTACATCTTGCCGATTTCCTCGAGGGTGCGTTCGTACCCGTCAAGCAGGCCAAAACGCATTTCGAGAATCTTGCGTTCACGTTCGGTGAGCGTCGTCAACACGTCGCTCAGCTTTTCGCGGAGCAGGCTGTAGCTGGTGACCTCGGACGGATTCTCCGCGGTCTTGTCCTCGATGAAATCACCGACGCTGACGTCGCCGTCGTCGCCGACGGGCGCGTGGAGCGACACCGGCTGTTGCGCCATCTTGAGCAACGCGTGGATGCGTGCCACCGGCATGTGCATTTCGTCGGCCAGTTCCTCCGGCGTGGGTTCGCGGCCCAGTTCCTGGGTAAGCTGTTTTTGCGCGCGCCAGAGCTTGTTCATGATTTCGATCATGTGCACCGGGATACGGATGGTGCGGGCCTGGTCGGCGATGCTGCGCGTGATGGCCTGGCGGATCCACCAGATGGCGTACGTGGAAAATTTATAGCCGCGGCGGTACTCGAACTTTTCGACGCCTTTCATCAGGCCGATGTTGCCTTCCTGGATCAAATCCAGGAACGACTGGCCCCGGTTGGTGTATTTTTTGGCGACGGAAACGACGAGGCGCAAATTGGCCTCGGCCATGTGCGTTTTGGCCTTGAGCCCGGCATCGGCCGCCTTTTTCAAGTCCCCGAACGCCTTGGCAAATTCTTCGCGCGGCATGCGCACGAACTGTTCGAGCGTCTGGATTTTGGCGCGTTCGGCGTCCATCGCGGTCCGGCGTTCGGCGGTGGTCCGCAAACCCTCCAGATCCCGGAGATGCCGGAGGCTCGCCTGGAATTTTTCGTGGACGTTGCCCGCCACCACAATCATTTCCTCAACCACCTTCTGTTTGTAGAAAAACTTCTGGAAGGTCTCCTGCAATTTGGCGCCGAGTTTCTTCAGTTCCCGCTGCAGTCTCTCCTTGCGCCCTTTTTGCAGGGCCTTCTGCCAGGCAAAATATTTCGCATCCACCTTCTGGTCGAGCGTGCGAACCTTTTTAATCAGCCGGCGCAGGTCGCGCAAATGGCCTTCGCGATTGGCGATCTTCTTGTCCACAATCACGCGATCAAAGCGTTCCTTCGGCGGTTCGGACAAAAGTTTTTCCGCGATGGCGATATGTTCCTTGGCGGCGAAACCGAGGCTGTAAACAATGCGCTTCATTTCGAGCTCGGCCTCTTCGATGCGCTTGCAAATCTCAACCTCCTGTTCGCGCGTCAGCAGCGGCACTTTGCCCATCTGATTCATGTACATCCGGACCGGATCATCGAGAATTTCCAGACGTGAATCCTCGTCCTGCTCTTCCGGCTGTGCGGGTTCGGGCTGCTTGGCGCGTTCGGCTTCCGCCTGGTCCATCACAATTTCGACATCCAGACTCCGAAGTTTGCTGAGCAACGCGTCGAGGTCTTCGGGGCTGAGATTGTCCGGCAATACATCGTTGATATCATCGTAGGTGATGTAGCCGTGCTCCTGTGCCAGGTGCAGCAAGGTCTTGACCGTCTCGGTCAGGTCCACCGTGGACTGGGCCGGGGCCGGAGTGGTCGCCCCGCCGTTTTGCAGTCGTTTCTCCGCCTCGGCAATGGAACTGGCCGTATGCGTTCGTTTCCCATTGGTTTCCGGGGATTTGGAAATATCGCGTCGCGAACTGCTGGCAATGACAAAACGACGGCGTTCCGGAGTGGATTTCGCCCCGGCACCATGTCTTCCATCCCGGCGGCGGTTACGTCCCGCGCCGTTCGGCGGCGTTGTTTTTCGATTCAGCATAAGTAATCAGACCTGCATTAACCTGTTTTGGTTCAGTTAAATTTACAGAGTTTGCACCCCACGAGTTCGCGTCGTCTTTACACAACTCTCTCTCGCCCATAGAACTTCGGGAGACCTCGAACACCAGAAGACCGACGCGCCGCCACCTTAACCCCTTTTCAGGGAAATTCAAGCAGAATCGTATGCGTCGGAGAGAGAAACCCGGAATGGCCAGGTTTTAGGCCGATTCTAAGGGCCATTCCAATATTAAATGGTTGGAAATAAATATCTTATGACGATTATGGCCTGGAGGATATCGCCGCAATATCCAAGGCAATTTGTTCTCGTAACTCGGCTGCAGACGCAAATTTTTTCTCTTCCCGCAGTTTATCTCCAATTTCAACCTCTAATTCCCGGTTATAAAGGTTACCGTTAAAATTCATCAAATGTGCCTCTACATGAAGTACTTGTGATCCAGGCGAGACTGTTGGCCGCAAACCGATGTTTAGAGCGGTGCGATAGGCTTTTCCGTCAACATTTGTCTGGCCGGCGTAGACACCGTTGGGGGGAAGCGCCAGGCCGGCTACCTCCAGATTTGCCGTGGGAAAACCTAATTGCTGCCCCAAACGCTGACCTTGAATCACCCGGCCTGAGATCGCATAAGGTCGCCCCATCATCTGGCTGACGGCGTCCAAGTCCCCCGCGCGAATGAATTCGCGAATGCGCGTGCTGCTCACGATTTGGCCGTCCAGGGAGACGGCGGCAAGTCCGTGAACGGTAAAACCGATTTCACCACCCAGCTTTTTGAGCAACGGAACATTGCCGCTGCGCTGGTGGCCGAAAACAAAATCCGCGCCGACGCAAAGGCTTTGAATGGGGCCCATCTCCCGCGTCAGGCCCCGGATAAATTCCTCGCCGGTCTGCCGGCTGAACGGTTCGTCAAAATGAATCAACAACAGCGTGTCCACCCCGCACGATCCGACCGCCCGCAGTTTTTGCGGCAGCGAATAAATCAGCGGCGGCACGCGGTCCGGCGCGACGATGGTATTCGGATGCCGGTCGAAGGTGAGCACCAGCGCGAGGGCATCGTGTTGGCGCGCGTCCGTGATGGTTTGCCGGATGATTTGCTGGTGTCCCAGATGCACACCATCGAAAACACCGATGGCCAGGCAGATCTTGCGTCCACCGGACTTCAATTCATTTGCGGCGCGGATGATTTTCATGACTGCGCGAGTTTCAGGAACGGAAGCACTCTTTTTTCCAATTCCACCATCGTCAACTTCAAAACTCCGGCCAACGGCAGGGCGTCGGCCACGTCAAACTTCCCGGACGTGATGCGGCGGAGCGTCGCCAGGTGCGCACCGCAGCCGATTATTTTGCCAAGTTCATAGGCGAGGCTGCGGACGTAAGTGCCTTTGGTGCAGGCAATACGAAATCGGCCCAGCGGTTCGTGATAATCGATGAAACGGTAGTTGTAAATATGAACCAGCCGCGGTTCCCGTTCGATTTCAATGCCTTTGCGTGCCAGCTTGTAAAGCGGCACACCTTGTTTTTTGATCGCGGAAACCATGGGCGGTGTTTGCATCAGGTCGCCGATGAACGTGGCGGCCGCTTCGTTTAATTGATCCAGGGTCAACGGCGGAACGGGCCTGGTTTCCTTGATTTCACCATCGGCGTCGTAACTGTCCGTCGTCTCCCCGAATTTGACCGCACCCTCATAGACCTTGTCGTCGCCCATCAATTTTTCCGAGAGCTTGGTGCCGCGGCCCAGGACGATCACCAGCAGGCCGGTGGCGTTCGGATCCAGGGTGCCGCAGTGGCCGACCTTTTTGATGCCGAACTGGCACCGGATCGCGTCCACCACGTCGTGCGACGTGGGGCCGGCGGGCTTGTCAATGAGGATGGCGCCATCGAGCGGAGAAAACTCTTGCATGAGCAATCACCTGGCGGAATTGAGCGCGCGCTTGATGGCGGCGATGACGCGGCGTTGGACGGAAAGCGGTTTCCCGGGAATGCGGGCGCCGGCGGCCGCCGGATGGCCACCCCCGCCGAATTGCCCGGCAATGTCGCTCACATTCACCTTGTCACTTTTGGAGCGCAGGCTGATGCGCGTCAGCTCCGGTTCGATTTCCTCAAAGACGCAGGCGACCACCACCGGCTCGATGTCGCGGATGTGGTCAATGAGCCCTTCGGTGTCGTTGCTTTCGGCGCCGGTGCGGGTGAAATCGGCTTTTTTGAGCCAGAACCAGGCAATATGGTCGTTGTGCGTCAGCCGGAACCGGCTGTAAACGTGTTTGAGCAGCCGGGCGCGCGACAACGGATACGATCGATAAACCTCATCGCAAATTTTAGCAAGGTTCGCGCCGCGCGTGACCAGTTCCGCGCCGACGTGGAACGTGCCGGGCCGGGTGGTGGGGTATTGAAACGAGCCGGTATCGGTGGAAATGGCGGTGAAGAGGCAATCCGCAATGGGCCGGGTAATGGGCCAGCGCGCCACTTTGACCAGGCGATAAATCAATTCACCACAGGAAGGCTCGCGCGCAGAAACCCAGTTGATATCGCCATAGCGCGGATTGCTTTCGTGATGGTCAATATTGATGAGGAGCTTCCGGTGGCTGATGCACGGGACCACTTTGCCCAGCCGTTCAAAACTCGCGCAATCCGTGGCGATGACGCAGTCGAACTTCAAGCCGTGTTTGGGCTTTTGAAACAATCCGTCGCCGTTGAGAAATTTATATTTTTGCGGGACGGCATCTTCGTTCCAGCAGGCCACTTTTTTACCTTCGTTTTGCAGCGCCAGCGCGAGTCCGAGTTGCGAGCCGACACAATCGCCGTCGGGCCGGATATGCCCGGCAATACAGAAGGTTTTGTTTTGGCGGATTGTGTCCAGAATGCGGTCAATGATTTGGGGATAACTTTTCACGATTTAATCGGTCTCGTCCTTCGTGGTGGTCTTTTCCAGTTCTTCAATGATTTGCAGCACGCGGTTGCCGCGCACAATGGAATCGTCAAAGGCAAATTTCAGTTTCGGCGTGTATTTCAGAACGATGTCGCGGGCCACCAATCCCTGGATGCGGACCCGATGCTCGTTGAGTGTCTGAAAACCATGCTTCTGCTGCTCGGGATTGCCCAGGATGCTGATGAACACGGTGGCAGACTTGAGATCGCCGGCCACGTCCACGTCGTTGACCGAAATCAGGCCACATTCGCTCACGTGAAATTCGCGGCGGATGGCTTCGCCGATTTCGCGCTTCAACAGTTCGCGCACGCGCTGGAGTCGGAGGGAAGGCATGGGCGTTGAGGCTAACGTCGGTCGGACCGCATCCCGAATCGGGGTTGGGCGTCCCGCCGTTTCCCGGAACCCGGAGCCAGGACCTGGGAACCTGGTTTCATAGTTTCGCCGCCATTTTTTCGATGGAATAACTCTCAATCACGTCGCCCACCTGGAAATCGCTGTAGCCTTCGATGCGGATGCCGCACTCCATCCCCGCGCGGACCTCGCTGACTTCGTCTTGAAAACGGCGAAGCGACTGCGTGACGCCTTCGTAAATCACGTCCTTGCGCCGGCGCAGCCGGACCTTGCCCTTGACGATGCGGCCACTGGCAACCATGCAGCCGGCCACGGGCGCGCCTTTGGACAATTCAAAGATCTGCCGCACTTCCGCCGAACCGATGATGTTTTCCTTGACGACCGGTTCCAGCAGCCCGGCCATGGCTTCTTTGACCTCGTCAATCAACTCGTAAATAATCGCGTACAATTTGATCTGCACGCTCTCGTGCTTGGCTTTTTCAGCCGCGGTGCTGTCCACGCGCGTGTGAAAGCCCAGGATCACGGCGTTCGATGCGGAGGCCAGGGCCACATCGTTTTCGGTGATCGTGCCGACGTCGCTGTGAATGATTTCAAGCGAAACTTTCTCCGCCTCGATTTTTTTGAGCGCCTCCACAATCGCCTCGACCGAGCCTTGCGTGTCGGCCTTGACGACCACTTTGAGCGCCTTGCTTTGTTCCGCGGCGAGCGTGGCGAAGAGGTTTTCGAGCGTGACTTTTTTGTCCTCCTGGCCCTCGGCCCGGGCTTCCAGAAAACGCTGCTCGGCCAGTTCACGCGCCGCTTTTTCGTCTTCGACCACGCTGAATTCCAGTCCCGCGTCCGGCACGCCGTTCAAGCCCAACACCCTCACCGCGACCGAGGGACCGGCTTCCTTGAGACGATTGCCTTCCTCGCTGATCAACGCGCGCACGCGGCCGTAAAACTCGCCGCACAAAATGATGTCACCGACGCGCAACGTGCCTTTGCGCACCAGCACCGTCGCTGTCGGGCCGCCCGGTTCGACGCCGGATTCAATCACGTTCCCCTTGGCGCGGCGATTGGGATTGGCCTTCAGTTCGAGCAATTCAGCCTGCAGCAAAATCATTTCCAGCAGCTTGTCGATGCCTTGTTTGGTCAGCCCGGAGACATCCGCGAAAATGGTGTCACCGCCCCAGTCGTCGGGCACCAGCCCCTTGTCCTGCAACTGCTGGCGGACTTTTAGCGGGTTCGCGTTCGGATGGTCAATCTTGTTGACCGCGACCAGAATGGGAACTTTCGCCGCCCTGGCGTGGTTGAGGGCTTCAATCGTTTGCGGCATGACCCCGTCATTGGCGGCGACCACGAGCACGACGAGATCCGTGACGTTGGCGCCGCGGGCGCGCATGGAACTGAACGCTGCGTGGCCGGGTGTGTCCAGGAACGTGATTTGGGCCAGTTCATCTTTGCGCTCCGGATGCGGCACGGAAATCGTGTAAGCGCCGATATGCTGCGTGATGCCGCCGGCCTCGCCCGCCGCGACGTTGGCCTTGCGGATGACATCGAGCAGGGTGGTCTTGCCATGGTCCACGTGCCCCATGATGGTCACGACCGGCGCGCGCGGTTTGAGTTCCTCCGGCTTGTCCTCGA
>JAJPJM010000090.1 GCA_021324235.1 Verrucomicrobiota bacterium
ACGAGTCTATGAAACCCATTCAAGGTTATCATCTCATCAAGCCGGAAGATCTTTTCTGGCGGCCCTCCAATTTGATGCGCATCCCGAACGCGGATTATCTGGAGCGCACCGGGAGCGAGAATCTCAGCGCGCGGCTCTGGAGGTATCCGGCGAAAAGCGCGGGCACGCTGCACAAACACATTCGTCAGGAGGAGTTCTATTTCGTGCTGGAAGGCACGGGCCGCCTGCGCGTGGGCGACGAGACGTTGACCGTGCCGCGCTACGGCGGCGTGCTGGTCGGCCCAGACCAGTTGCGCCAGGTGTTCAACGACACCGACGCCGAGGTGCTCTGGCTCATCATCGGCGCGCCGGAGGAACTGGAATTTCTTCAAGGCTCAAAGTCCAAGATGGACCTCTCGCTCATCTACCCGGTGGAACCGACGCAACTGCCCATGGAACTCGCCGGCGCGGAGTGGCCGCCGAAGGCGTAGCGAAGAAAAATCCCGCCCATCCGCGCCCGTTAAACCATGAACCCCACCGGCATCATTGATTTGCCCTGCAAACATCCCGTGGCGGAAACTGTTGACCGTCTCGAATCAGTGCTCAAATCCAAGGGCATGAAAATTTTCGCGCGCATCGACCAGGCGGCGGAGGCGAAGGCCGTCGGCCTGACGATGCGTCCGATGGTGCTTTTGATTTTTGGCGATCCCCGGGCCGGCACGCCGCTGATGAACCGTTATCCAAGTCTCGCCATGGATTTGCCGCTCAAGGCGCTGGTCTGGGAATCGGCGGACGGCAAAGTCTGGTTAAGCTACAACCACCCTGAATTTTTGCAGCAGCGCCACCACCTGGAGGCGCCGCCGTTCGGCGCGCTGGCCAGGTTGCTGGAAACGGCGACGCAATAAAACCATGAGGCGCATCATCAGCCGTTGGGGTTAAGGGGGTTGAGCGAACGTGTGTTTCAAGCCGGCTTTCAGCCGCCCGCGCGATTCAAACCACAATTTGCGCATCGGAAGGCTGAAACCTGGCCGGCGGCACCTGGGAGTTGCATTGCGAAACGATCCCGCAGACCTTCATGGCGCGAATGATCCAATAAGGCGCGTCCACCTGCCACCAGGCCAGGCCACTGCGCGCGAGGCGGGGATATTGATGGTGGTTCTCATGCCACTCGCCGGCGATGAGCCCGTAAACGAACTGGTTCACCGGTTCCCCGGGCTTGTGGGTGCCGGTCAAGGCACTGTGCCCCCGGTAATTGAAATCACGCACCATGAAGCTTAACAGGAACACACCCGAAATCCACGCCCAGACCCCCCACCAACCGGCCGCCGCCCATGCTAATATGCCCCAGAACAAATGGACAAAGACCACACGCGCAAAATAGTGCCAGACGTTTTCAACCGAGCCGGTCCGCCGATAGTGCTCATAGGTATTGCTCATCAATCCGACGTGCTCCAGGCTTTTCACCAGCCGCTCATATTCGGCGGCGGTGAGGTTGCGGTTGGTCTTCTGTTGTGTCTCGGTGGCCAGGTAACTCCCCAGCCAGCCCAGGTGCGGACCATAAGGGTCTCCCGGTTCGTCCGATTTCGCATGGTGAATCCGGTGCGGAATCACATAGCTCTCCTCGCGCAGGCAGATGGGATTCGTCCACAAAAACGCCCGCGCAAACCAGACGCTGCGGAATTTAAAAGCCTGGTGCGACCCGAACCGGTGGTACCAGACCGTGTTGTAAACCGTGCCGATGAAACAGGCACAGAGCAAAACGGTCAGAACGGACGCGATGGAAAAATGCGTCGTCAAAAACCAGACGAATACCAGGAACGTGGCGAAATGATAGGCCGCGTATGCGGCCGGGAGCAACCGGGTCCGGTCTTTCCAGAAGCTGATGGCGTCGAACCACTCCGCCAGCACCTGCCGGAGCGCCGGCGCGCTGGGCGCGGGGCCGGGATGCCCATACGTGGGTTTGTCCAGCATCGTCTGCCGGTAAGTCGGATGGGTGTTCCCGCTGGCGCTCGGCTCTGCCATGGCGGAATAAAACATTTTATCCGGGCAAATGAGAAGTCAAATAAATCCACGCGGGCCATGTCGCCCCGCCCGCGGTAACATTTCATCCGGCTTCACGTCTTAAAAGCATGCAAAGACCATGGTATCTGCTGGTTTTGCTGCTGGCGTTGGCCGTTCCGTTCGCCCACGGCACGGACGTGGACGGTTTTCAGCAGATGTCGTTCACCGTGGACGGCGTGACGCGCACCGCACTCATCTATGTTCCACCCACGGCCAGATCAAATCCAACGCCGCTGGTGTTTGTATTTCATGGTCACGGCGGCAATGCCCAATCGGCGGCACGCAGTTTTGCCATGGACCGTAACTGGCCGGAGGCCATCTCGGTTTACATGCAGGGATTGGACACACCCGGCCAGCTGACCGATCCGCAGGGGGACGAGCCCGGCTGGCAGGCGGCCCCCGGCGACCAGGGGGACCGCGATCTCAAATTCTTTGATGCCGTCCTCGTTCGGCTCAAACAGGATTATGACGTGGACGCGAAACGGATTTACTGCACCGGCCATTCCAACGGCGGCGGCTTCACCTACCTGTTGTGGCTGACGCGGGGCGATTTGTTTGCCGCCGTCGCACCGTCCTCGGCGGCGGCCAGATACGCCGACAAGCTGACGCCCAAACCGGCGTTGATTCTTGGCGGCCGGAACGATCCGCTGGTGAAATTTGCGTGGCAGCAACGCACCCTGGACGCCGTGCGCAAGGTCAACGGCTGCGCGGCGGCAGGCGAACCATGGAACAAACAAGGCACGCTCTACCCGTCAGATGGTGGCACCCCGCTGGTCACGTGTATTTTTCCGGGCGGACATCAATTCAACCCCGCCGCGCCGGCATTGATTGTGAAGTTCTTCAAAGAGCATCCGGTCGGAACGGCAAGGTAAGCCGGCGAAAAGCCGGGATGACTATCCGGCGGCGATTTGCTAGTAATTTGTCCGCATGGTCAAACTCAAACCGATGGCCAGCCTGCCGATTGATCCCTTGGAAGCGAGACGTCTGCGCGTCGTGCTGGCGACCATCGTCATCAACGTCATCGCCGTCGCGCTGCTCACGCTCGCGCCGTGGTCGGACTGGAAGACCGGCCTCGCGCTCAACCTGTTCGACAACGCCCTGCTGCTCAGCTTCGTCGTCCTTTACCACGACGCGTGGCTCGCGCGGCTGATGATTTTCGGCCTCGTGACCGGCGTGGTCGAACTGGCCGCCGACGCGTGGCTCGTGGATTTCACGCGCACGCTGGATTATTCCGTTGGCGGCGGGCCGATGCTGTGGCGCTCGCCGATTTGGATGCCGTTCGCCTGGGAAATCGTGGTCGTGCAATTCAGTTGTCTCGGCCTGTGGCTGCGCGACCGGTTCGGCGGCGCCGGCCTGGCCGCCGTCGGCGTGCTCGGCGCGATCAATATTCCGTACTACGAGGAGATGGCGCGCCGCATTCATTGGTGGCAATACAGCGGGTGCCGCATGATTTCCAATACGCCCTATTACATCATCCTGGGCGAATTCGGCATCGCCATCGCCCTCACGCTGCTGGCCAAACCGCTCCGGCACGGTCACGCCGCCAAAACCGGGTGGCTGGGTCTCGCCGGCGGCGCCGCGATTTTCATTTGCTACGCGCTCGCCTACGGCCTCACCGAGGCCTTCCACCGCCGGTGACGAAAGGACAGAAATCCGCGCGCAGTCGCAAACTCGTGTCATCCCGATGATCCGGGCAGAGTTTCACGGCCAGGTCGTTCCGGGAGCAATCGGGTTCCCTTGATTTTCGCGGCAGAAGAGACAGGCCAGGATGGATGGTTACCGTTTTTTAAGGGCCGCCGACCTGGCGGCTTCGGCCGCTTTTTTCTGCTGTTCGGCGCTGTTGGCCTTGGCCTGTTTCTGTGAGGATTTCTTCTGGTTGGACTTCGGGGATCGGTCGCCCATAATTTTGGTTTTCTTCCGCGGGTTGATCACCTGCGGCATGTCAGTTTCTCCGAAGGGACGTTCAGCATGCCCGCCGGCGCGGGCATTGTAAATGATGGACGCAAAATCATCCGGCCCCGGTGACGACCGGGCTGGCCTGACTCACCACGGAATTCGCGGATTATGGCCCCAAACATAGTTGCCGATAATTGTTGCCATTCCACCGGAACCCGTCATGGTGGGTGCGTCTGTTAGATAGCTTGTCTCTTTCAAGGCATGGTAAATCCTCAGGTGAACCTGGTTCAGTGATGATTTGAAATCCGATTAACGGAAACAGTCTGGTAAAAGCAAAGTTTAGTCTAGGACAGTAAAACATCATATGAGCAGTAAATTATTTGTCGGGAATCTTTCCTTTGACACCACCGAAAACGACCTGCAGGACGCGTTTGCCGCGCACGGCACGGTCACGGAAACCAACCTGTTGATGGACCGGGAAACCGGCCGGCCCCGCGGTTTTGGTTTCATCACCATGAGCTCCGCCGAGGAAGCCCAGAAGGCCATCGAAGCCCTGAACGGCTCGCAACTCGGTGGCCGCGCCCTCACGGTCAACGTCGCCAAGCCGCGCGAAGAACGCGCCGGCGGCGGCGGCGGTCGTCGGGAATTCCGGGTGAGAGGCAATGGCGATCGTAATCGCTACTAAGCCATTTTGGATTTCAGGGCGGAGTCCGGTGAAAACCGGGCTCCGCCTTTTTATTTTTCGGCTCCTCCAAACGGCTCCCCCTTCACCCGCACGCGTTTGACGCGGCGCATCACGATTTCAAGGGGCCGACGGTTTCAGTTCCGAAATTACCCTGCCATCGGGGATTTTTTTGCGGGCCGACAACCGATGCGCGCCTTTGAGCAGGCGGCAGAAATCTTTTTTGCTGGTGACGGTTTTCGTGCCGGCCTTGCTGGCAAGACTGTCCAGCGATTTGTATTCCACCTCGAGCCGTTCCAGCCGCACGATGCGGACATATTGTCCGTCCTTTTTCCAGACCTGACCCTGGCAAAGTTTCACGGCCATGTGATTTTTGGGGAGTAATCTGTCCCTCCTGACTTTTGTCGGGAGAGGCAGCGATGGGCGACTGGTTACTTTTTCTTGTTGGCAGTCTGCTTGTCGGCGATGGCCTGTTTTTTTATCCGGTCGGCGCTGTTGGCTTGGGCCTGTTTCTGGTTTGATTTTTTCCGGTTCGATTTCGGGGATCGGTCGCCCATAATTTTGTTTTTATTCCGCGGTTGATTCACCTGCGGCATGTCAGTTTCTCCGAAGGGGCTCATATCCTGCCTGCCGGGGTTGCCATTGTAAATGATGGACTCCGTCTCAAAATGAAGATTCGTCCATAAGTTGCCGCCGGTGACGGGTTGGAGGGGTCGACCGGGCAAAATCCAAAACTTGTTCCGGCCCGATTTTTTGTTATGATCCACGACCTTTGTGAACATCACGGAAGAAATCCAGAAGCGGCGCACGTTCGCCATCATCTCGCATCCGGACGCGGGCAAGACCACGCTGACGGAGAAGCTGTTGCTTTACGGCGGCGCGGTGCAGCTCGCCGGCTCGGTCACGGCGCGCAAAAGTCAGCGCGCGACGACGTCCGACTGGATGGAATTGGAAAAGAAACGTGGCATCTCGATCAGCTCCACAGTGCTGCAGTTTGAATACGCGGGATATCGGTTGAACCTGCTCGACACGCCCGGTCACAAGGATTTTTCCGAGGACACGTATCGCGTGCTGACCGCGGTGGATTCGGCGCTGATGGTGATCGATTGCGCCAAGGGCG
>JAJPJM010000035.1 GCA_021324235.1 Verrucomicrobiota bacterium
CATTGCTGAACAGTTAAACAACCGTCCCCGACTTCGATTGGGCTTCAAGACTCCCAACGAAGTCTATTACTAACCTTTTTGTCGCACTACAATTGTGAAACTAAACGTCATGGTTTTCCTCCCAATGTGCTTGGACATCTGACTTGGCAATCAACTGGACAAGATGGTCATGACTTATCAATGCAAAATGACGACTTTCCTTGTGAATCAAACTGGACAGCTTCAACCATTCAGAACCCTCAATGAGTAGTAATGGGAATGTTTGTGATGGGGCGACCATCGGAAGCGGGCGTGGAAGCGGGTCAAACCATCCCGGACCCTCCTGCTCAAATCGAAACATAACAACTCCTGAAAAATGAAGCACCAAAGTCCGAGAACCAATCATGCGCACCACCATTGCGTCATCTTGGAACGAATAAGAAATAGACCCAAACGCCGAATCAATATCGGAAACAGGCTGCCACTTGGTTGCGAGTGTTGCCATAAGACGCCTAACTATGGTTATACGACTGGCCGTGCACAAGACCGTGTACAGGTGCTTTTCCCAGCGCGGCTGTCAGCATGGCTCTATCAAACCAGATTTGTAAATTTCCGTCAACGTCATCGCCACAGTTTGAATTCGTCCATCTTGACGCCGCCGCCAACCCGTACGCCGCCGGTTTTTTCTGGTTGTTGGTTCGCCCGGACACCCTTTTCTTGTTGGTGGTGGTAACGACTAACAGGTTTCATTTTGTACCCTTGACAGATTTTAACAACGCAGACGACCGTACAGTGTGAAACAATTTACTGACTCAAAGCTGACGGTCGCGGCACCGGCGGGCGATGGCATGTTCACCACCACACCAATTATTGTGCCTGTTGCAAATGCCCTGGATTCTTCTGATTGGCTCCGGCTGCCACGGCCTAAACAACGGCTTTGGGGCATGAGCCGGACAACTTGGAACGAACTGCTTGATAGCGGCAAAATCAAATCCATTACCATTCGCAAACCGTACGCCCAGCGCGGCATCAAACTGATTCACCGCCCCAGCGCAGAAGCCTACCTGGAAAGCCTGCTGAAATGAATGCGACCGAACGGTTCTGTGAAACCATGCGCCTTACCGGACTCGAATTCGCCGGGCCGATTCTTGCAGATGGCAGATTTCACCGTTTCCGCGCCGAAGGTGACCACAACCGGAACGCATGGTATGTGTTTCGCGCTGGGCCGCCCGCCGCTGGCGCGTTTGGTTGCTGGAAGCGCAACAAAAAGGAAACGTGGTGCGACCGGAAACAGCATTGGTCGCAAGCGGAATGGGAACAAATCCGCCGCCACTGGCAGGAAGCGGAACGCGAACGCGAACAAGCCGAAACGGAGCGGCACGTTAAGGCGCGGAAAACTGCGGCATGGATTCTTGAACGCGTCAAGCCGGTCACAAAACACGGCTATCTAACCGCGAAAAGCGTACAACCGCATTGCGGCGTGCGTGAACGGCACGGCAATCTGGTCCTGCCGTTGCGCGATGCCAATAACGAACTTCACAGCTTACAATTTATTTCGCCGACCGGTGACAAACAGTTTTTGAGCGGCGGACGTGTGGCAGGCTGTTTCTTCACCGTGGCGGACACTCCCGGCAACCCGCTGGTCATAGCCGAAGGGTTTGCAACCGCTGCGAGCATCGCGGAAGCAACCGGGCTTTCAACCGTGGCCGCGATGAACGCGGGGAACTTGCTGGCTGTGGCAAAGGCACTGCACGTAAAATTCCCGGCGCGTGAAATCATTATCGCCGCCGACAATGACCAATTCACGGACGGCAATCCCGGTTTAACCAAGGCCCGCGAGGCCGCGCTCGCAATTGGAGCAAAGCTTGCCGTCCCGACGTTCGGAGACACCACCTCCAAGCCAACCGATTTCAACGACCTGCAACAATTGGAGGGACTAGGTACTGTGAAAACACAAATTGAAAGCGCCGCAACGCCAACGGAAACCGATGAAGAACGTTTTCAACGGCTGGCGAAACTCACACCCGCTGAATACGACCGCGTGCGCGATAATGAAGCCCGGCAGGCCGGAATCCGGGTTGCCACGTTGGACAGCGAAGTAGCCAAACTTCGAGCGAAAGACCAACCGGCGGACACTGTGCAAGGATCGAAGGTGTTGTTTCCAGAGTTGGAACCGTGGCCGCAGGCTGTTAAAGGGGCCGAGTTGTTGAATGAAATTGCTGCCACTGCGAAACGGTTTGCCGTTGCGCGAATATCGGCCATTGTTGCCGCGAGCTTGTTCGTGCTGCACACCTACGCCTTTGACCTTGGCGAAATTTCACCCATCCTTTTCATCACCGGCCCGACCAAACGGTGCGGTAAGTCAAAATTCCTAGCCATACTTTTACGGTTGGTTTTCCGTCCGTTCGCCGCCGCGTCCGCCACCGCCGCCGGTATTTACCGCGTTATTGAGTTGTATCATCCAACGCTTGGTATTGACGAAGTGGACGCCTTCGTGGCTGGCGACGATCAATTACGCGGGCTGATTAACTCTGGTCATACACGCGATGCCGCATTTCACCTTGGTTGCGCCACTACTGCGGACAAGGAATATGAACCGCGACGCTGGTCAACTTGGACGCCGAAAATCTTTTCGGGTATTGGCAGACTGGCCGATACAATTGAAGACCGCTCCATCATCATCAAGATGGTACGGCGGCGTAAGGACGAGCCGTCCGAGCGGCTGGGACACGGGATGCGGTTTGAAGACGTTCGCCGGAAGGCCCTCCGGTTCGTGAATGACAATGCCGAAGCTATACGGAATGCCAACCCGTCACTGCCGGACGCATTGAATGACCGGGCGGCAGACAATTGGTTGCCCCTGTTAGCCCTTGCAGACTTGGCTGGGGGTCAATGGCCAGCAATGGCCCGCCAAGCCGCCATTGAACTTTCAGGTGGCGATGACGGGGAGTCACTTGGTCTCAATGGCCAGTTGCTTGCTGACATTCGTGATGTATTCGCGGCTGCGGCTGTGGACAAACTGTCGTCAAAGGACATGGCTGAGCGCTTGGCACAGATCGAGGGTCGGCCTTGGGCAGATTATGGGAAACCCCGCCGCCCGATTTCCTCGAACCAAGTGGCCAACTTGTTGCGCGGCTTTGGCGTGTCATCCCGGACTGTTCGCATCGGGGACAGCACGGCGAAAGGCTACAATGTGTTGGATTTTTCAGACGCTTTTTCACGTTACCTGCCCAAGGAAGGACTTCTGAAAAGTAACAACGTAACATCGCCCGCAAACATTGGGGAAAGTCCCGATTTGTGTAAGGTAACAATTGAAGGTTGTGATGTTTCTGAAAATCGGGTTCCGACCAATGAAAACGCGGGTTGTGACTGTGTTACGGTTCAGGAAGCCGAAAAGCAGGAGATGTTGATATGACACCGCTGGAACTATGCCACGAAGCCGCCCGGCACGGACTTCGGCTGGAACCACGCGGGGACAAGCTTGCCGTAATCCCCGCAACACGCGTGCCGCCCGCCTTTGCCGACGCATTACGCCAGCACAAGATCGAGCTCCTGAACTGGCTTTCCCAAGCGCCATGCCCCGGTTGGCAGGCCGTTCCGCCAGACAATCTCCCGTTCAACCCTGTTATGCCGCGTCCCCTGCCACATGACCGTGAACGCGTGATTGGCTACCTGCTCCGGCAAGGTTGCGGCAGCCACGACCCCTTGACCGCGTGGCTGCTGCGCCGCGAGTGTGCGTACTATGATGGAACAGGCCAACGTTGGGACTGTGCCTTGCACGCCTACGCCGCTGCCCGCGATGCCGCCTGCTGGCAACTTAAACGCAGTGAACGCGACGTGCTGGATTTACTTGCAGGCTTTGATGAATGCAGCCGGATAGGGAGAACAGAATCATGAATGTCGCTGTAATGGATAACCAATACCCGAATCCAGTACCACCACCGGCCAAGAGCAAACACGCCGGAATTCAACAACGACATCAAGCCGCTGCGTTACAACGTCTTGCCTTTGATGGAGCGATGAGCTTGAAAGCTGCCTGTACAGACAAAGAGAGTGGCCGCGTCACGATGGATGTCAAAACCGCTGTGGCCGTTCACAAGTTGATTGGTGCTTGGGATACAGCAGCAGACCGCTTGCGGGTATTGCGTGGGCGCGGCCTGCCTGCGTCAGAGCGGCGCAAACCGAAGCGGGAAGTGCCGATAGAACCGCTGGACCCGGCGTGACCATATAACCGATCACTGCGTGCAACCAAACAATCAGAGCACCAATGCCAGTGACCGCTTCTTGACGTTGAAGGAAGTGCAAGACCGGCTTTGTGTGTCGCGCAGCACTATTTGGCGCTGGCAGGCCGAACAAGGCTTAAAGGTAGTCCGTGTTGGTAATGTCGTGCGGGTGCGTGAGCGTGAATTGGAAGCGTTCTTGAACCGGCATGAGACTGCGGGCGTTTCCAGCTTGCCAATAGAGAATGGAGCTTGACATCACAAGCCGCTTGTGATATTGAAGGGGCGGAGTGAGCGAAGAAGAAATCAAACGTTACTTGGCTAGCATCGGCGGCAAGGG
Source organism: Verrucomicrobiota bacterium (assembly GCA_021324235.1). Taxonomy (GTDB): domain Bacteria; phylum Verrucomicrobiota; class Verrucomicrobiia; order Limisphaerales; family UBA11358; genus UBA11358. Next base: position 4,540 of record JAJPJM010000035.1, read on the forward strand.
CGGTAAGGCCGGAACCGGCGCAAGCAAACGCCGGGGCGGGACGGATTATTACAAGCGCATTTCAAAACTGGCGGCGAAAGCGCGCAAGGCGAACAAATTCACAAAGGGCAAAGGAGCGGCAAAATGAATACAGACCAAACCACTATTCAGAAAACAGCTTTTGAACGAATCGGCGAATCTATTTACCGGAAAGGCGGGACGATTTATGCGCGGGTGCGGATAAATGGTCGGCTGACGTGGCGAAGCACGGAAACGAATGAACCGGCAAAAGCCCGCAAGTGGCTGGCCAAATGGCGGAATGAGGAATGGACGGTAAAGAACGGGTTTGAATTGCAAGGGGTCGCTTTACACCGGCAGCGTGTGACGGTGCGGGAGTTAGTTGCTGAATATTTAGCGGCAGGTTGCCCAACTCGTAAAATGCGATCAAAATCACCGGCCACAGTTCGCAATGAACAGTTTTTTCTTAACCCAGTTCGCGCCTATTTTGGCGATAAAATCGCTTCGTCAGTAACATTGGCGGACTGCGATAAATACCGGGATTGGCGTTTAAGCGGCGGTTACGTTTCAAGCTTCAAAGTGCGCGGCGGTCATCTGCGGACGGTAAAGACCAAAGGTGGGAACCGCAGCGTGGATTTGGAACTGACCATTTTGAGCAACGTGTTCAATCTTGCGGTGCGCCGGAATGTACTTCAATCAAATCCATTCTATGGACGTGGACGTTATTCGGTCGCCTCGGACGTGCGGCACTGCCGTGAAGTTGCCCCAACACCGGACGGGTTGAAGAAAATCGAAGACTGGTTGCGCTCAAGGAATGAACACGCGGTTGCGGACTTGGTTTGCTTTCTGGCTTTCAGCGGTTTGCGGATTGGCGAAGCGGTGCCTCTGACATGGGATGCGGTGAACAGGGGCGAACAAATCCTGCATGTGACACGGGAAAAGCGCGGGATTATGCCATGGGTGCCAATTCTGCGCGAAATGGAGATATTGTTGGAGGACATGGAGAAACGCGCAACGGGTGATTTACTGTTTCCATCACCGTTTGACCCAAGCAAGCCTCGCGATATTTCGGCCATCCGGCATCGCATAACGGCAGCTTGCAAAAAGTTGGAGATCGGGCACGTCACCCCGCACGGCCTGCGCTCCTATTTCGTCACGCAAGCGCGCCAAAGCGGGCTTACAGATGCGGAGATTGCGGCCTTGATTGGTGACAAGACTGGACCAGCCATCATCGCACACACTTACGGCGATTTACGGCCTGACCATTTGCTTGCACAAGCGCAACGGATACGGCTTACTGTGGCCGTTCCGGTGGCAAGCTGACGACGGTGAGTAGTATCAAGAGTAGTAACACCGTGCTCCGTGTTTCGAGTGGTTTCACGGAGTTTCAGCGTGACATGCAAATCAAGAAAGCCGTTGGAAACAAAGAAGTTTGATGCACGTTGGGGCAACAATTAGAACCTGCTAGAAACAAGCTGGCCTTTACTACGGATCAGAAGGTTTCAGGTTCAACTCCTGATGGGTGCGCCAGTTTGGGCGCCGCAAGCGCATTGACAATGCCGCGCGCTTGCGTAGGTTGCCCCAACAAACCGCAACCATTGTGAAGTACACAGCAAACCGTGGCTGAAAAAGACGATTATTTGGCAGATGTGCTGGTGGACCTGGGCGTTGTCAACGCCGACCAGGTCGCCAAAACGCGCCAGGAGGCCGAAACTTCCGGCGTGGGCGTGGTGGATTTGTTGCTGGCCAACAAGCTGGTCAAGCCGTCCGATGTCACCCAGGCCAAGGCCGCGCAATTCGGCGCGGAGGTCATCCAGCTCAGCGGCTTGAAGATTCCCGACGACGTCATTTCCATCATCCCGCGCCATATCGCCAAAAAATACCGCGTCGTTCCCGTTTTCAAAAGCGACGGCAAGGTCGCCGTGGCCATCGCCGACCCGTCCGATCTGAACACCATTGACACGCTCACGCATTTGCTGAACGCGGAGATCGAGCTGCGCGTGGCGGCGGAATCGGACATTGAAGCGGCGCTGAACAAATATTACGGCGGCACGGGCCAGACCGTGGTGGACAAGGCGATCCAGGAACTGACCGAAAGCGAAGTGGAAGTCCCCAAGGGCGCGCTGGATGACGACAGTGCGGTGGTGGACGCGGACGCGCCGCTCATCCGGCTGGTCAACCAGATCATCGTGGACGCCTTCAAGATGCGGGCGTCGGACATTCACCTGGAACCGTTGAGTAAACGTTTCCGGCTGCGCTTCCGCATTGACGGCGTGCTGCACGAGATGAAGGCCCCGCCCAAACGACTGCAGGCGTCCATCATCACCCGGCTGAAGATCCAGTCGAACATGTCCATTTCCGAGCATCGCATTCCGCAGGACGGGCGCATTCAGAGCAAGGTGGGGAGCAAACTCATCGACCTGCGCGTGTCCTGCCTGCCGACGAACCATGGCGAGAGCATTGTCATGCGTATTCTCGACAAGGAAGGTCTGCGGCTCGGCCTGCCGGAACTGGGTTTTTTCACGGACGACCAGCAGACCTTCGAACGCATGATCGGGTTGCCCGACGGCATTCTGCTGGTGACCGGCCCGACCGGTTCGGGCAAAACCACCACCCTTTATTCCTGCCTGCACTTCATCAACCGGCCCGACCGCAAAATCATCACGGTCGAGGACCCGGTGGAATATATCCTGTCCGGCATCAACCAGGTGCAGGTCCATGAAGCGGTCGGCCTGACGTTTGCCGCCGCGTTGCGTTCGATCCTGCGCCAGGCGCCGAACGTGGTGATGATCGGTGAAATTCGCGACATGGAAACCGCGTCGATTGCCATCAATGCATCGCTGACCGGTCACCTGGTCTTCTCCACGTTGCACACCAATGACGCGCCGAGCGCGGTCACCCGTCTGGTGGACATCGGCGTGAAACCCTTTTTGGTCGCCTCGTCCACGCGCTGTCTCATGGCGCAACGCCTCGTGCGCAAGGTCTGCCGCAAATGCGGGCAGCCGTACCAGCCCACCGAGCAGGAGATACGCGCGTTGAGCATCACGCCGGAGGCTTTGCAGACCGCCACCATGCAAAAGGGCCGGGGTTGCAGCGATTGTTCCAACACCGGCTGCCGCGGACGCTTCGGCATTTTCGAAATTTTCATCATCGACGACGAGGCGCGCAAACTGATTTACGACAAGGCCTCGTCGTCCGTCTTGCGTGCCCGCGCCCGGGAAATGGGCATGCGCACGCTGCGCGAGGATGGCATTCGCAAGGTGCTCGCCGGCCTGACCACGCCCGAGGAGGTCATCCGGGCAACCGTCGGCGACGAATCGTAAAAATGGCGAATGACGAATTTAAAATTTCGAATGAAACCACTCTGTTAATATGAAAGATTCGACATTCGCCGTTCGCAGTTCGTAATTTGAAGTTATGTCATACTCCATGTCCGATTTGTTGCAGTTGGTGGTGTCGGAGGGCGCCTCCGATTTGCACATTCGCGTGGGCACGCCGCCGACCATCCGGGTGCACGGCATTCTGCACCGCGTCGAGGGCCCGTCGCTCAAGCCGGAGGATTCCGAGGAATTGATGCGCAGCATCACATCCGAGGAGCACATCCAGAGCACGCGCGAACACGGCGGCGCCGACTTTGGTTTTGCGTTCGGCGACGTGGCGCGGTTCCGGGTCAGCGTCTTCAAGGAGAAGGGCAATTTTGCGCTGGTGCTCCGGCAAATTCCCAACAAGCTGCTGACCCTGGAGCAAATCGGCATTCCCCCCAGCTGCAAGGAACTGCTCTACAAGCCGCGCGGCCTCGTGCTGGTGACCGGTCCGACCGGTTCGGGCAAAACCACCACGCTCGCCTCCATGCTCAACGTCGTCAACGAGGAGCGTGACGAGGTGCATCTCATCACCATCGAGGATCCGATTGAGTATTATCATCACCACAAGAAGGCGCTGGTCACGCAGCGCGAGATCGGGGTGGACGTGCCGAACTTTGCCGAAGGTCTGCGCCGGGCGCTGCGCCAGGATCCGGACATCATTCTGGTGGGTGAAATGCGCGACCTGGAAACCATCGAGGCGGCCATCACGGCGGCGGAAACGGGGCATTTGGTTTTCGGCACGCTGCACACGACGGGCGCGGCCAAGACGATCGACCGCATCACCAACGCGTTCCCGACGAACCAGCAGGAAATGGTGCGCATCCAGCTTTCCACCGTCATGCAGGCGGTGATCTCGCAGTTGCTGATTCCCCGGATCGACAAGCCGGGCCGCGTGGCGGTTTTTGAAGTCATGGTCAACACCCCGTCCATCGCCGCCCTGATCCGTGACAATAAAACGTTCCGCATTCAGTCGGACATCCAGACCGGCGCCAAATACGGCATGGTGACGCTCGATTCCTTCCTGCTGGACAAATATCAGCAGGGCATGATCGCGCGCGAAGAAGTGATCACCAAGGCGCAGGACCCGGTGACCATGCAGCAAAAATTGCAGGAATTGGAACTGGCCCAGTCCCTGAGCGCCCCGGCGACGCCGTCCAAACCCAAGAAATAACACCTCCCTGAAATGGCCGAAGAAGTTTCCAGTCCGTTGCTGTCGCTCGTCAAAGAGCTGGGGCTGATTGACGACCTCCAATACGAGGAGGTCGCCGCCGAATTCAAACGCGGCGGCGCGCCGGTCATCCAGTTGTTGCAGGATTTCGGCATCATGCAGCTCGACGACGTGCTGCAGGTGATGGCGAATTATCTGGGCACCAAGGTGGTTTCCCTGCGCGACGTCCAGTTCACCCCGGAACTGCTGCAGACCGTTCCGGCCAACGTCGCGCGCATGTACCAATGCCTGCCGGTCGCCATGCAGGACGGCACGGTGCAGGTGGCCCTGGCCGATCCGCTGGACCCGGCGCGCTCCGATGAAATCAATTTTGCCGTCAAGAAGACGGTGCAGGTGGTGGTCGCCGACCCCGCCGAAATCGAGAAGGCGATTGAGCAGCATTACGTCCAGGAAACGGAGGATGTCTCCGAGATTCTGAAGGAGCTGGGTGCGGATACCGACATCGCCCGCGAGGTGAGCGAGGCCGGTGAGGACGCGAAGGCCGCCGAAACACTGGCCAACGAGGCGCCCATTGTGAAATTCGTGAATCTGGTCCTGTTCCAGGCCATTCAGGACCGCGCGAGTGACATTCATTTCGAACCCTTTGAAACCGAATTCCGCATCCGCTACCGCGTGGACGGCGCCCTCTACGAAATGTCGCCGCCGCCGAAACATCTGGCCCTGCCGGTGATTTCGCGCATCAAGGTCATGTCCGGCCTGAACATTTCCGAACGGCGCGTGCCGCAGGACGGGCGCATCAATTTCCCGATGGGCAACCGGCAGATCGATATGCGCGTGTCCACGCTGCCGACGCAGTTTGGCGAATCGGTGGTGTTGCGCGTGCTCGACCGCGGGGCGGTCAGCCTGGACATCGAAACGCTGGGCTTCCCCAAATACGTGCACGATTATGTGACCGAGGCGATCCTGCGTCCCAACGGCATCATGATTGTCACCGGCCCCACCGGTTCCGGCAAAACCACGACGCTCTACTCGTGTCTGCGGCGCATCAACACCATGGATTCCAAACTGCTGACCGCCGAGGACCCCGTCGAATACGACATCGAGGGCATCATGCAGGTGGCCATCAACGACACGGTGGGCATGACGTTTGGCAAGGCATTGCGGTCGTTTTTGCGCCAGGACCCGGACATCATCATGGTGGG
>JAJPJM010000162.1 GCA_021324235.1 Verrucomicrobiota bacterium
AAATCGGGCATTGGCGTGCATTACACGGACGCTTTTATCAAGCCGATGAATACAAAACTGCCCGACGGGACGCGCGTTGGTTGCAAACGCAAGGGTTTGAAACTCACGCTCACGGTCGGCACTAAAAAAGGCGAAGGCTTGATGCGCCGGCTGGTGGTCAGCAAAGACCCGGTCGTGATGTTGCAGGCGGCGCTGCAGGAAGCCGCGAACGCGGCGGGCGTGGAGTTGAAAATTACGGACACAGAGATTTTTATAGCTGCTTGATGCTCGTTCCACCCGACCGATTCAGGGGGTATGCCTCTTCAGGATGTAAGAGAATAATACATTATATTTTACATAAGCAGACTTGACAACAAGGAGAGTTTGGATGAAAGCTCGTTTGTTCCCCAAACTGGAACCCTGGCAGGGGTGTTTCGCGCCAGGCAACACAACGAACACAACATAAAGGGCATCCGAAATGAAAAAGTTACATAAAATCATCCTATCCGCCGTCATGGCGGGTTGCGTAACCATGGTGGCAAACGCCGGTACGGGCACGGATCACGGCTACTTCTGGTCATTATACGTCAGTGGTGGGTCAGCCAGCATATCCTTTCCCAGTGCGGGCACATACGCCGGCAATTACGCGATTACCTGGAACAATGTCAACGATGTGGTTGGCGGTAAAGGCTGGAGCACCGGATCATCGCACTCCATCGGCTACAATTGCGGTTCCATTAGTGGCGAAAATAATTTCTCCATCTATGGATGGACGACGAGCCCCCTGATTGAATATTACGTTTGTGAAATGGGCTCGGTGGCAAGTGGATCGGCAGTCGACACCGTGAGCAGTGATGGACATACCTACACGTTTTATAAGCATCAGCAGGTGAACCAACCTTCCATTCAAGGCACCGCCACTTTTTGGCAGTACCTGGATCAATGGGGCGGGTCATCGACCGGGTCAAACCACACCGTCACCATGGCCAACCATATCAACAATTGGAAGAGTCGTGGTGGTCAGGGTTTCGGCGCTTTCAATTACCAGATCTTGGGGACCGAGGCGTATGGTGGCAGGAGCGGGTCCGTTAACGCAACGGTCTGGGGTGAATAGCTGCTCCCAAAATTAATTCAGGCTCCTGCCCGGAGGTTTTTTTGCTCTGCGGGCAGGAAAAATATGACAGGCCGTTCTTTAACAGGAGCGGCCTGTTTTTATCCCCGTTCAATCATGCATCCGGCAACTGTTTCAAAAAGACTCTTCACGGTCTTATTTTTGATTGCCTGCACTGTCGCTGCATCCGTTTCGGCGAAAGAGCCTGATAACCTTGTCTTCGTCGAAGGCGGGACTTTTAAAAACACAAATTCCAACTTCTACGGAAAGGGGATAATCTTATCGGGCTTCTACATCGGCAAATATGAGATAACTCAAAAAGAGTGGATTGAGGTGATGGGAAGCAATCCCTCAAAATTCAAAGGCGATAATTTGCCGGTGGAAATGGTGAACTGGTATGACTGCGTTGAGTACTGCAATGGAAGGAGCATAAAAGAGGGCTTCAAACCGTATTACCATATCGACGAGAATAAAAAAGACCCGAATAATGAGAATACTGGCGATGATATAAAATGGACGGTAACGATCAATGCGGGAGCCAATGGTTACCGGTTGCCGACGGAAGCAGAGTGGGAATATGCTGCCGGTGGAGGTCAGATGAGCAAAGGTTACACTTACAGCGGAGGCAATGCGGTGGATGAAGTGGCATGGTATTGGAAAAATTCCGGAGATAAAAATCTGACCGGATTCTGGTCCTGGCCGGTGGTGCAAAAAAATAATGATAAAACCAAACCTGTCGGTGGCAAGCAACCCAACGAGTTGGGGCTTTATGACATGTCAGGCAATGTAAGGGAATTTTGCTGGGATTGGTATGGAGACTTGGATTTGACCTGGAGGGTGGTGCAGACTGACCTTCAAGGAAGTTCCAGCGGCTCTCTCCGGGTTTGGAAGGGCGGCGGTTGGATGGGCGGCGACTTCTGCTGCGAGCCGTCTTTTCGGGCCGGCTATGAGCCGTATAACCAGGCCCCCGACCAGGGTTTTCGTGTGTGTCGCGGCCGGTAAACCGGAACAAGACGGCTGGGCATTTTCGAAATATCTATTGCTGAACCGGCGCGTAAGCGGGCGAGGGGGGGGATGCATCCCGGTTCCTGGCGAAAAGAGCACAATCCAAACAATGGCTGCTGGCGCTGCAAACCATGGATTAACGGTCGACCGATTCCTGGGTTCGCTTTCCGTTTACGACCCGTGGGATGCCCAACGGATTTTCATCCCGGAGCGCCGCCGGCAATAAGGCTGCGGGAAAATCCTGATAGCAGACGGGTCGGGCAAAACGATAAATCGCCGCCGTTCCCACCGACGTGAACCGCACGTCGGTCGTGGCCGGATAAGGCCCTCCGTGGTTCATGGCCGGACAAACTTCAACACCGGTCGGGAAACCGTTGAGAATCAGCCTGCCCGCCTTGCGTTCGAGCAACCGCAGCAGGTTTCCCGCCTTTTGGAAATCGCCGGGCGTGCCATGGACGGTGGCCGTCAACTGGCCTTCGAGATCCTGTGCGATCGCCTCCAGCTCCGCGAAGGTCGGCGCGGAAACCAAAATTGAAAACGGCCCGAAAACCTCCCCGGCCAGTTCCGCATGGCCTCGAAATGTCCTTGCATCGGTGCAGAGCACGACGGATTCCCCCTGTGTTTTTTGGGCGTCGGGATTTTGTTCCGAGCGGGCGAGCATCTTCACGCCGCCGATTCCGGAAACGTGGGCCAGCCCTTTGTGGTAGGCGTCGCAAATGCCCGCGTGCAGCATCGTTGCCGGTGCCACGGTCTTCAGCAATTCTGCCAGCGATTGCTGGAACTGTTCAAACTCCGTGCCTTGCAATCCGAAAACCAGACCGGGTTTGGTGCAAAACTGTCCGGCCCCCAGCGTCACCGAATTTTTCAATCCTTCCGCGATTTTTGCCCCGCGCTCGCGCAAGGCCTCCGGCAGGATGAATACCGGATTCAGGCTGCTCATTTCGGCAAAGACCGGAATCGGCTCCAGCCGCGCGGCCGCCGCATCAAACAAAGCGCGGCCGGCGACACGCGACCCGGTGAAACCGACGGCACAGGCATGCGGATGCCGCACCAGTGCGATGCCCACGGTTTTTCCCGGACCATGTAACATCGAAAAAACTCCGGCCGGCAGGTGGCACGCGGTCACCGCGCGCCGGATGGCCGTGGCCACCAGTTCCGATGTGCCGGGATGCCGTTCGTGTGCCTTGACGACCACCGGATTGCCGGCCGCCAACGCGGAAGCGGTGTCGCCGCCGGCAACCGAATACGCAAACGGAAAATTGCTTGCCCCGAAGACAATCACCGGGCCGATGGGAATCAGCATCCGGCGCAAATCGGGCCTGGGCGCCGGTTGCCGGTCGGGAATGGCCGTATCAATGCGCGCGTCCACCCACGAACCGTCGCGAACGACCTGGGCAAAGAGTTTGAGTTGGTTGACCGTGCGCGCCCGCTCGCCGGTCAGGCGGGTTTCCGGCAGGCCGGTTTCGAGGTGCGCCCGGGCGATGAGATCGTCGCCCAGCGCCATGATTTCGTCGGCTATTCGTTCGAGAAATACCGCGCGTTCTCCGCCGGTGGTTTCGCGGTAACCGTTGAAAGCGCCCTCGGCCAGGCCCATGGCCGCGTTGACTTCTGCTTCCGTTGCGGCATGGAACGCCGGTTCCAATTGCCGGCGGTCCAGCGGGCTGACGGCATAAAATGTTTCCCTCCCACCGGGACCGGGTTGATCACCAATAAAATTCTGGCCGTGCAGGTTCATGGCCGCATCAAACTAACATCACCGGATTGCGGAGCCAGCCGATTCCGGTGATTTCAATCCCAATCTCATCCCGTTCCTGCAAGGTGAATGTATCGGGCGGCACCACCCCGGTACCGGTCAACAGCACGGCGCCGTGGGGGAAAGACTGGCTGCGGAAAAGAAAACCAGCCAGTTCCTCGAAACGCCGTTTGAGCCGGCCGACCGAAGTTTCGCCTGCAAACACATTCTTCCCGTTCCGCCGGATTTCGATTTTGATTTTCCATTCGCGCGCCATGGCCTCGGTTGCGCCCATCTCAATCCAGGGACCGAGCGCGCAGGAATGGCGGTAGATTTTTGCCTGCGGCAGGTAGAGCAGATTTTCCCCTTCGATATCGCGCGAACTCATGTCGTTGCCAATGGTGTGGCCAACCACCTGGCCGCGCGAATTCAGCACCAGCGCCAGTTCCGGTTCCGGCACATTCCAGCGCGCGTCGCGGCGGATGCCCACCGGCTCGCCGGTGGCGACGACCTTTTCCGCCGGCGATTTGAAAAAGAGTTCGGGCCGCTCCGCCGCATAGACCTTGTCGTAAGCGGTGGCGCTGAAATCCGATTCCTCCATGCGCGCCGTTTTACTGCGCAGATACGTGACGCCCGCCGCCCAGACTTCCTGTTGCTCGACCGGCGCGCACAGGCGGATCTCGGACAGGGCCAGGCGGGGAAGTTTTTCACGGGCGAGTTGATTCAGTCGCACGAGGGGATCGTCGGCCTCCAACAATGAGTGCAGTCGGGAGATACCCGCTGGAGTCAGGTCAAGCAATGTCGAGTCGTCCACCACCAGTCCCACGCGGATCTGGCTGGATTTGTCCTGGAACCGGCAGATTTTCATAAATCAAACTTCGGAACCGTCGTAGCGGCCTTCGGCAGAAAGCCGCAATCTGTTCAATCTCCAGAAAATGACGGCGTTCTGCCGGGCGCCGCTACGCCGTTGACGGCTGTGGGGTCAGGGTAACCGGTCGCCCGGCTTTCGGCAGCAGAAAAGCAAGTCCGGCACAAATCAGCATGCCGGTACCGATGACACTGAAGGCAATCGTGGTGCTGTGATATTTGTCCTGGAGTGTGCCAATGATATACGGCCCGACAAAACCGCCCAGATTGCCGAATGCATTGACCGCTCCAAAGACGACGCCCAGCACATTCCGCGGCAAGGTTTCACTGGGAATGGCCCAAAACGGCGCCATGGCGGCAAACGGACCGGGGATGGCCAGGCACATGAACGCGTACGACAGCCAGAAGTATTGGCTGAACATCACGCTCAAAATCAGGCTGATGCCGCTCATGAGATAAACCGCCGCCACGTGACCCCGCCGCTCGCCCGTCCGGTCCGAATGCCATGAATTGAGAATCATCACGACCGCCGTCACGCCATAGGGAATGGCGAATAAAAATCCATATTGCAACGCGTCGAATCCCCGGCCTTTTAACACCGTGGTAAAGAAGGTCATGCACCCGTAGGCCGCGCAGTTGTGGAGAAAATACAGGGCGATCATGACATAAAGCGAAGGCTGCTGGAATCGTTCGAGCCAGGAAAGGTTCTGCGCCGACTCCAGTTCGGCGGCTTCGTTTTGCAGGATGGTTTCAAGGTGATTTTTCTCTTCGGCGGAAATCCATTTGGCTTCACGCGGATGGTCCCGGATGAAAAACCACCAGACAGGCAGCCAGAGGAACGGCAACATCCCCTCCAGAATCAACATTTGCTGCCAGCCATACGCACCAAGCAACCAGCCGGTCGCGGGCGCGGAACCAGCCACGGCCAGCGGCTGGCAAAGCTGCCAGTAAGCGTTGGCCCGCGCGCGTTCGGCCCGGGGAAACCAGTTGGCCAGCAACACCAGCGTGGCGGGAAAAACCCCGCTTTCCGCCACGCCCAGAAAAAATCGCATTACTTCAAACTGCCGGAACGTATGGGCCAGCCCGCAACCCGCCGCGCAGAGGCCCCAGGCAATCAGGCACAGGCTGATGGTTTTTCGCGCGCTCCACCGCGACGCCAGCCAGCCGCCGGGAATCTGGAGCATCAGGTAGCCAAAGAAGAAAATACCAGCCGCCTCGCCCTTCATCCGGTCGTCCATGAACAGATCCTTCATCATGGACGAAATCTTGGGGTCCAGCGCGAGGGAGACGTTGGTGCGGTCAATGTACGAGATGGTGTACATGAGCAGCGCCACGGGAATGATGCGGAGCCAGCGTCGTTGTTCCATAGGATGGGCGGTCGAAGTTTTTAACAAGCTCGCTGAAGTGCGTCGAACCTTAATTCTGATTTTCATTTTTTCCAGACCTGCTTCAATCATTCCCATGAGTTCCCGCAACAACCTGTTCGAAGCTTCGCCGGACATCTACGAGATTCGGACCCGGGCTCCCGGCCCGGGCGGACCATTGCCGCTGAGCGAAGAAATGCTCCTGCATCAGCCCAGTGGCCATCTGTTCGGGTTGACCCAAAATGCCGGCATGGGCTGGAATCCGGCTGAGGCCGGACGCAAACAGTTTTTGATTCTCAGCACGCAGGGCGGGTTGCGCGCCGCCGACGGCAAACCGATTGCGCTTGGCTATCACACCGGGCATTGGGAAATCGGGCTGCTGGTTCAGGCCGCCGCGGAGGAATTTCGCCGGTTGCAGACCATTCCTTTTGCCGGCTTTTGTTCCGACCCGTGCGACGGCCGGACGCAGGGGACGACAGGCATGTTTGACAGCCTGCCGTATCGGAACGACGCCGCCATTATTTTCCGGCGGCTGGCCCGTTCGCTGCCGCTGCGCGCGGGTGTGCTCGGCATCGCCACGTGTGACAAAGGATTGCCGGCGATGATGATGGCCGTGGCGGGTTTACGGGAGCTGCCGGGGGTCATCGTTCCCGGCGGTGTCACTTTGCCACCGGCGACCGGTGAAGATGCCGGTGCGGTACAGACGCTGGGAACGCGCTATGCGCACGGACTGGTCACCCTGTCCGAAGCCGCGGAATTGGGTTGCCGGGCCTGCGCATCGCCGGGCGGTGGTTGCCAATTTCTCGGCACGGCAGCCACGTCGCAGGTGGTGAGCGAGGCACTGGGACTTTCGGTGCCGCATTCGGCGTTGGCGCCCTCGGGACAGCCGGTCTGGCTGGATCTGGCACGGCGTTCGGCCCGCGCGCTCCATCATTTGGATGAACGAAAATTGACCACGCAACAGATTCTGACTTCCGAAAGCATTCGGAACGCGATGGTGCTGCACGCGGCGTTTGGCGGTTCCACCAATCTGCTGCTCCACATCCCGGCCATCGCCCATGCCGCCGGACTGAAACGGCCGACCGTGGACGATTGGATTTCCGTCAATCGCCGTGTCCCCCGGCTGGTCAGCGTGCTGCCAAATGGCCCGGTGCATCATCCCACCGTTCGCGTGTTCCTGGCGGGCGGTGTGCCCGAAGTGATGCTGCATCTGCGGCGATTGGAACTGCTCGACACCGGGGTGCTTACGGTCACCGGAAAAACTCTCGGCGAAAACCTGGATGAATGGGAGCAATCCGAACGTCGCCGCCGCTTCCGCGAATTGCTCAAGCAACTGGACGGTGTGGATGCCGACGAGGTTATCCTTCCACCGGACCAGGCCCGGGCTCGCGGTCTGACGGCACATTGGTTTTTCCGCGTGGCAATCTCGCGCCGGAAGGTTCGGTGGTGAAAGCCACGGCGATAGATCCCTCGGTTGTGGACGCGGACGGCGTTTATCGCAAGGAAGGCCCGGCCCGGGTTTTTGTAAATGAAAAGGACGCCATGGCGGCCATCAAACAAGGATACATCCAGGCGGGAGACGTGCTGGTATTGACCGGGGTCGGGCCGATGGGCACCGGCATGGAAGAAACCTACCAAATCACCGGCGCGTTGAAGCACCTGCCGTTTGGCAAAGACGTTGCGCTGCTGACGGACGCCCGCTTTTCCGGTGTCTCAACCGGCGCCTGCATCGGGCACATCGGCCCCGAAGGCCTGGCCGGCGGGCCCATCGGCAAGATTTTGGACGGCGACATGATCCGGATTCAGATTGATTGTCGCCGCAACGAAGGAAGCGTTGATTTTATAGGCGAAGGTCATCGCCGGTTCACAGCGGAGGAAGGTCAACAGATTCTGGCCGCGCGCGCGACTCGAAAAGACCTGGCGCCGAATGCGGCTTTACCGGGGGACACGCGGCTTTGGGCGGCGCTGCAACTGGCGAGTGGGGGAATCTGGGCCGGATGCGTTTATGATGCCGAACAGATTGCCGCGGTACTCAAGGCCGGCCCGGCCGGTTTGAAAACGTCAGCCAAATAATGTGGCAAAGCGGTATGCCTACAGGCCGGCGGAATCAACGCTTTCATCACAGTCGAAAACCTCGCCATCAAACACGACGGATTTTTGTTTCCGCAGGTTTGAAATTGTTTCCAACGGCGAATGGCGCGTGAGAATGAAGCGGCTCTGAAAGCCGGATTTGATTTGTCCGAACTTTTCCCTGAAGGCCAGCCGGTTTGAACTCGTGCCGGTCGCGGCATTGACTACGGCCAGTGGTGGCAGTCCAGCGCGCTCCATGAGTTCCAATTCGTTTAAAAATCCAAGACCGTGTGCCACACCGACTGAACCGGCATCACTGCCGGCGATGATTTGCACACCCATTTTGTGGGCTTTGACCAGGCTCGCCGCGTGGTAATCGAGGATTTTCCGCAGGTTGGCGACCACGCCTGCATCCCAGCCGATCAATTCGGCATGGTCCACCTGTTCCTGAACCGGCGCGAAGGTCGGCACCCACGCGATTTGCCGGTCGCGCATTTTGGCGAGCTGATCGTCACGAACAAAAAATCCGTGCTCGACCGAATCTACGCCGCCGTCAAGGGCGCGCTCGATGCCGGTGTCGCCGGAAGCGTGGGCGAAGGTCTGTTTGCCAAAGGATTTTGCCGCGGCGACCAGTTCGGCAACTTCCACCACGGTCATTTGCGGTTCCGATGTGACCGCGCCCTTTTTAAAATTGATGATGCCGGTCGGAATCAATTTGATGCGGTCGGCGCCGGCTTGCACGCGCGCCTCAACACATTGTTTCAGCGAGGCAAAGTTTTCGACCGGCCCGGCCATGAAACTGCCGTAACGGCCCTGGTGGTGAATCGCCGCGCCGGGACTGTCCACGTAAGGCATCAGCGGGTGACCGGCACTCATATAAAGCCGGCTCAAGGCGAGGCCAACCCCGTCTTTGTCACCGGCGTCACGGACTGCGATGACTCCGAGCCGGACCAGTTTTTCCAATCGTCCGCGCGCGGCATTCAGTAATGCCTCCGGCGCCTGTTTCAAATAAGCGGTTCGCTTGTCCAAATTCAATTCGCTGCCCTCGAGGAAGAAATGCGCGTGCGCTTCGATCAATCCGGGCAGCAACGTAAAATCCGGCAAGTCCAAATCCGGCTCGCGCTGGCCGGCATTCAGCAAACCTGCCGGGGGAGCGTTTTCACCGGCAAAGAGAATCTGGTTTTGGTTATAGACGACGTGCGCGTTTCGCAGAGGGTTCGGGCTGACACCGTCCAGCAGCGTTCCGACCTGCAACCAGATGCGATGTTTGCCGGTGGCTAAAGGGATGGCCAACTTTCCCGGGGTCATCGTTTTTTTTCGAGGCGCCCCTCGTCCTGTCCTTCTCCCGACCAGGCGGGGAGAGGGTGTCCGGAGGACGGGTGGGGGAATTTCATTGGATGCTGGAAAGCTCCATCAGTCTTCGACAGTTTGCGCCTCATTACAAATCGCCATGATGGCTTCGGCCTGGCGAAAGCCCGAAATCTCGTTCGTCTCGCCCTCGTGCGGGCGGCCCTGTGCCAGCGCGTCACGAAGTCTGGCGACCATCGGATGATCCTTTGGCAGTGGCCCGGGTGTTTTTTCCGGATTCGCGAGCGCGAAATCCAGGCCGACTTCCATGCCGAGCGTCAGATAGGCCTTTTCCAGCTCCTCGCGGACGCCTTTGGGCGTGCCCCAGGCGAAATTGGAGAGGCCGACAATCAGATGAATGCCCTTCAAATCCGGGTCGGCGCTGATGAGCCGCATCGCGTCGAGCCCGATGTTGACGAGGCCGTAGGTGTCCGCGCCGACGGGCGCGAGGCCGGGGTCGATGATGATTTGGTCGTTGCGGCGACCGGCTTTGGTCACGAGCAGTTCGACAAAATGTTTTGCCGCCCGGTACGAATCCTGTGGATTCAGGCACTGCGATGTCCCTCCCGGAACAAACGTTTCCGAAGCCATGACGACCGCCAGGGTGTCGTAATGTTTCACCAACTCGATCATTTCATCCAGGTGTTCGCGCGAGGCGGCGAGCGAGTTGAGAATCGGTGCGCCGCTTTTTTTCCGGTCGTAATGTTTGAGCGCCACCTTGTGATACTCGACGGATGGATTGTCGAACGCGATGGGCGTCGAGGTTGCTTCCTGAATCGCCGGAATGACGTCTGGGAGGAGGTCGAACATCTCCTCCCGCCGCACCTGAATGCGTTGCGTGCCATCGAGATTCAGCGTCAAAAAGCTGGCGCCGAGAGCGGCCTGCAATTTTGCGAGCTCCTGATAACCTTTGGGATCACGCTCGGTGAACGCCTTCCGCGCCCGCGCATAGGAATTGTTCATCAACTCGCCGACGATGTGCAGTCGCTTGCTCATTCTCTTTAAAACCCCGGTTTGGGAGCCATCGGCTCCGGCTTGGCGGCGGTTTCGCGTTTCGCCGTGTGATCGCGGCCCAGCCAATGATTCGCCCAGGCGGAAGTTCCCCGTAGTCCCTGATTTTGGACGACCGGTGCGTGCTTCAACAGCTCCTGCTCACGACCATCATGCTTGAGGCGCTCGTAAGCGCGCAGCCAGATGCAATCGCCGTAGCCCTCCACCTCGCAGCGGCCTTCGCGCGTCCCCCCGCACGGCCCGTTGCGCTGGTTTTTCGCGCACTGGGATTCCGGACAGAGAAACGCAATATCCGGCAGCGAGCAATCACCGCAGTCCTTGCATTGGAACAAGGCCGCCTTGCTCAAATGCTCCAGCGCGCGCAACACCCGGGGACCTTGCAAAGGGTCTCTCGAGTTCGCGCAAATTTTCGCGCCCCATTTGGCAAAGGTCGTGCCGGACTCGAACAGCGCCTGGTGCGACCACTTGGACAGTTGATAGGCCCCGGTAACGTGTTTGGTCGGAACCGGCGGCCGGGGACTTTCCTGGCCCGGATGGGCGAGGCCGGTCGCGGGATTTTCCGAATAATAGAAAAATTCGCCGGGCTGGGAAAACCGGATTTCCCGCGCGAACGCCTTCCAATCATCCGGCGCAAACGAGCGTTCGATTTCCAGGATTTTTTCAATCGCCGAAAATTTGTGGACGCCGCCCAGATACACGCCGCGGAAGCCAAGCCCGCGATAAATGGCAATCTGTCTGGCTGCGAACTCGTAGAAGAACGCCTTCCCGCCATCGGCCGACCGGGCGTGTTGCTGGCATAGTTCCCAAAGCAGGGGCGTAACGACCACACCGGGAATTTTCCCTTCATTAAAAATCCGGGCGACCCGCGGGCTCAACAGATAAACATTGCCGATGAGCGGGACCTGCTGCATGCCATGCGCCTCCAGGTAATAGCGCAGTTCGGAAATTTTCCGCGAATCGAACCCGATCTGATTGATGATGAATTGGGCGCCGCACTCGACCTTTTTCTCGAGCTTCAGGTATTGCGGGACCAGTTCGCTTTCGTGCCGCTTGAAATTCGTCGTGACGGCGCCGATGCAGAACTGGGTTTTTTCGAGCCGGCGGCCCTGGTCTTCATTCTGCGCTTTCCCGGAGCCAAGTCCCTGATTCATCTTGTGCAACAGGGAGATCAAACCGACGGAATCGATGTCGAAAACCGGCTTCGCGAGTCCATCGTTGCCGGCCACCGGATAATCGCCGGTCATGGCCAGAATGTTGTGGAAGCCTTCGCTGTTAAGCATCCAGGCTTCGCTTTCGAGGCCGTTCCGGTTCAGGTCCTTGCAGGTGAGATGAATGACGACTTCCTTGCCGGCGTAAAGCAGCGGCCGTCCGAGGGCAAGCGGCGCCAGTTGCGGATTGCCGCCGGCGTTGTCCGTGATGGAAATCCAGTCAATGTCCGGACTGGCCGCGAGTTCGTTGGCGAAGATGCGGGCCTTGATGGCGCTGCCCTCCGCCATGGAGCCGCGTACCGACACCAATTCCGTCCCAACCAGGAAACGGGAGGTCTCAAATAATTTTTCGCGCAGAGTTTGCATCCGCCCGGCAACATACCCATTTTTCAGTCAGGGAAACCTGGCTTCGAGCTCCAGTTTGACGGCCTGGGCCACGTCCTCGGCCGTGCCGTCGCGTTCCTGTTCGTCGCTCCATTTCCATTGTGAAAGAAAATCATCCGCGCTGGTCAGGCCTTTGGATTGGGCCAGGGCATCAATGCGCACTGCGAAACGCGGCGGCAATTCCACCTTGATTTCGCTGAAGTCGTCCCACGCCTTGATCTGCGACGGAACATCCTGCCAGTAGAGAACCTGGAATTTTGACCGGGCATCCGCCGGGCGCGATGCCGCGCGCGCTTCGGCGCGTTCGGTTTTGACGGCCTCAATCGTTTCCAGCTTGGATTTTGCCGCCGGCGCCGCGCCTTTGCCCACGAAATACAGAAACAAATCCACCGCGCTGGAGGCGTCCGCGCCATAGCCGTCCGCGCCGATTTCGTCCGCATACATCTGACTGATGGGCGCGCCGCCGATGGCAAATTTGATGTGGGTCATGCCCCGCTCCTTGTAGCCGTCAATGACCGTTTTCATGTAGGTCATCGTCGTCGTGAGCAACGCGCTCATCCCGATGATGCTCGGCTTGAATTGTTCGGTGGCGGCCAGGAATTTATCAATGTTCTGGTCCACGCCGATGTCGTGCACTTCAAAGCCCGCGCCCTCGGCCATCATGCACACGAGATTCTTCCCGATATCATGCAAATCGCCGCGCACGGTGCCCATCACCAACACGCCCGGCGGCTGGACCACGGAATCCTTCGCGGTCAACAACGGTTTTAAAACACCCATGCCCGCCTTCATCGCCCGCGCGGCGATGAGTACTTCGGGCACGTAGAGGATGTTGTACTTGAAGTCTTCGCCCACGACACTCATCCCGGCGATCAGGCCTTCGCTGAGGACTTCCTGAACACTCCGGCCTTCGGCCAGGGCGTCCTTTGTCATCTGTTCGACTTCCTTGGCCTTGCCTTCGTACAGGCACTGGTTCATCACAGCGTAATCAGGCATGCAACTCCTTTCAGGCGCGTTTTGAATTAAATTCAGCCAGCGCTTTCAGCATCGCTTCGATGTTTTGCTTCGGCATGCCCGGACTGGTGCCGCCGCCGACCGAAAGGATAATTCCCTGGCCGCCGCTCTTTTCCAGAACGTCCAGGGTGGCTTGCCGCACCTCCTCCGGTGTGCCGCGCACACCCACTTCCAGCGGATTCACATTTCCCATCAGGCACATCCGGTCGCCGACGCGTTCCTTGACTTCGGCAATGTCCGTCTGCTTGCCCCAGTTCAACAC
>JAJPJM010000066.1 GCA_021324235.1 Verrucomicrobiota bacterium
ACTGATTCTGGTAAATTCGGCCGGCAATTGAGTTCCGGTCCGCCTTAAGCTGGCCGCCATCAATTCGCATTACCCCCCGCCCCAAAACGTTTCGGGCTGATTTTTCAGCCGGTTCTGCTTGGCAATTGTACGTTTCATCGCTTAGCTAGGCGCCATGCAATTGGTGCTCGATTATTTGAAACGCCACCAGGCCCGTTTCGTGGCCGAGTTGTGCGATTTTCTCCGCCTCCCCAGCGTCTCCGCCCAGTCCCAGCACAAAAAGGATTTGCAGGCCTGCGCCGGCTGGTTGGCCAAACACTGCCGTCAAATCGGCCTCGATGCCCGCGTCTACCCGACCCAGGGGCATCCCATCGTCGTTGCCAAAACCCCGCGCCTCAAATCCTCTGCCCTTGCCGCGCCGAAGCATGGCGAAGGCGGGCGGCCGCATTTCTTGGTCTATGGCCATTACGACGTGCAGCCGCCGGAACCGTTGGAGCTATGGAAGTCACCCCCCTTCGAGCCACGCATCGCCGGTCGCGCCATTTATGCCCGCGGCACAACCGACAACAAAGGCCAGCACTTCGCCCATCTCAAGGCCGTCGAAGCCTATTTGAAAACCGGCACTCCCCTGCCCTGCGACCTGACGTTCGTCATCGAAGGCGAGGAGGAAGTCGGCAGCGCCAATCTGTCGAAATTTCTCCGATCGCACCGGAACGAATTGAAATGCGACGCCGTCGTCGTTTCCGACACGGGCATGCCCGACGCCGACCATCCGGCGCTGACCTATGCCTTGCGCGGCATCATCGCCTTCGAAATCATCGTGCGCGGCCCCTCACGCGATTTGCACTCCGGCATTTTTGGCGGCGCCGTGGACAATCCGGCGATGGCCCTCAGCCAGTTGCTGGCCCGACTCCGCGATCGAAACGGCCGCGTTGCCATCCCGGGTTTTTATGACGGCATTGCGCCACTTTCAGCCTACGAACGCCGGCAATTCAAACGATTGCCCGCCTCCGACCGTGAGCTCCGGAAACTCCTGGGCGTGAAAAAATTGTTCGGTGAACGCGGCTTTACGTCCCTGGAACAGCGCAGCGCGCGCCCAACATTTGAAATCAACGGACTCACCAGCGGCTATCAGGGCACCGGCAGCAAAACCATCGTCCCCGCCTGGGCCCGCGCCAAAATCACCTGCCGTCTGGTGCCCAACCAGCAACCGGCCCACGTCCGCAGGATTGTCTGCGATTACCTCAGGCAAATCTGTCCCCCAACCGTACGCTTGGAAATCGCAGCCGGTCACGGCGCGGAAGCGTATCTGGTTTCGCCGACCAGCCCGCAGGCGCAGGCGGCCTTGCACGCGTTGCGCCAGGCGTTTCACCGCGAGCCGGTCCTGATGCGCGAGGGCGGTTCCATCCCGATTGTGAACGAATTCAAAAAAATCCTGGGCGCGGATTCCCTGTTGCTGGGGTTGGGCTTGCCGGATGATAACGCCCATTCGCCGAACGAAAAGTTCGATCTGGACTGTTTTGAAGGCGGACAGCGGATGAGCGCGCTGCTCTGGCAGGAATTAAGCCGCCCAGGCCTTTAACTCCGTTTGCAGCTGTTCCACCGGCAATCCCACCACGTTGCTGAACGAACCGGAAATTTCCGAAACAATCGTGTCCCCGTGCTCCTGGATCGCGTAAGCACCCGCCTTGTCCAGCGGATTCATCCTGGAAAGGTAACCGTCAATCTGTTCGGCCGTGAGCGAACGAAACATCACGTCCGTGCTGACGGCAAAGGTGCGCTCGCGATACGCGCGCAGGTGAATCAGGCTGACGCCGGTGACGACCTGATGCGTCCGGCCCTGTAAGCGCGCCAGCATCTGCCGCGCCGCGGCCAGATCGGCGGGTTTGCCCATGATTCCACCGCCGGAAAAAACCAGCGTGTCCGCACCCAGCACCAGGGCGTCGGGGATTTTTTTGGCGACGACGCGCGCCTTGCGATGCGCGTTGAGCTGGCAAAGTTCCAGCGGCGACAGTTGCCCGTCGAATATTTCCGCGGCGTCGCTGGGAACCACCTGGAAATCCAAGTTCAACTGCCGCAACAATTCCGCCCGCCGGGGCGACGCGGAAGCGAGAATCAGCGGCGGTAAATCCATGCGAAAAATCTAAACCTTGCCGGCCAAAGTGTCGAGCAGCGGCTGGCCCGGCAGAGGGACGAGGCTGCGGACCCGATTCTGGTGGCAACGAGTTGCGAAAATTCCGGCAGCTCGGCGGAAATTACTTTGGGCAATTGGCAGGGCGCGATGTCCCCATCGCGCCGCTTCCCGCGAATAACTGACGCGGCGGGCTGCGGAGAGCCCGCCCCACGAATTATCAGCGTGCGCCATGCCCAAAAATCCGCTACTCCATGGCCCGTGAACAACACGCGCCAACTCGTCAATCTCGCGCTCATCGGTTTCATGGGCACGGGCAAGTCCTCCGTGGGACGGCTGGTGGCCGAACAGTTGCATTTCGATTACGTCGACACGGATGAACTGATCCAATCGCGCACGAGCCGGACCATCACCGACATTTTTGACACCGATGGCGAGGCGGCGTTTCGCAAGTTGGAGCAGCAATTGGTCGCTGAACTGGCGGCCCGGAAACGAACGGTCATTTCCACCGGCGGCGGTTTGCCCGCGGACCCGGTTAATCTTACCAGCCTTAAAACCCACGCCCTCGTCGTCTGCCTTTGGGCTTCACCGGAAAAAATCTGGGAACGCGTGCGGAACCAGACCCACCGGCCCCTCTTGCGCGACCCGAATCCCCAATCCAAAATCCGCGAACTGCTCGCCGCCCGCGAACCGTTTTATCGCCAGGCCGATGTGTTGATCAACACCGACCTGCGTTCCGCCCGCGAAGTCGCCCAGCAAATCGTGCATCAATTTAAATTCGCGCAATCCGGACAATGATGAAGGATGCCATTCGACGACAGGCGCGGGAACTGGGTTTTGACGATTGCCGCTTTACCAGTGCCGAGGCACCGCTGAGTGGCAAACAATTCCAAAAATGGATTGCAGATAACCGTCACGGCGATATGGCCTGGCTTGAACGTACCGCGCCAAAACGGATCGAACCACAACACGTGCTGCCGGGCGCAAAGAGCGTCATCTGTTTGGCAGCCAATTATCAGACGAGAGTCGGGAGCCGGGAGTCGAGAGCCGGAAATTTCACTCAACGCAACGATGCCCATCGCTCGTCTCTCGCCCCTCGCCGCTCAACCGCTTTGATTGCCCGTTATGCACAATTTGAGGATTACCACGACGTGCTGGGTGAACCCCTGAAACAACTGGCCGCGTTCGTGGACCACATTGGCGGCGTGGAAACACGCTCGCTGTGGTACGTGGACACCGGACCGCTGTTGGAACGCGATTTCGCCCAACGCGCCGGCCTCGGTTTCATCGGCAAACACACCAACCTCATCAGCCGGAAATTCGGTAACTGGATTCTGCTCGCCGAAATCCTGACAACCCTGGAACTGGAACCCGACGCGCCGGCGCAGAATCATTGCGGCAAATGCGCCCGCTGCCTTGCCGCCTGCCCGACCAATGCCATCACCGCACCCTTCCAACTCGATGCGCGCCGTTGCATCTCCTATCTCACCATCGAACTAAAGGGCGCCATCCCGGTCGAACTGCGCCCGGCCATCGGCAATCGCATCTTCGGCTGCGACGATTGCCTGGCTGCGTGCCCGTGGAACCGCTTCGCCCGCGAAAGCAATTTGATGAAAACCCATGCGCGACCGGAACTGGCTGCACCGGATTTGCAGGAATTGTTGCAACTGGACGAGGCCGGTTTCAAATCCCGGTTTGCCGGGACGCCGGTTTTGCGGACGAAACGCCGTGGTCTGCTGCGGAACGTCTGCGTCGCGCTCGGCAATGTGGGCGACGCCTCCGCCCTGCCCCATCTGGAAAAAGCTGCCCACGATCCCGAGCCATTGATTGCCGAACACGCGCACTGGGCCGTCATTCAAATCAAATCGCGCCACCCGTAAAGCTATCACGATCTTCGCGCGGTCGGAATGTTGTATTTGCCGACGCCATGGTTAACCGGTTTTTGACACAACTTTGCCTGGACAGGCCGGTCAAAACGAATTAGAAAAGCTTTCATGACAGGTGATATACAACACTTTTATTGTATACCGCATGGTTAGGCCTTTTACGCGCAAAACTATGAAACCACTACAAATCACATTATTCATAATCGCCAACGTTATTTTTATCACCCAAGGCGGGCGTGACGTTCATGAATTGATCTGGGGTACTGAGACCTCCATTTTGGATCAGTTCAGTCCCGAAAAAGTCAAGGCACAGTCAGAGAAGAAGACCGAAGTGTTGGTGGATGAGTTTCGGAACGCCAACGACCAGATTCTTGCGCTCGAAAAAGGCAAGGGATGGCAAGAGATGCAGAATATTTCGCAGGAGCATCAGGACCTTTATCAGAAGCGAGATGCACTCCGTTCAGAAATATCCGAGCGAGAGTCGAAGGCACGTGAGTTTAGGGACGTTTGGATTTTTACAGCTTATGGCGTGGCTCTCATTATTTTGGGCACGGTCTTGTATCGGTCGCGGGCGATGTGGCCAGGCTTGTCCATCGTAATTTCAGGATTCGCCATATTTGAGTATTGGGTCAGCCCTTCATTCTTTAGTGGTGCGAGCGCGGAATTCCATGCACTGCTCGTTAGCAAGACAGTGCTTACCGTCACCGCTCTCGTTGCTTTGTATGTGGTGTGGCGAATTATGCGCCCGGATACCAGGATTACACACGATGAGACAAAGGCCTCATAAGAAACAAGACGCCTAAGTCATTGATATGCAACAAAAGTTGCTCACCTTGTTTCTTGTGTCATTGCCCCCCGCCGGGCGGGGTTGGTGTGCTAACAAATCGCTGCAGGCAAAGCGGGATGGCGGTTCCAGTTCCGCTTCGCGGTTCACGCTGGTTGGTCCCGCGCGCCTGAACTCTGGACGTCAGGCATCGTCCGCATGAGCACCAAAACAACATTGAGTCTCATCGCCATAATCGGGACGCTCATTCCGCTTTCCGCATGGCTCCGCAAGACCGGGTCGAGTGATTTCATTTTTGTGGACCTCATCGCTTCGCTCATAGTTTTGGTATTACTTTTTTTTGCCGCATTTAGAGAGCAGACGACAGGCGACAAATCCGAGAGAGTTTCACCGAGAGCGGCAGGGGTTGTTTTTTGTGGCATTGGTTTTTGGGTGATTTTCTGTTTTTATCGGGCATTGGCGCGCTGATCTTTTGTGTTCGTGAGGGTGGCGACGCCGACCACCGCGCTGGAGCCGACGCCGACTGCCCCTTGAGTTTTGAGTCGAGATATGAGATTTGTCTGTCATTGTTGCTTTGCTGAGTCCGGCTCCCGTGGCCGTGCCTGAGCTCTGGATCGTTAGAAGGCGTTACCAGTATGCACATCACCGTTTTCATAGGACTTGTGGTTTGTGGGTTCTGGCTCCTTTACACGACGCGAGACCTCATCCTGCTTGGGCTGTCGAGCTACAAGTGGCTAAAGACAGAGGGGACAATTATTGATTCTCAGGATAATTCGTTCACCATTGAAGGTATTAATCGCACAAGCACTGGCGTTGTTCCGGTGGAATACAAGGAAACGGCCCACCTGTACGAGTATGTTGTTGGGGGGCGCACCTATCGTTCCAGTACTTTTTGCTTCGGCGGATGGGCGGATAATACGGGAGCCGCTTACCTCATCGGCACGAAGGTTTCAGTCTATTATGACCCACGACATCCTGAAGTGGCAGTGCTAAAACGTGGGCTTCAGCCTGGTGCTCTCTTTGGCCTTATTCCCATCGGAGCTGCGGTATATTGGGCGTATCTTGTTTTTCGGGATTGATATGAGCACGCCGTCTAACAAATCGCGGCCGGCAACTCCAATACACGACATCGCGAGCAGGCGACAGGATGGCGCCCTGCTCCCACGCCGGCCAATCCAATACCTGACCATCTGTGCCTGCTTTTTCCTGTCCGGTGCCACCTCCATGGTCTTCGAGATCCTCTGGAGCCGCCGCTTCGTCACTGTCTTCGGTAACAGCTCGTACGCCGTCAGCATTGTCCTCTGCGCCTTCATGGCCGGCCTCGGTCTCGGCGGCCTGATCGGCGGCAGGATCTCCGATCGCCTCGCCCGCCGCATGCCGGCCTTTGGCCTGATCGAATTCGCCATCGCCGCTTGGGCGCTCGCAATGCCAAGGATGCTCAACGGGCTTCAGTCACTGGCACCGGCATTGGCCTCTCTGTCCCCGGATTCTCTGCTCGCCACAACCCTGACCCGCTTCACGCTCGCTTTTACCATCCTCGTCGTGCCCTGTTTCCTGATGGGCGTCACACTCCCCCTGCTCGTCCGGGCGGTGGCGAACTCCGAACGGCGCGCCGGCACCAGCGTCGGCGCCCTCTACTGTTGGAACACCCTTGGCGCCGCCTTTGGTTGTCTCGCGTCCGGATTCTGGATGCTTGAAACCCTTGGGTTACGTCTCACCAACTTCTGCGCCGTCGCCATTAGCATCCTGATTGGTCTTGCCGCCATTGCCATCCCCGATACCGCTCCCGTCCAAAATGAGCCCGCCCTCAAACCGTCCAAACGCCCCGCGCCGCAGCCTGTCGCGCCCGTAAAATGGTTGTTGACGATCGCCTTCGTCAACGGCCTGGCCAGCCTGATTTGCGAAGTTGTCTGGTTCCGCTACCTCGCCTTCACCATCCTCGAGCGTCCCGCCTACGTGTTTCCCGCCATCCTGTGTGTCTACCTGTTTGGAGTCGGCCTTGGCTCCTTCGGTTACTGTCTTCTGGCCGGCCGCATCAAGTCCCTCCCGCGTGCCCTTGGAATCATCGAAGTATTCCTCGGCGTTTCCGTCCTCGCAACCTTCGTGACGGGCGCGTGGATATTTGCCCTCGGCCCACCGCGCCCGTTCGAGGTCACCAGTCTTGCTTTCATCACGGTGCTGCTGCCCACCGCCCTTATGGGTATGGCTTTCCCGGCTCTGTGCAGTCTCTACGGAAGCCAGCTCCGAACGCTCGGGCGCAGCGTCGGCTTGCTCTACGCCGTCAACACTGCCGGAACCGTCGCCGGCTCCCTCCTCCCCGTTTTCGTCCTGGTTCCGCTCGTTGGAATTCAGAAAACGCTGCTGCTCGCCGCGCTGCTCTATGGGGCCATGGGCCTGCTCTTGCTCGCCCGCCACGCCGTCCCGATGGCTGCCTTCTTTGTCACCGTTGTTGCTCTCTATCTGTTCGCTGTCCCCTCCGATCTCTGCCAGCGTGTCTTCCTCGCCACCGGCTTCAATCTGTCCGGCCACACCGACATCATTTTCTTTCGCGAAGGCCGCACCGGAACCTCCGTCGTCACGCGCGACCGCATCAACAGCACCAAGGCCATTTACATCAACGCCAACCCCGAGGTGCCTGTTCTCTATGCCGACCAAATCTGTTTCAAGATGCTCGGCGACCTCGGCCCCATGCTTCATCCCCATCCCGATGATGTCCTGATGATTTGTCTTGGCGGCGGCATTGCTGCCGGAGCCGCCACGGTCCTGCCGGAGGTCAAATCCCTCACGGTCGTTGATCTCGAGTCGAGCGTCGTTGATGCCGCCAAACTCCTTTCCCGCGAAAACAACGCGGTCTTGCAAAACCCAAAAACCCGCGTCGTCATCGAAGACGGCCGCAACTACGTCATGACCTCCCGCCGGAAATGGCCCGTCATCATCACCGATTCCACCCATCCCAAAACGCCCGACAGTTGGGTGCTTTACACCCGGGAATTCTACCAGTCTGTTCGCAGCCGCCTCACCGATGACGGCGTCTTCGTCCAATGGGTCCCCACGCACGGCCTCAGCCTGGCCGAATATAAAACCATCCTCCGCACCTTCGCGTCCGTCTTTCCCCATGTAAGCCTCTGGGTCAGCGGCGGCGCCGAGGAGCAGGGCCAGTTCGTCAACTATTCACTACTGGTCGCCACGCCCCAAAAACTCAGCATCGACATTCCCCAATTGCAGGAGCGGCTCAACGCTGAGCCTGTGCGCAACGACCTCGCTCCGTACGGTCTCGACACCGTGGCTGGCTTCCTCGATGGCTTCGTGTGCGCCGACGAGTCATTTCGACGCTGGGTCGGCGACGGCCGTGTCAACACTGACGATCTGCCTCTAACTTATTATACCCCGGCCGGCGCGCGGCCTGCGGGAAGCGGTTGGAGCGGCTTTTTTTTCGAGCCAATAGAAGACATCTGGCCCTGCCTGATCGGCGCCTCTGACTCGCTTCACCAGGAGTTGACGCTGCATACCCGCGCCAATTGCCTGCTCTTTTCCGGCCGGCCCGAACAAGCCTTTGAATGCCTGCCCACGGATCTTCGCTACCAGACGATGCGTCGTTTCTTCGAAGTTGACGGCCCAAACTATTTTGACGCCCTCATCCAATCCAATTGGAGCAACCCCGACGGCCTGGCTTACCTTGGCGACATCCGAGTCTCCTTTCGTGATGGTCTGCCGGCGGTCAAGCCCGTCTATGAACGCGCCCTTTCGCTCGACCCTGACAACGTGCCCGCGCTCAGTGTGCTCGGCAGCATTGCCGCTTCCTCCGGCGAATCTGCTGAAGCAGAGAATCTCCTGGAACGCGCCGTGCGCATCGATGCCCGGTTCGCCCCCGCTCAATACAACCTCGCTGTCTACCTCGATAACGCCGGGCGCCACCCCGAAGCCCTGGAACACTATGAAAAAGCCGCCGCCTGCACCAGCGACCCCATGCCCGCAGACGCCTGGGGTGGTTGCCTCGCCCAACAAGGCCGCAACGCCGAGGCCCTCCAATGGTTCCAACTGGCGGTCGATCTTCGTCCCACTGAAATCCGCCCGCGCCTGCACCTCGCCTACGTCCTCGGCCAAATCGGCCGGACTCAGGAAGCCCTTACCCAAGTGCAGTACCTGCTGAAACTGGATCCCCAGAACCCCACCTTCCTAATGATGGCAGCCGACCTGAAAAAAAATACCCAAACCCAATCCGAACCATAAATCACGCCCGGCGCACTCAGGTGTGGTCGATGGGAAGACAAAAGAAACAAGGCAGAAACCGGTCCAGTCCGTGGATATCTGGTCCGTGGAGAAAACAGAATCCTTCGTCATATGTTACTGATAAGTGATCGAATCGGTGGGTTAACCATCGGGGAGGATCTTCCTCAGAATAGAGGGCCGGGGACCTGATGTTGATTGTGCCGGAAAGCGGCGCAGAAAAGCTTGGTCCTGGACGAAAACAATTTGACTGGAAAATCTGAAAAACCTATGAAACCTTTCATCTGAATGCGGCCCATAACACCTTTCAGAGAAGCTTTGGAATGTTAGGCGACAGCACGTTATGCCTCCTTGGTTAGCTGTTATGTTTGGGCGGCTCGCAATCGGTGAGCGATTTAGAAAGGCAACATCGGGCGACTATCGTATTGCCTTCGGCCATTTTTTCTTCCTCCCAGTATTCATGCTGCTCGTCAGCACATTGGGACGGAGTTTTTTTGACAGAGCTGGCGCGGTAGCAATTTGGGTATTGCTGACGGTCTTCGGCGTCCTTTATTTCTTTGCTCTCATACTTTGGTGGGGAAAGTTTGTTCCAGCGCCAATTTCGGCAGTTCTTGGAATTGTAGCGTGGGTGGTGTTTGCGTTTATTTCGTGGCAGCATTAGCGATTTTATGAGGTTAACAAATCGCTGCAGGCAACGCGGGATGGTGCGCAGCCGATAGGTCCCGAAAGCTTTCGGTTGAGATAACATGATACGGCTGGTGCCCGGGTTTGTCCCACGCTTCAACCTCGCAGCCACTTAGCATGCGCCTCCATTCCCCTTTTTAATACGTAGCGAATTTTACGAGTTTCCATTGGAATTTGAGCAACTTACTTTCCGATCAATATTTGTCCGAAAGTCCTTGACGGGGGCGAAAATAAGTTAAAGATATGCTTTGAATCACAAGCGGTACTTTTAAACCAATATTCCTATCAAGAACCATGAAAAAATCATTCCCGCCCCAATCGTTTATTCACCGTTCATACTGGATTGCCGCACTCGTCTGTTGCCTGTCATTCCTGCTCGCGTCAATGGGCCGCGCCAACGCCGGATTCACTCCAGTCGGTACCACGTATTTGAATGTCTATTTTAATGATGGGACGGGTACCACCGTACCTCCCACCGTCTCTCCGTATTCCCCGTCCGAAACCACTGGCACGGGCAATCATGTCGGCACACCTTTGAGCACGGCTGGCCAGACGTGGTTGACGAGCGGCAGCGGATATCCAGGGGGAGTTTTCGCCAATTGGCCTGCTACCCCCCCGGCGACTTGGACCAGTTCCGGCGTAACGGCTGACGTCAGCTATCAACAAGGCAGCTATTATATCGGTTCAAATTCCGTTCCATCGTCAGGCGTCGCCCCTGAGGGCACATCCTTGTCCGTGGTCAACCCCAACAATACCATTGCTGAGTTACGGCTGGATTGGTCAACCACCTACATATATTCCGGGCCACCCTATGTTTGGAGCGCCGGCGGCGCTGTCACGCGCACCACAGAGATTACGGACCCCAACAACAATTTCGAGACCTGCATTGTCGGAGGCAATAGCGGCGGCAGCACTCCGGCGTGGCCCCCGCTTCATGCTGCGGCTGGAACCATTACTTCAGACGGCGGGGTTGTTAAATGGGAAGTTATAAATACGCCTGCACCAGGCATTATGGCGGTGAACCTTTCCGGTACCGTGAATAACTTTTCGGCGGTGGCGGGTCAGGAATCATTTTCATTGAGCGGACTCCCCGTCACGGCCGCCAATACGGCGCGATTACAGCTTGGAGGCAACTTTATTACTTTTGGGATTCCTGGGAGCCTTGAGTCATTCGTTGACACTTCCTTGTGGAACGGGACTCCGCAATATTTAGCCGGTTATCAGAATGCCGGAACCTTTTTCGCAACCACGCAAACGGGTATCGTCCCCGCTCAACAGTTAATGTATAATAACGACCAAATTACCGTGAGCGGCTATTTGGACGTGTTCGTTGACCCTGGCAGCATTCAAGTGCAGATTGCGGCGCCGGTGCAATTGGGCATCACCACTTACAGCAACTCACCGGTGGTGCTGTTCCCAACCCCGCCGGGGACGAATTATGTTTTGCAGATGAGCACCAATCTGACTACCGACAACTGGGTGACGGTCACCAACGGTGTTCCGTTCACCGGTATTGAAATCACAAACCCTCCCAGCCCGGCCTTCTTTCGGCTGTATTGAAAAGCCGTGACAGGACGGCCTAACCGGTTGAATAGATTCCAACCGGGAAGGCGGGCTGGCATTTGAGTCGGAATCTTTGGCAGCGGGCTTCGGCTTTCTGTCGCGGAGAAGGCAGCTGCATGAGCATGCCACCTGACATCGCGCTGGAGCCAGCGGCCACCGTCCCTCCGGTTTTGACCGCGCCATGAAATTCGATTATCATCACACCCAGCGTGAGTCCGGCTCCGGTGGCCGGGTCCCGTATTGCGGGATTTGGAACGTTGGACATTATCGAGCGACTATGAGAAAATTAACCATAATTGGGTTGGCGATCTTTCTGGTGACGATCGTCGGTGTGCGCGGGCAGCCTTTCAAACTTCTGAGCGACCGGGATATTCAACACGAGTTGACAGGGACATGGGTTGCGTCCTGGGGCCGCGGCCTAAACACCACGAACGTCATTGCGGCAGACGGCAGTTACGTGTCGCTGACTGGCGGCTTCACCAATGGCAGAACGGGGCAATACCAAGGGACGTTCGTGGCCAAAAATGGCCTGGTCATTGGCAAGGCGAAGTTTGGCGATCAGACAGTGGTAATGCACTTACATATTATCCGGCTGGACAGCCATGAGTTGGTCTGGAGCAACGATCAGGGCGTCACGTTGCCGCCCTTCCACAAGGTTGAGGGCAGATTGCCACCCGATAAACCACGGTAACTGACACGGTCTGCCCGTACGTCCGAAATTCCTAGTAAACCTTCCGGAGATTCGAGGGCAGGATGTTCAATTCGGAGCGGTATTTGGCGACGGTGCGGCGCGCGATGTTGATACCCTTGTCCTCCAGCATTTTTACCACTTCCTGATCGGACAACGGCTTGGTGGACTCCTCGTTTTTGAAGATTTCAGCGATCATGTCCTTGACGCTGGTATTGGACACGCCGTCACCGCTGGCGGTCTGCAGGCCGGCGGTAAAGAAGAATTTCATCTCAAACACACCCTGCGGCGTCTGCATATATTTGGCGGAAACGGCGCGGCTGACGGTGGTCTCGTGAACGCCGACCACCTCGGCCACCTGTGCCATCGTCATGGGGCGCAAATGGGCAACGCCCTTTTCCATGAACTCGCGCTGACGTTTCACAATTTCCTTGGCGATGTTCAGGATGGTCTGCTGGCGCTGGTGCAGGCTCTTGATGAGGAATTTGCCGGCGCGGATTTTTTCGCGGATGTAATTTTTTACCTCGGCGGAGTTCTCGCCCCCGGACATGAGATCCTTGTAGATGTTGCTGATGCGCAAATGGGGGATGTGCTCGTCGTTGGTGGTCACCAGAAAATCGCTGCTGACCTTTTGGACGAAGACCTCGGGGAGAACGTATTGGTCGGTGTCCGGCAAAAAGGCCCGGCCTGGCCTCGGTTCCAGGCGGCCAATGCGGCCCAACGCGTCCTGGACTTCCTCGACCGTGTAGCCGGTGCCACGGGCGATTTCCGGAATGCGCCGTTTGCCGAGCGCGTCCATAAAATCGCGCACAATGCGGTATTCGAGGGAATCCTGCCGGCCGGTGCGTTCCAGTTGCAGCACGAGGCATTCGCGCAAATCCAGCGCGCCGACGCCCGGCGGATCAAACGTCTGAATGACCTTCAGCACTTCGGAAATCTTCTCCACGGGCAGGTTGGTGGCGGCCGACATTTCCTGGGCCGTTGACTTGAGATAGCCGTAATCGTCGATATTGCCGATGATGAGTTCCGCGATGTGGCGCTGTTCCTCGTCCAAATCCGTTTCGCGCACCTGGTCCATCAGGACCTGCGACAGCGTGGTACCCGCCGCCAGCGAATCGAACATGAACTGGCGTTTTTCCTCATCCTCAGTGGACTGTCGGATGGGGATGTTGGTCTGCGCAAAATGGTCGCGCCACTCCTGGTCAAGCTGCACCAAGCGGTCAAATTCCTGCTGAAAATCATCCGCCGGCGCATCACTGCTCTCGCCATTTTTCAACAGCGTGGTATCGCCGGCACCGTCTCCGGCGCCCTCTTCCGGCGATTCGACCTGATCGGCCGGCGCCTCCGGCCCCTCTCCGTCCGACGCCAGGCGTTCGCTCATTTCAGGTTCGGGCGATGAGACCTCCTCAAGGACCGGGTTTTGCTGCAATTCCTGCTCAATCAATGCCTTTAATTCGAGCGTTGGCGCCTGCAGCAATGCCAGTGACTGCTGGAGCTGCGGGGCCAGCACCAGCGATTGGGTGAGACGGGCTGAGAGTTGTAAACTTTGCACCATCGACAATTAATTTTAACTCAGTTTCATCAAAGCACAAGCGAAAATGGCACAACATTCGCTGTGCCCGCCTGACTTTCGGTAAATACTGGATTTTATCGCCGTTTAAATCCATCTTGGAATCATGAAATTGATTCTTTCGACGCACAATGTCACGCTGACCAAGGCTATCGAAGACCATGTGCTCAAGCGGCTGCAAAAGCTCGATCATTTTGACCAACGCACCGTGGACTCGCGCGTAACCCTGGAACACGACCACACGCGGGCGCCCGAAAAGCAATTCAGCTGCTCCATCCGCCTGAGCGTGCGGGGACCGGATCTGTTTGCCGAAGACCGCGAAAGCGACCTGTATGCGGCCATCGACCGGGTGACGAGGAAGATTGAACAGCAGATCCGGAAGCGGCATGGCAAACGAAAGGCAAAAAAACACAAAGCCGCCACCCGTTCCAAGTCCCGCCGCCAGGAATCCGACCTTTGATGATTCTTCGCGCCCGAACGATCCTGCCCGTCTCCCGGCCGCCCGTTGAAAACGGGGCGGTGCTCGTGGCAGGCAATCGCATTCGCGCCGTCGGCCCCTGGTCCGACTTGAAGGCGGAGGCCAGGGAAGAGGTTTTTGACCTGGGGGAGGTCATTTTACTTCCGGGCCTGGTCAACGCGCATTGTCACCTGGACTACACCGACATGGCCGGCGAATTGCCGCCGCCCCGGACGTTCACCGACTGGATTCCCCTGATTACCGCGGCGAAAACCGCCTGGGGTTATACCGACTACGCGCGTTCGTGGCTGCGCGGCGCGCACATGCTGTTGCGCAACGGGACCACGACCGTCGCGGACATCGAAGCCATGCCCGACCTGCTGCCGGAAGTCTGGGAAGCCACGCCCTTGCGGGTTTTTTCCTTTCTGGAAATGACCGGTATCCGGGCCCGGCGGGATCCGAAGGATATATTGCAGGAAGCGGTGGACAAGATTGATTCACTTTCCCATGCGCGATGTTCGGCTTCGCTTTCGCCTCATGCCCCCTACTCCACCCTGCCGGAGTTGCTCCGCCGGAGCGCCCGGCTCGCGCGCAAACAGCGCTGGCCGCTGTGCACCCACGTGGCCGAATCCGGGGAGGAATTTGAAATGTTCACCCGCGCCGCTGGAGTCATGTATGACTGGCTCCAGCGCAATCATCGGGACAATTCCGATTGCGGGCTGGGCTCGCCCATCGAGCATCTGGCCCGCAGTAAAATGCTCGGCAAAAATCTGATCGCCATACATGCGAACCTGCTGGCCCGCGGTGATGCCGCCCTGCTCGGCAAACACCGGGTCAGCGTCGTTCATTGCCCGCGCAGCCACGCCTATTTCCGTCATCCGCCGTTCCTGCGCGAACGGCTCGCAAAGGCCGGCGTCAACCTGTGCCTCGGCACCGACAGCCTCGCCACGGTTCGCTGCGCCGGAAAACAAAAGCCCGAACTCAACCTGTTTGAGGAAATGCGCGGCCTCGCCACCACCGATAAAACGGCTGGCCCGGAGGAAATTATCCGGATGGCCACCGTCAATGGGGCGCGCGCACTGGGCATGAAGGGACAAATCGGCGAGTTGTGCCCGGATGCCTTCGCCGATTTGATTGCCATTCCCGGCGCCGGCAGACCCCGGGACGTTCACGAAACGGTGCTCGACCATGCCGGCCCCGTGCATGCGAGCATGATCGACGGGCGCTGGATCGTCCCGTTGAAATAGTTCTCCATTTCAACCGGCCGGGGACGCGTTTTCGCCTTTTTGCTCGTAAATCACAAATTGTAAACCGTAAAGTCAGGCGTGATTTCTTTCGACGCAGAGCTGCAACAGCGTCTGGCCGGCATTCGTGGCCAGGGGTTGCTCCGCGAATTGCGCCGCGTGGATTCGCCGCCGGGCACGCGCATCCGAATCGGCGGGCAAATGCTGTTGAATTTCTCATCGAATGACTATCTCGGCCTGGCCAACGACCCGCGGCTCAGGCACGCCGCGGTCGAGGCGGTGGAAAAATTCGGCGCCGGGTCCGGTGCGTCCCGCCTGATTTGCGGCTCGCTCGCGCCCCATCACGAATTGGAAGAAGCGATCGCCCATTTCAAGCAGACTGAAGCGGCGTTAAGTTTTTCATCCGGATATGCCACCGCAGTCGGCACCATTTGCGCCCTGGCCGGCAAGGATGACATTGTCATTCTCGACAAGCTCGTTCATGCCTGCATCGTGGACGCCGCGCGGCTCAGCGGCGCCAAAATCCGGGTTTTTGCCCACAACGATTTGGACGACCTGGAAGCCAAACTCAAATGGGCTGCCTCGGATTCCCGCCACCCGTCACCTGTCCCTCGTCACATTTTGGTGGTAACGGAAAGCATTTTTTCGATGGACGGCGATACCGCGCCATTGGCCGAAATCGTCGCCCTCAAGGAAAAATACGGCGCATGGCTCATGGTGGACGAGGCCCATGCGACCGGGCTTTATGGAAAAAAACGCCGCGGCCTTGCGGAAGAATCCGGTGTGAACGGACAAATTGAAATTCAAATGGGCACACTCGGCAAGGCGTTGGGCGCCGCCGGCGGTTACATTTGCGGCTCCCGGACGCTGATTGATTTCCTCGTCAACCGCGCCCGGAGTTTCATTTTTTCAACCGCGCCGGTTCCTGCCGCCGCCGCCGCCGCCCGGGCGGCCGTTGAACTGGTCCAATCGGCTGAAGGCGCGGCGCGACGGGAATCACTTTGGACACGCGTCCAGGAACTCCAATCGCAAATCGCAAATCGCAAATCGCAAATTCCCGGCGCCATCGTCCCATTGATCATCGGCGACGAAGCCAAAGCGGTCGAGGCGGCCGCCCGGCTGCGCGAACAGAATATTTTCGTTCCGGCCATCCGCCACCCCACCGTCGCGCGCGGCCGGGCGCGCCTGCGGGTGACGCTGACGGCGGCGCATTCAGCGGAAGATATTTCACAATTGATCCGCGCGCTGAAAACCTTGGACCCTGGACTTTAAACTTTCGACGGCATGAACCAATTCGCCCATCTTGACCGCCAATTTGTCTGGCACCCGTTCACGCAGATGCGGGACTGGCTGCGGCGTGAACCGATTGTGATTGCGGAAGGCAGGGGCGCGGTCTTGCGCGACGCACACGGCCGGGAATATCTCGACGCCAATTCGTCCATTTGGACCAACCTGCACGGGCACAATCATCCTCGGCTCAATGCGGCCATACGGCAACAGCTTGGAAAAATTGCGCACAGCTCGGCACTGGGGCTGGCCAA
Organism: Verrucomicrobiota bacterium; assembly: GCA_021324235.1. GTDB lineage: Bacteria > Verrucomicrobiota > Verrucomicrobiia > Limisphaerales > UBA11358 > UBA11358. Next base: position 16,755 of record JAJPJM010000066.1, read on the forward strand.
TGAACCCGCGCCGTTGCTCGCCGGCAAGCTGGTTCAAATTGCGAATTGCGAATTGCGAATTGCGAAGGCCAACACACCCACCGGTTCAAAATTCAAAATTCAAAATTCGAAATTGGAAAAGGTGTTCTTCTCGGATGACGGTTCCACCGCGCTGGAGGTGGCGCTCAAACTCGCCTACGAATTCACCCGCCGCGTTCGCCACCCCCCGGCCCGGCGAATGCCCGCGCGGGCTGCGCAGCCAAAATTCCTCTCGCTGGCAGGCGCGTATCACGGTGACACGGTCGGCGCGGTCTCACTCGGCCATATCGATTTGTTTCACCGGAGTTATGCCGGGCTGTTGTTCAAGTCCGACCAGGTCATGGCGCCGTATTGTTATCGCTGCCCGTTCAACCGCGCGCACCCGGAACGCGCCGATGCGCGCGAGTATCGGAAGTGCCATTGGGAGTGTATCGGCAAGGTTGAACAGAGGTTTTCCGCCCAAAAGAAAAAAGGAAACCCGTACGCCGCGTTTGTGTTTGAGCCGTCGCTGCAAGGCGCGGCGGGCATGATCCCACAGCCGTCGGGCTGGTTGCGCCAGGCCACCGACATTGCCCGGGCCCACGGCGCCCTGCTGGTTGCGGATGAGGTGATGACCGGGTTCGGACGTACCGGCACCCCGAAATCCGAAATTTTATTCGCCTCGCACCACGAGGGGGTGCAGCCGGATTTTCTGTGTCTGGCCAAGGGCCTGACCGGTGGTTATCTGCCGATGGCGGCGACCCTGACGACGCAAAAGATTTTTGATGCCTTTCTCGGCAGGTACGAGGAATTTAAAACCTTTTTTCACGGTCATAGCTACACCGCCAATCAACTGGGCGCGGCGGCGGCGCTGGCGAACCTGGAAATTCTGCAAGGCTCCAAATCCGTCCGCGCCCGGCAAACGCTCGAAAAAGTTTTGCACGAAGGACTGCAAGCGCTCTGGGCTTTGCCAAACGTCGGCGACATCCGGCAGGTCGGTTTGATTGCCGGGATTGAACTGGTGAAAAACTGGCGGACGCGCGAGCCGTTCGCGTTGCGCGAGCGCGCCGGCATCCGCGTGTGCGAGGCCATGGCCCGACGGGGCGTCCTTACCCGCCCCATCGGCAACGTCATTGTCCTGATGCCACCGTATTGTACGACGCCGGCACAGTTGCGAAAAATGGTCGCGGTTTTGGGCGACAGCGTGAAGATCGCGTTGCGCAACTGATGCCGGGCCCAAGGACAAATCAACCTGCCTGGACCGTTCCCAGTGGCAACACCGTACGGCGCGCCAGTTCATTGAGCACCTGGGCCAGGCCTGCGTACATCGCGGAGAGGCCGCAGACAATCCCTTCGTAACCGGTAGCGTGTTTGAAACCGGGGCCGACGCCGCCGACTTCCCCGTAGGCCAGCAGGAAGAACAGAATGGTCAGCGAAAGGAAAATGAATTGCAGGGCACGATTCAATCGCAGGGTGCCGATGAACATGACGCCGGTGAAGATTCCCCAGCAGACGAGATAGGAGGCCATGGCATTCCCATCGGGCGCGCCGACCGCGCCGGTTTTGGGCAGGAGAACCAGTCCCACCAGCGTAAGCCAGAACATGCCATACGAGGTAAAGGCCGTGGTCCCGAACGTGTTGTTCTTTTTCCATTCCATGGCGCCGGCGATGACCTGGGCAATGCCGCCGTAAAATATTCCCATGGCCAGGACCATGCTGTTGAGTTCGTAGAGGCCGGCGTTGGCCAAATTGAGCAGCACGGTCGTCATGCCGAAAGCGAGCAGTCCCAGCGGAGCCGGATTGGCCGTCGTGTCCTTGATTTGAATCGGGTTTGATTCGGTCATATAAGTTATGGGTTGAGGTTATCTGCCGGTGTTCGGCGAATAACTATCCCGTCCCCACGCTTCGGTCAAGCCCGTCATCTCCAAAAATGCCGCACCGACGACAAGAATTGTCCAGCTGCCAAAATCAAATGGCGTTGACTCATCGGGGATTGCGGTATCATGAAGTTTTGTTGTGAACAACCGGAGCAAGTCGGGTCCGGCCGGAGTACCGGTCCACGTGGTAAAAAAACCACGCGACGCGCGATTGGATGCGTTGCGGGGTTTGTTTTTGATCATTATGGCCGGGGTGCATGTGCCGACGCCGTTGTCGCACGTGTTTCAGGATCCGCTGGGGTGCAACGGCGCAGCGGAGGGTTTCATCTTTCTGAGCGCCTGCCTGGCCGGCTGGGTTTATGGGAAGGCGTATCTGCAGTTGGATTGGACGGCCATGTCGCGCCGCATCTGGAAACGCAGCCGGTTGATTTACCTGGTTCACCTGGCGGTATTGGTACCGGCCGCGCTGATCATCTGGGCGTTGGCCGGCACGCTGCCGCCTCTGGCCAATCATTTCTCCGATTTTATCGCCCATCCTTTGGGCAGCCTGATGCTGATGCCGCTGTTGCTGCACCAGCCGCCGCTCTTCGACATCCTGCCGCTTTACGTCATTTTTCTGGGCGCGACGCCCTGGCTGCTGGCCCTGGCACGCCGGCGTGGTTGGGGAATCATATTAATCCTCTCAGCCTTTGGCTGGCTCGCCGCACAATTCAGATTGGATGTCCGCCTCATCGGCGATCCGGCCCAGCTGCTGCCATTGCGCTGGGGATCCTTTGATCTCCTCGCCTGGCAATTCCTTTGGGTGGGTGGCGTGGCGATCGGCGAAACCTCCCTTCGTCGGCGAATCGTCAGGCCCCGGTATCGCCTCGCCGTGGCGGCGGTGGCAGCCACCATTGTGTTGGCGGCATTGCTGTTGCGCTGGGGCTTCTGGCCGTCGACGTGGATTAATCCCGACCTTTTCCTCTGGATGGACAAGTGGACGCTCGGGCCATTGCGGTTGCTCGACTTCGGGGCATGGACCGCGCTTCTGCTCGCCTGGAACCCACACCCGCCGGCCCGCCTGATGGCCCCGACCGCGTTACTGGGACGACATTCCCTGGGGGTATTCTCCTTCCACCTGCCGCTGGTCATCACCGCGACCACCGCCATCCAAATGGTCATGCTTTCCAGCGCATGGCAGACGATCATCGGCCTATTGGTGATTGCGTTGCTGTTTCCATGGGCGGGTTGCCTGGAATATCTCAAACGTCGGCGGGCCGTCGCCGCAATCAAAACCGGCGTGCCAAACGTCAAACCTTCGTTGCCGACAACTCCAGCAACCGTGTGAACTGCCCGGCCGTCGCCGGCATCACGGACAGGCGGGATTGCCTCACCAGGATCATCTCTTTCAGGATTTTATCGGCCTTGATTTGCGCCAGGGAGACTGGCTTGACCAGCGGTTTGACCGGCGCCAGGTCAACCGCCGACCAATCCTCCTCGCCGGCCGTTGGGTCAGGGTAAGCCTCCTTGGCCACCCGCGCCAGACCAACGACCGATTTTGCCTCGCCGCTGTGATAGAAAAAAACCAGGTCACCGGCTTTCATGGCCCGAAGATTTTTTCGGGCCGGATAACTGCGGACCCCCGTCCAGGCGGTGCCGCCATCCTTGACCAGATCCGACCACGCATAGGCCTCGGGTTCCTGTTTGACGAGCCAGTAGTTCATTTGCGATTTACGATTTAAGATTTACAATGGCCATGTGAGTCTGGCTGAAAATCTGAAAAAAATCCAGCAAGGGATTCGGGCGGCATGTGACCGTTGTGACCGCGAGCCCAATTCGGTCACCCTGCTGGCGGTGACGAAAGGTCAGCCGCCGGAAATGGTGCGGGCGGCGTCGGATTTGGGCCTGATGCTGTTCGGCGAGAACAAGGCACAGGAGGCCAAGGCAAAAATCCCGCTGTGCCCGGGCCGGTTGCGCTGGCATTTCATCGGGCACTTGCAATCGAACAAATGCCGGGACGCGGTCGAACTATTTGAAATGGTCCAAAGTGTGGACAGCCTGCCGCTCGCCCGGGAACTCAGCAAACGCGCCGAACAGGCGGCCAGGGCGCTGCCGGTCCTCCTGGAAGTCAACGTCGCGGGCGAAGGGAGCAAGTTCGGCTATCCGCCGGACCGGTTGCTGGCCGAGTTGAAGGCCATCGGCGCGCTGCCACGGATCGAAATTCATGGGCTGATGGCCGTGCCACCCTGGTCGGCGGAACCGGAAAAATCGCGACCGCATTTCCGGCGGTTGCGCGAGTTGAAACTGGAATGCGAACGAATCCTCGGCGTTCCCCTGCCCCATCTCAGCATGGGTATGAGCGGCGATTTTGAGGTGGCAATTGAGGAAGGCGCAACCATGGTGCGCATCGGCACGGCGCTGTTCGGTCCGCGTTCCCGGGCCAAATCGCGCGCGGCCGGGGATTAAAGCGGCTCGAGCAAAACTGTGGCCGGGCATGCCCGATCCTTGGTAGGGCGGCGTTGCGGCAGCAACGCCCTACCCTTGAAATGGCTACGGCTTTTCCTAAACCGTTCCAGCTTTTTTCCACACCGATTTTTTGCTGCAATCGCCGTCGGATGTCGTATCTTCCCGGTAATGACTATCGAGACGTACAAACGGGAAATCGCCGAAGCCGTCAAGGCTTATGAGCAATACATTGTGTGCATTGACAAGACGCCGGAGGATTTCGAGGTATCGCTCAATTCGCTGATGGGCAAGGCCATCAAGGCTTACGAAAATCGCGGGGAAGGTTTGCGCCACGGCATTGCGCTCGACAAGCAGGTGACCATCATTCTCAGTCAGAGCGACGAAGCCCGGCCGTTGTGCGGCATCTATTTCAACCTCCATTCGCCGTATCGGAAAGCGACGCTGCCCAAGACCGTCAAGTCCTTCAGCGATAAACCGCAGGATTAAAACCGCAGGTCGAGGAGCTATTGGTCGCGTACTTCGTCACCGACCTGGGCGGTCCCGGTGACGAGATCAGCCACGACATCATTGTCCCGCTGCGGCCCGGTGATTTTGACCTCACCCGCCTTCAACCCGTTGCGATACAAAAACAGGGTTTGATTCATGCCCGGCATCTGGCCGACCGGGAAACTCAGGACCACGAAACGCCCGGTGGCATTGTAAGAGGCAACCCTGGCGGTCAGTGAATTGTCCGGCGTAACAATGGGATTCAGCGCGGCGGAGGGGGTGGCCGGCGCCAGATAGGGGCTGACCGGGGCTGTTTGCACCGGTTGCGTCTGGTGGTGATGGAAAAGGGCGCAACCATTCGCCAGCACCGCGACCAGCAACAAAGCTCCAAGGGTCGAAATCTTCATGGCAACAGTTAAGCCCGCGGCGGCGCGCAGGTCAATTCACGATTCGTAATGCGATATTTTAATCCTGACTCGTAATCTTAATCAACGAAACGGGATTACGATTAAAAGAAGATTAAGATCAGGACTTTTCAGTAATGATGGTGTCGTCGTGCTCGTAGGCTGGCGCGCAACAGCACAGCAACCGGAGCGTCTCGCGGCCCGTGTTCCAAAGTTTATGCTTTTGGCCGGGCAAAATCCCGACGGCGTCGCCGGCCTTCACCTCGCGGATTTCGCCTTCAACGCGAATCCGTCCCGCGCCATGGGTAATATAATAAATTTCCTCGGTCCTGGCGTGATAATGCTCCTGCGTGCTGCCGCCGACGGGCAAACGCGCCTCCGCAAGGCTTTGATTACGAATAACCGAGTTGCGGTGCGCCAGCAGCTCGCGGATTTCCGAGCCGTCCTTGGTGGTGAACGGCGGGACTTCGTTGAGGTTTTTGATGTCCATAAATCTGTGCGGTGGTTAAACGTTTTTTGGTGTCCCGGAAATTTTCGACCAATCGGTCTGGCCGATGATGACGCCGGTCACAATCAAAATCATGGCCGCCCAAAAAGTGGGCGTGATCGGCTCGCGCAGAAAGAAATGCGCCCAGGACATGGTGCTGAGCGGAATGAGGTTGTTGAACAGCATCACCCGGCTGGTGCGCCAGCGGCGAAGCGCATCGTTCCAGAGCGCGTAGGGAATCACCCCGCCAAACAGGACGCAGAACGCCAGCACGCCGAGGCACGCGGGATTGACGGGCAGGCCGCGCATGCCTATTTCCACCAACCCGAACGGCAGCAGCAGGATTCCGGACATCCACATGGTGTGTGCGGCCACTTCCGTCCCGCTCAATTGCACGGTCAAAAACCGCATCTGCCGGCTGAAATACGCCCACAGAACACTACATGCCAGACCAAAAAATTCCCCCAATAAATCCAACCTGGCCGTCCGCAGCGCCGGCCATAACAGGACCATCACGCCGCTCACCGCCAGCAACGCCGCGCCGTAACGCTTTACGCTCGCCCAATTTCGTTGCGGCCGTTCCTCCCATAACAACGCCGAGACCGGCGACGCACCGAGATACAACGCCACGTGCGACGCGCTGGTCAGACGCAAGGCCCAGTTAAAGGCCACGATGTACACCGCGATGCTTAATCCGCCGCGCAGCCATAGTTGCCGCCTCAGGCCGGGAACCAGGGCGTGGCGTTCGCCGAGCCGGGACGTCCAGCGCAGCACCGCCAGCAATAATCCGCCGGCCAGGAGAAAGCGAATGGCACCGGTCCAGATGGGCGGCCAGACCATGACCAGCCATTTGGTGCCGGCATTGTTACCGCCCCACAAAAAGACGGTGAACAACAGGCTGCCGGCCACGGCGGCGTTGTTTTTCGATTGCGACACGGCGGGAGTTAGCCAATGCCCACGCGGCTTGCCAATAAAAATTGCAAATTTAAAATCACTGGTGGGGCAAAACTCCGTCGAGCCGAAAATATTGGTAGGGACGGCGCGCTGCGCCGTCCGGGCATCGCAGCGCAATGCCCCCACCCCAGAATTTAATTTGACCTCCGTTGCCCACGGATTAGTTTGCCCGCATGGACCATGCACCCGGTTTTCTCAAAGTCGTGAACGACGCGAAGACGCGCGTCCACGAAGTCACCATCGATCAGGCACGTGAGCGGCTGAAACAAAACCCCAAGGTGGTTTTGATGGACGTGCGCGAGGACCACGAGTGGCAGAAGGGACACGCCACTGAAGCCGTCCATCTCGGCAAGGGGATTTTGGAACGCGATCTGGAGAGGCTGTATCCCGACCCGAACACGGAAATCATCATGTATTGCGGCGGCGGATTCCGGTCGGCGCTCACCTGCGACGCGGCCCAAAAGATGGGTTATCGCAATGTCCACTCGCTCGCCGGTGGATACAAGGTGCTCGTCCAATCCGGCTGGCCGATGAAAAGTGGCGCGTAAGATTTGACGGTGAGCCAGCTTGGTGGGGGCGAGGCCACTGACGAGCCAACCTGGGACTACGGCGACATGTCGCCGCATATAAAGCGCGGACACGCCCGCGCACTCCAAAATTCCGGCTCGCGAGTACGCTCGCCCCACCGGAAGCTATAAAGCGTTACGACAACTAATTTCCTTATGCTTGCCCGAAAGCATTCAATTTTGGAAAAAAGTGGATTTCCCGGGCAAAATTCTTCTCCGAGTCCGATGCGTGAATCATATTGAACACAAACTGATCATCGCCCGGTTGTTGGAATTTCAACCTGTACGGCGCATTCGCTTCCTTGGCGCCCGGAAAGAAATCGCCGCGAATCGTGCCTGGCTCCGCTTTCCATGGCATGGTTGCGCCGACGAGTTGGCGGACCTTCTGAATGGCACCGGCTCCGCTTAAAAGGATGACCTTCACCGGGCCGTAAGCCATGTACTTGGAAGTCCCATCCAGGCACGGAGGCCGGTCGCCGATGACCGGAAAATAAAATTCCTTCCACTTCTCTTCCGGCAGGTTCCCGGTTCCAGCAAGCACGCGTTCCGCGATGACGGTCAGTCCCAATGCCTTCAGGCGGGCCTCGACCTGGCCGTTCAGGTTGCGCCAGAACGTGTCCGGCTTGATGATGACCAGTGTGTCCTCTGTCTTACCTTCTGACATGGCATTCCCGGGTTTCAGTCCGCCGCGCGATCACTAGTGCGGCCCCACGTACAGGTCCTGGTGTTCCCGGTTCGTCTGGCCATTGGCATCCACCGTATAAAGCTGCACCAGATTGTTCTTATCCATTTTGAAGGCTGCCAGAAAATCAAAAGGGGATGTGAAGTCCATCATGCCGTGCATACTGACCAGGACCTGGTTTTCCTGGATCATATAAACACCGTTGCCGGTCTTGGTATGGTAAAACTGCCCGTTCAGGTTTGACGTATATTCGACCGTCCCATTCGGTAAAAAAACATATTTGGCGGACAAATCGCCCTGCTGACAGGTATAGATGCCGGTCACCAGTTTTTTCCGGGCGCAACCAGCCACCAGAAGCGCCGCCAGGAATCCAAAGATTACCAATCTGAAAATTTTCATTAAGTTCCCGCGCAGTCTGGACTTCCAATTTTCACAGCTCAACCGAAAAGTCACCGGTCGGTGGCCAGCTCCAGCGCGATGCTAGATGTCATTCGCCAACCTTACAGGGTAATGCGATACCCCAACATGCCTGAATAAAATCTCCACTGAATAATTGCTCCCGACTCCCAATACAATTATTGGGGTCAAGCAGAATATCCAAATGGTTCTGTTCTAAACTGCTAATGGGTTGCCCATAAAAGCGTGACCTAATCAGAAAGTGGTCTATTTCGGCGACCTTGAAATTAAACGGCCTATCGGTCTTTATCTGATACTCAAAAGGTTCGTCGAGCACGAGCACAAACCAATCACCGACCCAATCCTGAATGTTAACCTGTCGAGTGATCGAACCTGAGCGAGGCAGATAATTCTTAAATGACTCGTTCTGGTCGGAATAATCCACCTGTAACCTAAGTCCAATCGGTGTCATTCGCCTAATCCACTATCAAACCGCAAAATTGCGGTTTGATTTTTCCGCCGTCATCGCAGGCAGAACATTGCGTCGATGGAAGCAGACGCGGTTCAGCGCGTTGGCGAGGGCAACGACTTTTTCGCGGGTGCATTCGCCCATGAGGCAGACCTGAATCCAGTTTTTTCGGCGCAGATATTCACTGTTGCAACTGAGGAGATAGCCGGTTTCCTGCATCGCTTCGCCGATTTTTGTCGAATTCATTTCCGGCGGCAGTGCCAGGGTGATGACCGCCGGCGACACCAATGCGCCGTTGCCAATCAAATTAAAGCCCATTTCCGTCAACCGTTCGCGCAGCCAGACCGACCATTCGGCGGTTTCGGCGAATCGTCGTTCCCAATTCACCCGTTTCACCGCAGCGTGCAGCGCGTGCAGCAGGTTCGAGGAAAATGTAAACGGCGTGCCGTCGTGCTGCATTCCAAAGCCGAGGTCAAGGTAGCGCGGTAATTTTGCCGGCGCAGCAGGCACATCGTGATGGTAAAAAACCATCGAAAGCCCCGGATACGCGCGCAATCCCTTGCCGCTGGAACCAGACGCCAGATAAACACCGGTCAAATCCACCGGCATCGTGCCAATGGTGCTGATGCAATCGAGACATAATTTGGTTCCGTGTTGTGCGCAAAGCTTCTTGAGCGCGGCCAGGTCCGCCAGAATGCCCGTGGAAGTCTCACAATGCGTGCACCACAACCAGGCCGGTTTGGCCGCCAGTTTTTTTTCCACCATGGCCAGATCCAGCGGTTTGCCCCAATCGAATTTCAAGCCTTCGAATTTCAGGTTGAACCGCCATGCCTGGTCCATCAACCGTTCGCCAAACTCGCCGTTGCTCAGGATCAACCCATTTCCGCCCAGCAATGACAATTGTCCGGCGACCACGTCGTTCGCCAGCGTGCCGGAGCCCATGAACAAACCGACATTTTTCGCGCGAACCAGGTTGCAGAGGATTTGTCGGGCCGAAGCGAAGTCCTTTTTAAAACTGTCGGCGCGGTGCGATTCCGGCGCCTGCTCGAAGGCGCGGCGGACCTCGCGGCGGATGGCCACCGGGCCGGGCAGGAAATTCACCGCGCTGGGCTGGAACGAGCGCGCGGGCGACGAGCGCAGAAATTCACGGGCCGTGACCTCGAACGTTTCGAGGGTAACGTACATCGGCAGGAACTGGGCGTCCCCGCTGCCGACGACCGGGCCGAACGGCACAAAACCGAGATGCTGGTACAGGCGGAACTGGCGGGTGGTGCCGGAAATGATGGCGAGGTCGTAGCCTTTCTCGACGCCGTGCTGCCAGAGCAGCGCGAGGATGCCTTGCAGAATCTGGCCGCCGCGCGCGCCGCGGAATTTTTTCTCCAGGGCGAGCAGCCGGATTTCGCAGATGGTCCGGCCGGCCGGCAGGTGGGTATCGAGATTGGGCAGTTTCTGGTCGAGCGAGAACGGCCGGCTGCCGCGCACGGCAAGCATCCCGACGAGCTTTCGATTTTGCAGACCAATGAGGTATGTGTTCTCCGCGTTAAACCTGTCCACGAGCCGCTGGGTGGGCGACGGATGATGCTGGGGGATCTCCTCGACGAAGGTTTTGTAATTGAGCCGGTGGATCTGCTCAAATTCCCAATCTTCCGTCGCGAACTTGAACGTCAACGGTTCTTGTGCGCTCATAGTTTGGGCTGTTCAGGTTTAGGTGTGGTGGCGCGGCGGGCGGCCAGCGCAGTGAATTCTTCGGCCAAATTCCTCCGGTGCGCAAACAAAATCATCGCCACCAACAACGCCAGCAAGGCGACGGTGAAATTGTCCCAGTTGAAGAACCAGGCCGCCATGGGCAGGCAGGCAAAGGCGAACATGGCCGGCAGAAGGGATCGGCGCATCGGTACGAACCCGGCCAGGAACAGCACGGGAAACACCAGCGCGATGCGATAATCGAAGACCAGCAGCGCGCCGAGGGACGTGGCCACGCCTTTGCCGCCGTGAAAACGCAGTTGCACGGGCCAGAGGTGCCCGACCACCACCGCCAGCAAGGACAGCAACGCGAGATGATTGTCCCCGGTCCATTTCCAGGCAATCCACACCGCCAGCGCGCCCTTGCCGAAATCTCCCAGCAATGTCATCGCAAAGCCGGTTTTGCCCAGGACGCGCCCGGCGTTGCGCGCGCCGATGGAACCGCTTTCGATTTTTCGGAGGTCAAGGCCCGCGCGGGCACGAACGAGGTAGTAACCGGTGGCAAAGCAACCCAACAAATAGGCCTCCAGCACGCAGCCGGTCACCCGGTGCCAGTTTGCGAACTGCAATTGTTGGATCCAATCCATGGGGCAGTCGCTGTCCAATGTCTTCAAAGGTATTAAACCTGACTTGCAACCCAATGGGAATCAAAATCTTCGGATTCCGCGCGCTTTCCCGGGGGTCAACCATGGACTTTCCGGGGAATTTGGCGGTGCCCCAATTAGTAGGCGACGAGGTAACGAGTCGTTTGGGTCAGCACTCCTTACGTCGTGCCCTACCATCAAATAAGGTCATTGCCAGGAATTACATTGCCTCGATGCATGTCGTCTGCGAGAGTCAGGCGGTCATTTTCAAACCAGATCGGGAATGAAGCACAGCAAATTGATTGGCGTTGATCTTGGGGGCTCAAACGTCCGGGTCGGCCTGGTAAAGAACAAAAGAATTGCGGCATTGGAGGCGCGCTCCATTTCCCCCCGGGCCAAACAGGGGTTCATTCTCAATGAAATCTGCGATACCATCGCCGCCGTCTTCGAGCCGGACGTGAGCACCATCGGCATAGGCGTGCCGGGCACGGTGGACATGAAAGGCGGCATCGTTCACATGGCGCACAACCTCCCCACCTGGCGGTCGGTACCCATCAAACGCATCCTGGAACGGCGTTTCGGTGTGCCGACCTTCGTCAACAACGACGCCAACTGCTTTGCGCTGGGCGAACTGCATTTCGGACTGGGCAAAGGTTATCGCCACCTGATCGGGCTGATTGTGGGCACCGGCCTGGGCGCGGGCGTGGTCATTGACGGCAAGCTGTATTCCGGCAATAACGGCGGCGCCGGCGAGATAGGTGCGATGCCCTACCGGAAAAAGACGTTCGAATATTATTGCAGTGGACGCTTCTTCGAGCGCGAATTCGGCATCGACGCCGCCACCCTGCAGGTTCGCGCCGATAACGGCGACCGCCGGGCGCAGAAAATGTTTGCCGCCTTTGGCGACGATTTCAGCGAGGTGATCATGACCCTGCTTTACGCCTACGACCCGGAAATCGTTGTGTTGGGCGGTTCGGTGAGCAAGGCGTACCCCTATTTTGAAAAGCAAATGCGCGAAAAATTGCGGACCTTCGGTTTCCAGAAGAGTCTGGAAAAACTGGTCATCGCCCGGACCCAAAAGCCGAACATCGCCGTGCTGGGCGCCGCCGTGCTTTGTCTCGACAACCGCTGAAATTGTCGTAAGTTTCCATCGCCAGGGCCCATGGAATGTGGACTTACGAACCCCGCCAGGGCCGGAAGGCAGCAACGGTAGTTTGCTCGACATCTGCCGTGGTCACCCTGGCCTTTCTCAATTTTGAGTTTTCAATTTTGAGTTTTGGGTTCATTTTGAACCGACTTAAAACTGAAAATTCAAAACTGAAAATTTTGTGGCTTATCAAGTCATTGCCAGAAAGTATCGCCCGCAGCGTTTTGCCGACGTCGTCGGCCAGGAACATGTCACCCAGACGCTGACGAACGCCATCACGCAGAAGCGCATCGCGCACGCTTACCTGTTCTGCGGCCCGCGCGGCACCGGCAAAACCACCATCGCCCGCATCTTCGCCAAATGCCTGAACTGCGAGGGCGGCCCCAAAATCGATTTCAGCGACAAGGACCCGCGCTGCATTGAAATCGCCGAGGGCCGGTCGCTCGACGTGCTGGAAATTGACGGCGCCAGCAACAACGGCGTGGAGCAGGTGCGCGAGCTGCGCGAAACCTGCAAATACGCGCCCGCCAATTCGTCGTTCAAAATCTACATCATCGACGAGGTCCACATGCTCTCGACGGCGGCGTTCAACGCGCTGCTCAAGACGCTCGAAGAGCCGCCCGCGCACGTGAAGTTCATGTTTGCGACGACCGACCCGGAGAAGGTGTTGCCGACCATTCTTTCGCGCTGCCAGCGGTTCGATTTGCGCCGCATTCCCGCCGCGCTCATCGTCAAACATCTCACGCACATCGCCAAACTGGAGAAGGTGAAGATTGACGAACCCGCGCTTTATGCCATTGCCCGCGGCGCCGACGGCGGCATGCGCGACGCCGAATCCACCCTGGACCAGCTCATCAGTTTCTGCGGCGACAAGATCGAGGAAGCCGATGTGCTGTCCATGTTCGGCCTGGCCGCGCAGAGCCAGATTCTGGGCCTGAGCCGGGCCGTGCTGGCCGGCGAAATCCCGGTCGCGCTGGGACTGTTGAACGAACTCGCGCAAAACGGCAAGGACCTGGGACGGCTGCTCGCCGATTTATTGAGCCATTTCCGCAACCTCCTCATTTTTCAGGTTTCGCGCGGCGACTTGAACCTGCTCGAAGTTTCCGAGGCCGAAGTGGCGACCTTGAAGGAACAATCGGCGCTCGCCGGCACCGAACTGTTCACGCGAATCCTGGAAGTCCTGACCGAGGCCGAACTGCGTCTGCGCGACGCGACTTCCAAAAAGATTCTGCTGGAAGTCGCGTTGCTCAAGGCCATTGAAGCCCGGAACGGCGTGAGCCTTGATTCGGTTTTGAAACAGCTCAATCAACTGCGCGGCCAGAGCGGCACAGGCGGCACACCTGCGCCGAAGCAAACCGAGGCCGCTCCGGCTGCGGAACGCCGGCCTCCGGCCCGGTGCGAATCCGAAAGCCGGCAACAACACGCCGCGTCCGGGGCCGGTGTTCCCATCCCCTCGCCCGCAACGGTTGCTGCGGCGGCGCCGGTCTCCGCCGACCTGGCGGAACTTTGGACCAAACTGATTGAAGCGGTCGGCCGGGCCAGCCCGTTCACCCGCAGTTACCTGGTGGATGCCAATCCGGTCTCGTTTGAGAAAGGCATTTTGACCATTGGTTTCGATCCGGAATTTGAGGACCACCTCGGCCTGGTGGATAATGCCCGCAACCATGCCCTGCTTCAGACCAAACTGGCGGAGCTGGGCCAGGCCAACGCCCAGATCAAATTCATCAAGGTTGAAGGCCCGGCCATCCGTGCACCGCGGGCAACCGGCGTTACGCCTGCCACCCCGGTGGCTTCCGCGAAATCCGCCGGTCCCGCCGCCCCGGTGGCCAGGGAAAAACCGGCGACCGTGGCTTTCAACAAAAACGATTTCAAGAACGACCCGTTGATTCAAAAGGCGCTGGAAATCTTCAAGGGCCAGATTGTTGAAGTCCGGGCCTGATTTTCCCTCGACTTTCAACCCTCAACGCTCAACCTTTTAAACATGTCCAGCATTGGCAAACTCATGAAACAGGCTGCGCGAATGCAGCAGCAAATGGAACAGATCCAGGCGCAACTCGCCGCCCGGACCGTCGAGGCCACCAGCGGCGGCGGCGCAGTCAAAGTCGTGGCGAAATGCGACGGCTCCCTCGCCTCCGTCAAAATTGATCCACAGGCGCTCAATCCTTCCGACGCCCAACTGCTCGAAGACATGATTGTAACCGCCGCGAACCAGGCGCTCGGTCAGGCGAAGGACATCGCCAATGCCGAGATGGGCAAGGTCACGTCCGGCCTGAACCTGCCGGGGTTGGGGTGAAATAAAGAATGAAAAAGGTGGAATGCAGAAATTGACCTCTCCCGGTTCGCTCACACAAATTTGGTTTCTGCATTCGTCATCCCGCCACCGGCCTTAGATTATGCTTCCCGATTCCATCAATGCACTCGTTGCCGCCCTGGGCAAGCTCCCCGGCGTCGGGCCGCGCTCCGCCGAGCGCATGGCCCTGCATCTGGTGCAAACCGATTCGGCGGCGGTAAAGGAACTGGCCGAAATCATCCTGCACGCCAGGGAGAAAATCCGGTTTTGCGATGTCTGCGGGGCGTTGACCGAACAATCCCCCTGCCCCATCTGCACCGACACGCGCCGGGACGCCGCGCTGGTGTGCCTCGTCGAGCGCGCCGTGGATATTCTAAGCATCGAGAAATCCGGCGCGTATCGCGGCAAATTCCACGTCCTCGGCGGAAAGATTTCGCCGCTCGACAGTGTGGAGCCGGAGGATCTGCGCATTGCCGAACTGGAAAAGCGGCTGACCCGCGAACCCATCAGGGAAATCGTCATCGCCCTGGGCACGGACGTGGAGGGCGACGCCACGAGCCATTATCTGGCCAAGCGGCTTGCCCGCAAAGGGCTTAAAATCTCGCGCATCGCCTACGGATTGCCGGCCGGCAGCGGATTGGAGTTTGCCGACGAACTGACCTTGAGCCGGGCGCTGGAAGGACGCCGGGAAATGAATTGAGGCAGGGTCGGCGCGCTGCGCCGGCTGAACGCAGCAGCCCCTACCGGCTTAATTCAAAAAACCAGATTGCAAATGATCATGAGCCAACTTCCAGCCATCGTCTTTGATTTGGGCAAGGTCCTGGTGGATTTCGATTACTCGATTGCCGTTTCGCGCATCGCCGGGCGGAGCCGCCTGGCGCCGTCCGGGGTCGAACGTTTCTTCTTTCATTCCCCGCTGCTGGTGGACTACGAGTCCGGCCGCCTGACGCGGCAGGAATTCTTCGAGCAGGCCCGGCAAGCCACCGGCTTTTGTGGCGGGCTGGAGGAATTCGGCGAGTTCTTCGCCGACATCTTCACGGAGATTGCACCGATGATCGGGTTGCACGCGACATTGCGCCGGCGGGGATGCCAGACCTTCATTTTTTCAAACACCAATGACCTGGCCGTCGAACACATCGATCGAAATTTCCCGTTCTTCCGGAATTTCGACGGTTACATCTATTCGTACAAGGTCGGCGCGATGAAGCCGGAGGCTAAAATCTACGAATCGCTCGAAACACTCACCGGACGGCAGGGCCCGCAGATCATCTACCTGGATGACCGGCCGGAAAATGTGGCGGCCGGCGCGGAACGCGGCTGGCGGGCGATTTTGCACGAGACACCGGAAAAATCCATTGCCGCAATCGAAAATTTTAAACTGTGGTAGCGACGGACGCCGGTCCGCCGGATTTCGGGCAAGCAGGTTCAAGGAGATTTCGAGCGTGGGTTGCGATTCGCGTTGCCGGCGGCATGACAACATCCATCCGGTTCGAGCAGGATTGTCTTGCTGCATGACGGCGGCCACATTAAGCTGCCGGCGACGGAGGCAGGGCCGGTATGGAAATGGACAATCCTCTGACTCTGAATCGCGTTTATGGCTTGAAGTGGAACGCATTAACATAAGAAAATTCCCCGACATGAAACCCGAACAATGGCAGATTTTTAAGAAGGCCGCACGGCTGGAAAAATTGGACAAGGTCCCGATGGCCATGATCATCGACAGCCCGTGGATACCAGGATATCTGGGCCTGAACCACATGGATTACTTTCTCGACCCGGAGTTGTGGTTTCAGTCCAACCTGAAAATCCACCAGGAATTTCCGGACATCATTTTCGTACCGTCCTGGTGGCTGGAATACGGCATGGCGGCGGAGCCGTCGGCGCTCGGCGCCAAAATCAAGTTCTGGCAGGACAACACGCCCAGCGAATACCACACGCTCTATCACATCGAGGACATCGAACATTTCCCGCCCTACGAAGTCGAAGCCGACGCGTTCATGGGCATGACGCTGCATCGCATTCGCCGGCAGCGGCAGCGCATCCTGGATACGGGGGAAATCCTGCCGCTGGTCACCTCGCGCGGGCCGATGTGCACCGCGGGCTTTGTGCGCGGCACCACCGAACTGATGATTGATCTGGTCGAAAAGCCGGAGTGGGCGCACAAGTTGCTCGACCTGAGCACCCGCCTGGTCATTGACTGGCTCAAGGCCCAGCACCAGGCGATGGGCGATACCGTGGAAGGCATTTTCATCCTGGACGACATTGTCGGCTTCGTGAATGAGGAGCATTACAAGGAATTTGCGCATCCGTACCTGAAACGAATCTGCGACGCCTTCCCGAAGGATTGGGTGAAGATTTATCACAACGACGCGGAGGTCCAGGCGTGTCTCGATCATCTGCCTGACTGCGGCTTTAACGTGTTGAACTGGGGCAAGCAAACGGACATCGCCGAAGTCAAGGAACGCGTCGGCGACCGGATGTGCCTGATGGGAAATGTGAATCCGCTGGAGATCGGTGTCCGCGGCACGCCCGAGGAAGTGCGCGAGGCCACGCTGGACGTCCTGGAAAAGAGCGGCGGCCAAGGCATCATCCTCTCGGTCGGCGGCGGCACCAGCCCTGGCATGCCCCGGCAAAACATCGTCGCGATGCAAGCCGCCCTCGCCGAGTTCAATCAGGCCCACTTTGGCACGAG
>JAJPJM010000164.1 GCA_021324235.1 Verrucomicrobiota bacterium
CCCAATTCGGCATCGTCAGCACGTAGGTGTCGTTCCGGACCCACGCCTGCGCCAGGCGCGAACTGAGCAGGATGTAATCAACGCGGCTGTAGGTGTCCTCCTTGCCGTAATAATGCGTCCAGGTGATGTTGCGCGGCTCGAACCAGGAGTTTTCGGCGGGCGCATTGTCCCCATTGCGTTCGGCGGGGCGCGTGTCCACCAGTTTGAACCGCCCGCGTCCGATGATTTCCCTGGTCGAATCGGAATCCTTCACGTCATTGAAATCACCGAGCACAATCAACCGGGTATTCGGATGGGCGGCCAAATTCCGGTCCACGATGCCGCGCAGGATTTTTGCCTCGGCCAGACGCTGTTCGGCTTCGTTGGCATCCGGCACCGCCCGGCGCGATTTCAAATGCGCGGCGATGAGTGTGAAGGTGAAATCGGGCGCGGCGCGAATGTCCAGTTCGGCAAAACCG
This sequence comes from Verrucomicrobiota bacterium, assembly GCA_021324235.1. Classification (GTDB taxonomy): domain Bacteria; phylum Verrucomicrobiota; class Verrucomicrobiia; order Limisphaerales; family UBA11358; genus UBA11358. The sequence continues at coordinate 459 of JAJPJM010000164.1, forward strand.
CGGCTGACGCGAAAGCGGCGGCCATCCAGCAGGAAGACCTCATTCGTGTGCGGCCGGCGCGCGACGATGGGCAATTTGCTCAGGACGGCCACGTGGATGTTCGTGTCCTCGCCGCCCACCCATTCCCAATAGGGAAAATCCAGGCCTTCGGTCTTGAGGGAGGCGCGCAGTTCCATGAGCGCACTGAGGCCGCCCATTTCTTCGAGCGCGAGCACGTCTGGATTCAGTGCCCGGATACCTTCGCGGACCCTGGCTTTGGCGGCGGCGGACTTGGGTTGCGGACGTGATTCCGTCGGCTGGTCCAGATAGTTTTCCACGTTGTACGTCGCAACGCGAAAAGTGTCGGCACCCAGGGCAGGGGAACACCACGGCACGGCCAGCAGCAGGATAAACCGGAAAGAAACGCGTTCGCGCATGGATTAGTTTCCAGCATAATGCGCCGCCGCCCGATAGACCAGACCTTCTTCATTGAAAAAGAAAACTTCCGCGGCCGGTTTGCCGAAATTTCTGCGGTAGTGCAGCACGATGCTGGAGGCACCGGTGAAGACCGCCAGCAATTCAAAATGCAATCCGGGATGTTTTTCCAAAGCCGCCTGCCAATACGCGCGCACTGGTTCCTTTCCCTGCAAACGACCGGAAGGTTCACCGGCGATTTCGATAATGAACGGTGAGCTCATTTCAAAATCGTCCGCGTAGTGGGAGAGCACGCGCGGCAGGTCGCGGGCATTCCAGGCGGCAATCCATTCCGCCGCGAACGATTGCGCCCGTTCCGGAGTGATGGCCATGATGGAAAATTAAATTTTCGCCGCGGCTTGTCCAGCGTTTTGAGAGGAGAGGGCGTGTGGCCGTCCGGGTTTTGGGCCGTCGTCCCGGCGACCCGCCTGCGATTCCCTTTTGCCAAATGCCACAAAGCTGCTAGTTTCCTGATCATGCTTCGTATCAGCCAGAGTGGCGGTGCCGTGCGGGCGCCGCGGGGAAAGCGCCCGGCGCCCAAGCTGGACGACAAACAAAGCGAGCGCGATCACCGCGAATTGCGGATCGACAAGGTGGGCGTGCGCAATTTGCGTTTTCCAATCCAGGTGCGCGACAAGGCGCACAGCATCCAAAATACGGTGGCCACCATCGGGATGTTTGTGGACCTGCCGAAGGAATTCAAAGGCACGCACATGAGCCGGTTCATCGAGGTGCTCAACGCGCACGGCAGCGTGATTCACGTGGAGAACATCAATGAAATCCTCCGGGCCATGCAGACAAAACTCCACGCCGCCACGTCGCACCTGGAAATCGAATTTCCCTTTTTCATGGTCAAACGGGCGCCAGCCTCCGGCGGTGAGGGGGTGATGGATTACACCGCGCGGTTCGACGCGACGGCGTGCGGGGCGGACATTGACTTTGTATTGACGGTCAGGGCGAATGTGACGACGCTATGCCCCTGTTCCAAGGCGATTGCCCGGTACGGGGCGCACAATCAGCGCGGGCAGGTGACGGTGGCGATTCGCATGAAGAAATCGGTCTGGATTGAGGATTTGATTGCGATGATTGAAAGCTCGGCCAGTTCCGAATTGTATGCGCTGCTCAAGCGGCAGGACGAGAAGGCGGTGACGGAGCGCGCGTATGAAAATCCGGTGTTTGTGGAGGATCTGGTGCGCAACGTGGTGTTGCAGCTGAATGCGCATCCCCAGGTAAAGTGGTACCGGGTGGAGGCGGAAAATTTTGAAAGCATCCACAATCACAACGCTTACGCGTGCATTGAGAAAGGCTGATTCCCGCCAGTACCGAAAATTCTTGAAGATTTTGATGGCGTATTTATTTTCGTCTGTTAGATTCCCGCGCCTTTAATGGACCGGAAGTTGCTTTGAAAGCCGGGAATCAATTTTAACTGTGACTGTAAAGAAGAAAGAAACAAACATGGTAACACCGCGCGGCAAATCGCCTATCGGCGCCACGGCAGCGGCCATCCTCGGCCAGCCGATGTCGAAGTCTTCTAAAACGGTGGCGGCCGCGCCGAAGCGGATCAAGCCCGAGTGGCAGAAGTATTACAGCCTGCTGCTGGAACTGCGGGACCAGTTGCTCCACCAGATGAACGGCCTGGCCAAGGAATCCGCGCAGGAAATGGCCGGTTACAGCCTGCATATGGCGGATTCCGGCACGGACAATTTTGACCGCGACTTCGCCCTCAGCCTGCTCTCGTCGGACCAGGACGCCGTTTATGAAATTGAAGAGGCGCTCAAGCGCATCGAGAAGAAGACCTACGGCACCTGTGAATTGACCGGCAAAGCCATCCCCAAGGCGCGCCTCGAAGCGATTCCGTGGACGCGCTTTACCGTCGAGGCGCAGGCGCAATTGGAACGCGACGGCGCGCTGCGTCAGCGCCGGCTCGGCCAGCTCGGCACGATTGACAGCGCCGGGGCCGCGGAAGTCGAAAGCGACGAGGATGAGCCGGAGGAGAAGGTCAAGGAAAAGGAATAATTTATGCCGCGCGAAATCATCACCATTGAATGCACCGAGGCGCGCAAGGAAGGCAAATCGCCGTCGCGCTACACCACCACCCGCAACAAGAAGTTGAAGACGGAAAAGCTGGAAATCAGAAAATACAATCCCGCGTTGCGCCGCCACACCCTTCACCGCGAAATCAAATAGCCATGCCCCGCCGAACCAATACCGATAAATCGGACCGCCGTGGTTCGCGCCGCACGATGGAAAGTCGCGCGGCCCGGCCCAAACCCAAGATTGATTTCACCGCCGACGCGCTGGATTTCAAGAACACCAATCTGCTCCGGCAGTTTGTGACCGATCAGGGCCGCATCCTGCCCCGCAAATACACCGGCTTGCCCGCCCATTATCAGCGCCGCCTGACCCGCGCCATCAAACGCGCACGCCAGATGTTGCTGATGAAATAACGGATTTCGCCGTTCCCCCGCGCCCCGCCTGCTTGCGAAACCGATGGCCGTCAACGTGCCGCCGACGGCGGTGGCCTGATTCGTAGGCGACGAGGTGACAGTTGTTTGGGTCAGCACTCCTTACGTCGTGCCCTACCACCAAATCAGGACACCATCCTGCCGACGGCCGGCTTGATTTTCGGAATCAGTCATGTAATCGTGGGAGCGTCATGAAACCGTCCACCCATGCCCATTCGCGTCCACCGCAGGCCCTGTCGGCTCTGACCGGCCGCCTGCGCGGGCAATCGAGAAAAATCACCGGTCCGCGCCAGGCCATTCTGGAAATCCTGCGCCGACATCCGCATCCGATGACGAACCGGGAAATCTTCGCCGCCATGCCCAAAGGCCGGTGCGACCTGGCCACCATTTACCGCGCCATGCATCTGCTCGAGGAAATGGGGATGGTCCAGCGGTTCGATTTTGGCGATGGGACCGCGCGCTTTGAACTGGTCGGGGAAGGCGATGACGGGCATCACCATCATCTGGTCTGCACCCGCTGCGCGGGGGTGGTGGAGATTGACGAATGTTTTCTCCGCGAAATTGAGTCACGCATCGCCGCCCGGAACGGCTTCAAGGCTGTGACCCACAAGCTGGAATTTTTTGGGATTTGTCCGGAGTGCCAGCGGTGATTTTTCCGGTTTCATCAACTCCGGCGGGAGTTGACTGGCGCATTCTGCACAGGCTGTCCAAAACCGTTCTCAGGCCATTTCTTCGGCCAGCCAATCGCCCAGGTGCAGATACTCCCTGATTTTCCGGCGCTCGTAGCGGTGTTTGCGCGCTTTTTTGGGCTGATGTTCCGTTTTGCGGAAGGGATATTTGGGGTTGCGAACTGCTTCATCGATTATTTCCACAGTCTTCATCATAACCTTTTCCTTTCTCGCGCCACCATGCAGCGTAAATAATGCCAACTACTCCCGGCGCTGCAAAAAACTCTATTGCAACTCCATTCCATCAGACTCCGCCCGCGATTTTTCCGTTCAAACAATCTTGGCGCTCGAAACGAAACGAGCCTGAACGCCACTCCTTTTCCTCCCGGCTCGAGGCCAGTTTCCATCCCAATGCTTCATAAGCCTTTTGAACTTCCGTAAATTCCGACTTCAAAATACCCGCCAGCACCAGGGTTCCAGCAGGGTTCAATTGCCCGGCAATCCGCCGCCGTTCCGCGATCAGCAGGGGCGAAATCAGGTTTGCGCAGACCAGATCGTATCGCTGTCCTCGCTGTCTTGGACGGATTGGCAGTTTGGTCACGTCTCCGCGCCGGATTTTTAGCTTGTGCCGGAGGCGGTTGGTGCAGGCGTTGGCACAGGCGACGCGGACTGCCTCCGGATCGAAATCCATTGCCCGGACCGGCGAATAACCCAGTTTTGCCGCGGCGATTGCCAGAATGCCGGAGCCGGTGCCGAGGTCGAGAAACGACGGCGGCTTAAGGTTGGGACGCCTCGCCGAACCGTCCAATCCGGTGCGTTGCCGGGAATGCGTCCCCCCCCGTGTCCGGCGTTTCGCAATTTCACCCAGACAAAACGCAGTGGTCGGGTGATGACCCGTGCCAAAGCTCAACCCGGGGTCCAGCACCACCACCGCCTGGCCTTTCCGCGCCCGGCGCCGGCTCCAACTGGGTTTGATCAGCAGCGAGCCGCCGATTTCAATCGGCCGGAAGTGCCGCTTCCAGGATTCGGCCCAGTCTTCCCACCGTACCCGGGCCATCACGATTTTGCCGGGGCTGATGTCCAGTCCACAACTCCGGATTCGCCGCAGTCCGGCCGAAATCCCCCCGCGGATTGGTCGTGGCAAATTCCATTTCCGTTGAAGATAGACCGTGACCATGCTGACGCCGGTTTTGTGATCGTGATAAGACGAGGCGGGCAGCCCGAGGATCTCATTCAACAGTTCGGCGACGGCATCTTCCGCTTCCGGCGTCGTGCTGATGGAAATGCGCCCGAGAAATTTGCGTTTCATCTCACCCAATCACGCCACGGCGTGAAGTTGAGCAGTTCGATTTCGTTCAAGTGCGGATGCAAGGCGACCTGGGTGACGCTGGTATATTCGATCTCAAACGAATTGGTTTTCGGCAGCGGCAGGTCGAGCAGAATGGCGAGCATCATGCGGATGACCCCGCCATGGCTGAAGATGGCGGCGGTTTCGCCCGGATGACGCTGGATGATTTCAAACAGACAGGCTTCGACACGGGTGCGGAATTGGACGCCGTTTTCACCGTTGGGCACGGCCCCCAGTTCAATTTCATCGAGCCAATCATAGGGATGAACGCCGAATTTTTCGCGCACCTCATTCCAGTTGTATCCCGACCAGTCGCCGAAATCGATTTCCTGCAGGTCGGGCAGGATGGTTTGGGCGGGCGCGCCGTTTTTTAGGAACGGCGCCAGGGTCTGCTGCACCCGTTTCATGGGACTCGCGTAAATCGCGGCAAATTTTTTGCCGTGCAGAAAATCGGCCAGCGTTCGGGCCTGGGCACGGCCGCGGGCCGATAGATTCATGTCAATCCGACCGCCAAACGCGCGCTGGTAACGCGGTTCGATTTCCGCGTGGCGAATCAACAGCAGCCGCGTGGGCGGCGGCAGCGGGCGCTTTGGCCGGGGATTTTTTTTGGAGGATTTGCCCACGGGAAAATCAGGCGGCCGCCAGCGCCTTTTCCTGCGCGGTCAGCAACGTGCGGATGCCGGCCTTGCCGAGTGTGAGCAAATCGGCCAGTTCCGCCTCGGTGAACGTGGCCTGCTCGCCGGTGCCCTGAAGTTCGATGAATTCACCGGCGGAATTCATCACCAGATTCATGTCCACCGCGGCCGCGACATCCTCGGTGTAACACAAATCGAGCAACGGCCGGCCCTGGACGACGCCCACGCTGACTGCGGCGACGGCGTGGAGGATGGGATTTTCCGTCACTTTACCGGCGGCAATCAACCGCCGGATGGCGATGCACAGGGCGACATACGCGCCGTTGATGGCCGCGGTGCGCGTGCCGCCGTCGGCCTGGAGCACGTCGCAATCC
>JAJPJM010000121.1 GCA_021324235.1 Verrucomicrobiota bacterium
ATGAACGGCAGGAACGGATGAAACAATCGCAGCGTGTGGCTGAGTACGAAATCAATCACCGCGATGGTGTTTGCGCGCGCAGCGGCGCTCGGAAGAGCGCCGGAAGTTTGCGGCGAACTGCCGTTCGCCGCTACGGGAGACAAGACGGCCTTGCTCGCCTCGACGTACCAGTCACAATATTCGCTCCAGAAAAAACGATAGAGCGTGGCTGTGGCATCGCTGAATTTGTATTCAGCAAAGGCCGTGTTCAGCTCACGGATGGCCGCATCGAGCTTCAGTAGAATCCATTTATCATCCGACGTCAGAAGCTTGGGATTGATCTCCCCTTGAATGGGGAGGTCGGAACTTCCGACCATTTGCCGGAAGCGGCAGGCGTTCCAGAGCTTGTTGCAGAAATTGCGGCCCAGTTCGACGTTCTGTTCATCGAACAAAATGTCCTGGCCGAGCGGCGCGCTGCGCATGGTGCCGAACCGGAGCGCGTCGGCGCCGTATTTGCCGATGAGATCCAGCGGGTCGGGTGAATTGCCCAGGCTCTTGGACATCTTGCGCCCCTGCTTGTCCCGGATGATGCCGGTGAAATAAACGTTGCGGAACGGCTTCTCACCGGTGAATTCCAAACCGCCCATGATCATTCGTGCAACCCACAGGAAAATGATGTCCGGACCGGTAACGAGGTCGGTGGTTGGGTAAAATTTTGCGAGCGTGTTGGTTTTTTCCGGCCAGCCCATTGTTACAAACGGCCAGAGCCACGAACTGAACCACGTATCGAGCACGTCGGGATCTTGTTCCCAATTTTCGGCATCGCGCGGCGGTTCGAAATCGCAGTGAACTTCGCCGCTGGTTTTGTGATACCAGACCGGAAGACGATGTCCCCACCAAAGCTGGCGGCTGAGACACCAATCAATGTTGTTTTCGATCCAGTGTTGATAAACACGCACCCAGCGATCAGGACGAAAACGAATCGTGCCGCTTTGCACGAGTGCCAGCGATTCGTGGAGTTGCGGATAACGCAGCCACCATTGTTCGCTCAGGCGCGGCTCAATCGGCACGTCGGCGCGCTCGCTGAAACCGACGTTGTTCGTGTAAGGTTCCTCCTTTTCCAACGCGCCAAGTTCGGTGAGTTTTTCCACGGCGACCTTGCGCGCCTTGAATCGGTCAAGGCCGCGCAAATCCGCGCCAGCCGCGTCGTTCATCTGACCCTTCGCATCAATGACTTCAATCTGCGCGAGCTTGTGGCGCTGACCGATTTCAAAGTCCGCCTTGTCGTGCGCGGGCGTCACTTTCAAGACGCCGGTGCCGAATTCGAAATCCACGTGCTCGTCGCCGATGATGGGAATCAGCTTCTGCTCACGCGGCAATTCGGCGGGCAATGGCCGGATGACATGCTTGCCGATGAACTTCGCGTAACGCGGGTCTTTCGGATTCACGGCCACGGCGGTGTCACCGGGGATGGTTTCCGGTCGCGTCGTGGCAATGGTCAGAAAGGTTCCCGGAATTTCTGCAATCTCCACCTTAAAATAATATAGTGAGCCTTTCTGCTCCTTCATCACCACTTCTTCATCCGACAGCGCGGTTTGGGTGGCCGGGCACCAGTTCACCATGCGCTTACCGCGATAGATGAGACCCTTTTTATATAAATCGACGAATACCTTCTGGACGCAACGCATGTAAGGTTCGTCCATGGTGAACCGTTCGCGCGCCCAATCGCACGAGCACCCGAGCTTTTTGAGCTGGCCGATGATGATGCCGCCGTATTTTTCCTTCCACGACCAGACGCGCTTGAGAAATTCATCGCGCCCGATATCGCGCTTGGATTTTTTCTCCTCCTTGGAAAGCAGCCGGGCCACCACGCCCTCGGTGGCGATGCCGGCATGGTCGGTGCCGGGCAGCCAGAGGACCTCCTTGCCATCCATGCGCGCCTTGCGGGCCAGGATATCCTGGATGGTGTTGTTCAGGACGTGGCCCATGGTGAGCACGCCGGTGACATTCGGCGGCGGGATGACAATGGAATAGGCCGGGCGTTTGGCGGTCACGCGCGCGGGATCGGCGACGAAACACTTCCGGTCGAGCCAGAACTGGTACCACTTGTCCTCGACGGACTGCGGCTCGTAGGCTTTGGAAATCTCACTCATGTTCGAAAAAATCAGCCACAGATTTTCACAGATGAAACACAGATTGGTTCAGCAGAAGAAAACATCTGTGTCTAATCTGTGGCTCGGAAATCATTTTTTCAGCAGCGCGTATTCCATGCTGTCCAGGAGCGCCTGCAGGCTGGCTTCGATGATGTTTTCGTCGACGCCGACGGTGCCCCACTCGCGTTGGCCATCACTGGACTGGATCAACACGCGCGTTTTCGCCGCGGTACCCGTGCCCGAATCGAGAATGCGCACCTTGTAATCCGTCAGGGTCACCTTTTTCAGCCGCGGAAACGATTTGCCCAGCGCGGCGCGCAGGGCGCCGTCAAGCGCGTTCACCGGGCCGTCGCCTTCCGCCACTTCGTGATGGACCTTTTTGCCGACGCGCACGCGCACGGTGGCTTCGCACACCGATTCCCGCGAGTCGCGCCGCATGGAGACGTGATAGGTCTCCACGAGGAACGGGGGTTCGTGGTGCTTGAGCGTTTTGCCGATGAGCAGGGCGAGCGAGCCTTCGGCGGCCTCGTATTCGTAGCCCTGGCCTTCCAGTTCCTTGACGCGTCCTGTAATGGCCTTCACCTCCGGCATTTCGGGTTTGAGTTTGAACCCGAGTTCGGCGGCCTTCATTAAAATATTGGTGCGCCCGGACATGTCGCTGATGAGCACGCGCCGGGAATTGCCGACGGCCTCGGGCTGGATGTGCTCGTAGCTGCGCGACACGCGGTCGATGGCGTGCACGTGCATGCCGCCCTTGTGCGCAAACGCCGTCTGGCCGACCCACGGCTGGCGCGGGTTGTGGCGCATGTTCGCGATTTCGTCCACAAACTCGGAAAGTTCCTTGAGCTTGGCCAGGGACTTCGCCGGCACGCCCGTTTTTTTCATTTTGAAATGCACGAGCGGGATGACGCTGATCAGATTGCAATTGCCCGTGCGCTCGCCGTAGCCGTTGATGGTGCCCTGCACCTGGGTCGCGCCGGCGGCGAGGCCCGCGAGCGCGTTCGCCACGCCCACGCCGCAATCGTCGTGCGTGTGAATGCCGAGACGCGTGTTCAACCTGCCTTTCGCAAACGCCGTGATGCGCGCGATTTCCTCCGGCAGACAACCGCCGTTCGTGTCGCACAGCACGATGCATTCTGCGCCCGCCTTCTCGGCGGCCTGCCAGGTGGCCAGCGCGTATTCCGGTTCATCCTTGTAACCGTCAAAACTGTGCTCGGCGTCATAGATGACCGTCTTGCCGTGGTCCTTCAAAAAACGGATGGTATCGCCGATCATGGCGAGATTTTCGTCCGGCTGGGCGCGGAGCACTTCGGTTACGTGCAACAGCCAGGTTTTGCCGACGATGGTGACGACCGGCGTCTCCGCGTCGAGAATCTGCCGCATCAGATCGTCCTTTTCGACGGCGACACCTTTGCGTCGCGTCATGCTGAACGCGGCGATCCGCGCGTTTTTCCATTTGCGTCGCGCCGCCTGCTGGAAAAATTCCAAATCCTTGGGGTTGCTGCCGGGCCAGCCGCCTTCAATGTAATGCACCCCGAACGCGTCCAGCCGCTCGGCAATGCGGAGCTTGTCCGCGACCGAGAAATTGATGCCTTCGCCCTGCGAACCGTCGCGCAGGGTCGTGTCATAGATTTCGACCTGGGGTTTCATAAATGGCCCGTGAGAAAACGGCGGCCATTATCCCTGAATCCGGCGGGACTGGCAAACCCCAAAACGGACCGGCGTCTGCAGGCGGGCCCGAAGCTGTTTCAGGCGGCGGTTTTGACGCTGGATTTGAATTTTTCCAGGCAATCGGGGCAGATGCCGTGGGTGAAGTCGGCGTTGGTGTGTTCGGCGATGTAGGTTTCCACCTGCTGCCAGTAACCCTGATCGTCACGGATCCGTTTGCAGGACGCGCAGATGGGCAGCAGCCCGTTGAGGGTCTTGACCTGTTTGAGCGATTCGGTGAGTTCTTCGATCAGCTTGAAGCGGTCCGCCTCGTCGTTTTTGCGCAGGGTGATGTCGCGCGTGATGGCCGAGGCGCCCACCACCTTGCCGCGGTGGTCCAGCATCGGTGAAACCGTCACCGACGCCGGGATAAACTGGCCGTCCTTGCGCAGCCGCACGGTTTCATAAAGTCCCACCCGCCGCCCCTGCCGGATGCGTTCCATGGTGTCAATCAATTCGTCCCGCCGGTCCACCGGATACAGGATGGCGATGGAATGGCCGATGATTTCGTCGGCGGTATAACCGAAGATGCGCTCGGCGGCCTTGTTCCAACTGATGATATTACCGTCCAGGTCCTTGCCGTAGATGGCGTCGTCGCTGGACTCGACAATGGCCGCGAGAAATTGCATGGCGGTCTCGGCGCGGACGCGCGCCCGGCGGGATTGTGCCGCTTCCAGTTCCCGCTCAATCGCCGGAACCAGCCGGGACAGATTACTTTTAACGATGTAATCATTGGCCCCGGCCTTCATCATATCGACCGCCGCTTCTTCCCCATAAACGCCCGAAATGGCAATGAAGGGGGTGTCGAACCCATTTTCGCGCAGCAATTTAAGGGCGTCCGGTCCGCTGAATTGGGGCAGGACATAATCCGAAAGCACGACATCCCAAGCATGACGTTGGAGGGCGGAGATCAACTCGGCGGGGGTCTGGACCCGCTCATGAACGGCTTCGTAACCTCCGCGCTGCAATTCCTCCAACAACAACTTCATGTCGTTCTCGGAATCTTCCACCACCAGCACCTGTAATAACCGAATCATGTAAAAAGCCTTTCATTTGGAGAATTTCGGCAATCCCCAGCCTGGCCAAATTGGGTCCGTTCCTCCCGTTACTTTATGAAAGGGTGATTTAAATCATCCACCTCATTTTGTAACCGTCTCCAGCACAACTGACTTTTTGACATGGAGTTCCCAGGGATTGTTCAATGTCCGTTTGACCGTGGAAGTTTGCGAACGGTGATTTCGGCCGGCCGGGGACTGTGGATTATTTTGACTCATTTCCCGCGTGACGAACAGAATTTAAAATGATATTATTGGCGGGTCGCATTTGGGACATGACATGGGTTTATGAAATCGCAAATTCACTTCAGCCTTTCCGAAAAAGAAATTCCCACCCACTGGTACAATCTGCTGGCTGATTTTCCCGAACCGCTGCCGCCACCGCTGCATCCGGGCACCAAACAGCCGATCCCGCCGGAGGCCCTGCTCGCGATTTTTCCGGAAAACCTCGTGAAACAGGAGATGAGTTCCGAGCGTTGGGTGGAGATTCCCGAACCGGTCCGCGAAATTTACACGCTTTGGCGGCCGTCGCCGCTGATCCGGGCGGTGCGGCTGGAGAAGGCGCTGCAAACGCCGGCGCACATTTATTACAAATACGAAGGGGTCAGTCCCGCCGGCAGCCACAAACCCAACACGGCGGTGGCCCAGGCCTATTACAATAAGGTCGCCGGCACCCGGCGCCTGGCCACCGAGACCGGCGCGGGCCAATGGGGCGCGTCACTCGCGTTTGCCTGCGGCCAGTTCGGACTGGAGTGCAACATCTATATGGTCAAGGTCAGCTACGACCACAAGCCGTATCGCCGGATGCTCATGCATACCTGGGGCGCCACCGTCCATCCCAGCCCCAGCAACCAGACCGAATACGGACGCAAGTTGCTCGCCGAAGACCCGCATTGCCCGGGCAGCCTCGGCATCGCCATCAGCGAGGCGATTGAAGATACAATCAAACATCCGAACACGAAATATTCGCTCGGCAGCGTGCTCAATCACGTTTGCCTGCACCAGACGGTGATCGGCCAGGAAGCCATCAAACAGATGGAACTCGCGGGCGAGGAGCCGGACTCGATCATCGCCTGCTGCGGCGGCGGCAGCAATTTCGCCGGCCTCGCCTTTCCGTTCATTCATAAAAAAATCACCGCGAAGAAAAAATATCGCATCGTTGGCGTCGAACCCTCCGCCTGTCCGACGTTGACGAAGGGCGAGCTGCGTTATGATTTCGGCGACACGGCGGAAACCACGCCGTTGCTGATGATGTACACGCTGGGACACAAATTCATGCCGCCGCCCATCCACGCCGGCGGGTTGCGCTACCACGGGATGTCGCCCATGGTCAGCCACGCGCTCAAGCTCGGTTTGATCGAGGCCGAGGCGTATCATCAGACGAAGATTTTCGAGGCGGCGGTCCAATTCGCGCGCACGGAAGGCATCGTGCCCGCGCCGGAATCCGCGCATGCGATTGCCGCGGTCGTGGAGGAGGCGAAGCGTGCCCGCGAAGCCGGGAAGAAGCGGGTCATCCTGTTCAATCTCTCCGGCCATGGCCTGCTCGATTTGAGCGCGTATGAAACGTATCTCTCCGGAAAACTCCTGGATGCCTGATTCCTCCCAATCAGAAAAACAACCCATGAAAATTCGCTTCGGCCGTTTACTGCTGGCGGCGGGGATGTTGTGGCTGCCGCTGTTGCTCTCCGCCCAACCCACCGCGCATTACACCCCGGGCGTTGAGGGCATTAAAGGCGCCTCGCTGCCGCCGCCGGGATTTTATGTGCGCGATTATAACGTGGTCTATTATGCCACGCGCGCGAACGACGCGTCGGGCAACAATGCCCATGTCCCCAACTTCCGGGCGTTCACTTATGCGAACGTGCCACGCGTGATTTGGATTTCAGATACGCAGGTTTTGGGCGGCTATGTGGGGGTGGATGCGCTGTTGCCGTTCCTGTACCAGAGCCTGCGGGTTCCCGGCTACGACCAGGGTACGTTGGGGGTCGGCGATTTCTTTGCCGAGTCCACGCTCTCGTGGCATCCCCGGCAATTCGATCTGGCGGTGGGCTTGGGGGTTTGGGCGCCCACGGGCGATGCTCCGACCCAGCCCGGCCCTTCAACCCGCGCCGGTCTGGGGTATTGGACGCCCATGCTCACCGCCGGAGCCACCTGGTATCTGGACACGAACAAGACCTGGGCGGTGTCGTTGTTGAACCGCTATGAATTCAACACAAAACAGCGCGACACCCATATTACTCCCGGCCAGGCTTACACGCTTGAATGGGGCCTGAGCAAAACCGTCGCCAAGGTCATTGATTTGGGTGCCGTCGGCTATTATCAACAACAGGTGACGACCGACCGCGGCACCGGCGCTTCTCCGGACCGCGACCGGGTACTGGCGGTCGGCCCTGAAATCAATGTGGTTTTTCCCGGGCCGATGTTGTTTGCCTCGTTCCGTTACAATTACGAATTTCTGGCGCAATCGCGTGCCCAGGGGCACACGTTCACGCTCACGCTGACAAAGCGGTTCTAGAGCGGTCCCCCGGAATTATTGCGGTCGCGCCCCGGGGTCACGGGCTGGCAGTTGCAAATTGTCTCCGGGCGGGCGAGTTTCATTTGTGGAAGTTTCCGGAAAAATCCAGTGCCCGTTCTGCGGGCAGGCGTTCGACCTGGTCGTGGACACGAGCGTGGCAAGCCAGCGGTTCACGACGGACTGCGAGGTGTGCTGCCGGCCGTTTGAGGTGTTTGCCGAATGCGAACCGGGCGAAATTCTGAGCTTGGACGCGGTATCGGAATGAGGCAATCTCCGCGCGATGCAAGATTACGCCAGCACCATTCTCTGGGTTTACATCATCCTGCTGCTGGTCGGCGGGTTGTTCGGATTCTACAAGGGGAAGAGCAAAATATCCCTGATGACGTCGGTGGTGTTTGCGGTGTTGCTGATCCTGACGACGTTGCGCGGGATTTTTGACCCGGCCTTCGCCAATTTGCTGGCGAACGTGGTTTTGCTGGTGCTGCTGGTGGTGTTTACCCTGCGGCTGGCGAAGACGAAAAAGTTCATGCCGGGCGGCCTGATGCTGGCCCTGACGATTCTGGTCCTGGCGTTGCGCAACCTGAAATTTCGTTGAGCCGGGCGGCGGGGGGCCGGGAATCGGCCGGGAGCCCGCAATTCGGCGCGGTGCGCTGACATAATTTCCCGGAAATATGTTGCGCGCACGGAGGGCGGCCCGTAAGTTTTCTACCCTTTGGGTGCACCCATAGCTCAATTGGATAGAGCATCTGACTACGGATCAGAAGGTTGTAGGTTCAACTCCTACTGGGTGCGCCAGTAAAATCAATGGTTTCTCACTTTCTTCCAGCCGCCAATTCCGTCAAGTAGTATCAAAAGTAGTAACAGGGGCGTTTTGAATCGTTCCAATTGTCCGCTACTGCAAAAGTCGTCCATACCACACTTTGAAACGCCGGAGACCATCATCCACCGGACATCCGGCCAATCCAAACGCGCCATAACAAATCTGGGTAATCAGAACGGGCATCGTAGTTGGCGCCGTGGTTGCCGGGGTAACGGCGGCTGGCACCTTGCCTAGCCAACGCAGGGGAAGACCGTTTGAAGGAAACCGTTATTTTGGCCTGACCATCCCTACGGTACCGCCACCCCACCCCGCTGCAACCGACCCTGACACCCACACGCGCCGGGAGGTATTTACGGAGCATTCCATCAGAAAAGTTTAGCCACTTTCACCTGTCGTTTTTCAAGCCCATTTCAGAGCGCAGGTATTCCAAATAGTCTTTGTCGGCCATTCGCAATTGGGTGGGAAGCATGTGTCTTTTTTGGGCCTCAATTCTTGTCACGTCGTCGAAAAGCTTTTGGACATTTTGGAAATACGTCGGGTCTGTTTTTTGGGCATCCGCGATATACATCGCCGCCCCCTGATGATAAGCCGCAATGTCGTCGTAAAAACCTTCCCACGCGACTTCTGCGCTTATTTTTCCATGTTGTTCGTCATATCCCAAATCTTCAAAAAAACTCAAAATGTAATCAAGTCCATCGGTGCTGTTAGTAACTAAATCCCAATTACCTTTTTGGTAGTATTCTTTCAAGGCAGTGGCCGCTGATACCCGTTGCGAAATCTTGCTGTCAAACAAGTCTTCGTATTCATGCAGGGCATCAGTATTGTAAGTTTTATCATACGCTTCCGATGCTTGATGCTGTGCAAAAACTTCTAACTGCACAATGGCCCCGAACGCTGAAAGGCCAAATGCGACCCAAATCATTGCGACGAAATGCCGTTTGCCCCAACTGGACCGTTCTGTCTTATTACCCTTTCTTTCGTATCCCATCAAAGCAAGCCAAGCGATGAATAGAGGAATGAAAAAATTCAGGACCACGGCAATTCCTTGCCAAGAAAAAAGACCATTAAACCATGGTGGCATAACGCAAGATTGCGCTCATGTATTCTTCGTTCAAGTAGATAATCAAAGCAAGTTGCCAGGCCGAAAAGCTTCGCGCCGACTTGAGCAACAGAGCTATTGTGCCAGTTGTGCTCGTACGCGGAAAAATCGGTTTGTATAATCTGCCCCATACGTTCCCGGCAAAGACGGATACCAGCTTACCAAATCAGGACTTGATTCAAGAATGATGTTCACCGATCCACCGGAATCCGCTGGGATCACAATGGCGGTACTTGGCACGAAGGATGAACTTGACGAAGTGCTTGGAGTGCTGATTTCAACGGTGCAAATTACCGAATTCCCGACGGTGTTTCCGTTTCGAATTAGCGATATGGTTGCTGGTCCGGCAATTACCGGCAAATCGTTTGATAAATTATTGGTGGACGTGAACATTAAAGAAGCGTTGGTGTAAACGGAATTGCTTAAATCAACTTCCAACAAGCTTTGTCCGGTCACGGCAGCATAAACAATTTTGGCAATTTGCCCTGATTGAACATTGTAAATCACATTTGCATTCGTTCCGCCAGTCGTGCCAGCAGAAACAAAAAGAGTTACGTTTGTGATGGAACATTGAGCTTGGCCCCATACGCAGAAGCCGAAAACAGCAGCGAGGCAGATAATTTGTTTGATGTTCATCTGCTATCCTTTCCGCGACAATCGGGATTCTTGGGTCAGTTTGGTTTTGGGGCAAAGAAGTCAAGGTCACTTCGAAGCTGGTTGCCGGAGCCGTTGCCCATCCAAACCTTTCCCGTTGTGGTATCCACCAACACCGCGAACCCGCTCGGATTTCCGGGGCAGGTTTGAACCTGGTATCTGCCGACTGGATTTGATGGTGATTCTTCCGCACCAATGGCCAACATCGCCACAATACCAATTGCAAGACCCAACACTGCGCTTTTTATATCAATGGTTGTTTTCATATTTTGTTTTAGGGGGATGCAGATTAACGCTTACGTTTACGAAAAAATTTATTGGTCACCCATTCGTCAGCTTCCCGGAGCGGAATACGGGTTTGGCGCGGACTGAGTTTGTAATGCGGCAGGCCATCCGCCAGCCAAGTCCAAACGGTGCGGGCACTAACACCGTAGCGCGCCGCAAATTCGGTCACTCTGAGAACCAGCGGGACCGCCACCAGATTGGTTGGGTCACCACTGCAAGCGGTATCGTTTTGCCAAATCATGTTTGAGAAAACAACCCGTTGTCGCAAAAACGTCAAGTTAAAACTGGTCGTTAACGACATGGTCATATTCCAACAGTTTCGTTCCTATGGTCATCGGTGCCAACGAAACAGGACCATCGCCTTCAATTGGGCAAGGAAATCCGTGCGCAACGGAAAAAGTCAAAATTCAGTCAGGAAAAGCTGGCTGAAAAAGCTGACCTTTCAACGGTTTTCATCAGCCGGGTTGAACGCGGCAAAGAATCACCCACAGTGGATTCGCTTGTAAAAATTGCCAGAGCCTTGGGTGTTCGGGTTCGTGATTTGGTTCGGAAGTTTTAACCGTCGGGTTCTACCCACCCCGGCAGCGATGATCCAGCAGGTCCATTAGATCATAACCCACGTTCTGGCGCGTTTTGCCGAAGCAAAAAGCGCCCCTTAACGGGTGGGGATTAAGAGGCACAAACCAAACCACGCCACGCACCCACACACTGCTTTCGCAGCGAAAAGTCTCTGTCTAAACCCACCATTCGGTTCACCGTGAGACTGTGGTTATCCCCGTCTTGGGGTGTTTCCGGTTGTTCAAAAACTTGGCTAACATAATCAGCCTCGCTTTCTAGGCCATTGGCCGACGCAGCGTATTATCAAATTTCATCTGTGAGCAATGAAATTACCGCTGCCTCAATTTATCAAAGCGCTTGAAAAATTCGCCCACTTCAAAACGAATCTTCCCGTCCAGTTCCTTCATCACTTTGGCTTGGGTAACCAAGAGTGAATGAATCTCAATCTTTTGTTGGAGCAAATTATGGTCCGTGGGATGTATTCTCAAAGCCAAAATATTTTGATTTTGGTCTCTAACATGGTGGCTATTTATACCTGCGCCTTCAACCCATACTTTAAGAAGTTCATAAACTCTGATAATCTGGCTGGCCAATTCGGGGTCAATTTTGCCGATGTGCAGCGCATTTGATTCAAAAACAACAAAATGTCGCTGGGTAAAATGAAGCCAATATGGAAAGGTTTCCCCATCTTTGAGGTCTTTGATTTTTGCACCTGTTCCGGAATCGTACATTTCCATCAATGTTTTGAGTTCAATCTGAATCGCGTCTAACACGCGCCAATTAAATTCCTGTTCGGCCTTCCGTTCTTTGCGAAGCTCCCACCTGTAAGCAAGCCACGCTGCTGCAATAGCTGTTAAACCACCAAGCAATGCACTGGTGAAAGCTTCCTTCTTAAACCAACTGTCCGTCGTTGCCTTCCGTAATATCTGTTTGGTTTCATCATCCAACCTAAACAGGACAGCGTTTGTCTGTGCAGAAGCAATTTTACAAACCAACATGCTTGCTAGAACCACAATCATTCCCCAATGCTTTCTCATTGTTTTATGAAAACACAAACCTCAGGCGGAAAAAACCAAATTAGTCAGCACCAATATAGCGCGTAATGACCTGGCCAATGGTTCCGGTGCGGTATCGTGGGGTGCCAGCGCCGCAGTGTATTTTCGATTCGGAAGTTTCCTTTTGAAGCCGCCCCGTGCCCACCCTACCAGCCCGGCCCCCGCGTGGGACTGGACCCAGAGTCCCGCACTGGGGCGGTCTTCAGAGAATGAAATGTCTTGAAACGAAAACCGTGCGGCGCGAAGTTTTACAGGATTCTGACCCGTGCAGCCAGGCTCAAAATGAATAACAGGCTATGGACAACAAAGCATATTTTCGCTCAATCACTGACGAAATCAATTCGTTACAGAACAGAGTCCGCAATTACATCGGCGACCATTGGTTGTCTGATGGAGAATGGAAAGAAAGCATCATACGGGCGGTTCTTCGCCGGCATTTGCCCCTGACCGTGGGAATCGGAAATGGGTTTGTTGTGACGACCGAAAAGACTTCGACCCAAATCGACATTCTCCTGTACGACAATACGAAGCCCATCGTTTTTCGAGAAGGTGACTTTGTAATTGTGACGCCAGATTCGGTTCGGGGAATGATCGAAGTAAAAACAACAGCCCGCAAACATGAATTGGCCGACATCTTTTCAAAACTTGCTGATAACATCGAAATTATTCCGTGTGGCCAAATGGATAAACGGTTTTTTGGTGTGTTCTTTTACGAAAGTGATTTTGACGGCTTGGACAGCGCACTCGTTGCAAACGAAATCTTGGAAAGGCTGTACACTTCAACGAGGCAACGAAGTCGTCGAATTATAAATTGCGTTTCCATCGCAGATTCATTCTTCGTTCGGTATTGGGTAGCAGGCCCTGTCCCCGCAAATAGACTTAATGAAAGCTGGTATGCCTACAATCTTGATCACACTGCTCCTGCATATTTTGCCCACAACGTCATCGAACATCTGTGTCCTGAGGCCGTACTAACCAACAATGCGGTATGGTATCCAGAAGATGGAAAAGAAGGTTACAAAATCGCGCAGATACCGTGGCGTCGTGAACATGCGACTATAAATCAACCTGACGAACGGATTTAGCAATGAAGCCAAATGAAATAGAGGCTTGGGCGCTCCGGGTCTTAGAAAAAGTTGAAAACCATTCTCCAATTGAAGATTCGCTTGTCGAATTAAAGGCGGACTGGCTGGACGCGCCCAAGGCGGCCCGCAGGATTGCTGGACATGCAAACGCCGCACGCGGTGAAAGTATTTTATGGCTAATCGGCGTTGACGAAGAAAAGGGCGTCGTAGGTGCAAACCGTCAAGAACTATCAAGCTGGTTTTCAACTGTTCAATCTCATTTCGACGGCATCACACCTGATTTGCAAACCATAAATGTTGCTTACAAGGAAAAAACGGTTGCTGCCTTGTGCTTTAATACTTCACGCGCACCATTTGTTGTAAAAAATCCAG
>JAJPJM010000128.1 GCA_021324235.1 Verrucomicrobiota bacterium
GACAAAATTCCAGCCACCCCGCCGCGTGGTGCGATTGGCACGAATGCGTTTGATGCGGTCCACGACCAGATAGCCGAGGCGCGCCGGATCTTGAGCGGACTGGGATTGAATGAAGCGCAGGGACAGACCCTCATTTCAAATTCGGAATTCGGAATTCGGAATTCGGAATTCGTGATGCTGGCGAACCCATTGAGTTCGGACATGGACGTCCTCCGGCCGGGCCTGTTGCCCGGATTGATTCATTCGCTGCAGCACAACCTCAGCCGCAAAAATTACGACGTGGCGTTGTTTGAGATCGGGCGGGTGTTTACGCAAGCGAATGGAAAATCGCATGAGGAACGCCGTGTGGCCGTTGCGTTGACGGGGCGGCGCCACCTGCCGTTTTGGAGCGGTGACGACCGCGATGTGAAGTTCGATGCGTACGATTTGAAGGGCTTGCTGGAGGAATTTTTCGAGCAATTCGGCGTTCGCGGCGTGACGTTTACCAAACGAGCCGAAAGCACGGCACTGTTCCTCGAATCGGCGGCTATTACGCTCGGTGGGAAACTGTCATTGGGCGAAATCGGCCAACTTTCTTCCAGGTTGGCCAAGAAATACGATTTGCGGGACGCCGTGTTGCTGGCGGAACTGAATCTGGACCAACTACTGGCGCGGCGGAATCCAACCAAATCGTTCAAATCGCTGCCGCCATTCCCGGCCATTCGTCGCGACGTGGCGATGCTGGTGCCGGAGACGACAACGCACGACGCTGTTTTGCAGACGGTGAAACAAGCAAAAGCCACCAATTTGGCCAACGTCGAGTTGTTCGACGTGTTCCACGGAAAGAATGTCCCTGAAGGCCAAAAGAGCATGGCCTATGCGTTTACCTATCGAGCGGCTGACAAGACGCTCACCGATGCCGAGGTCAACGCCGCGCACGCGAAAATCGTGGAAGCGTTCAAATCGCAGTTAAAGGCAACGGTACGCGAATGACGTGAGTCAAAATCACCTTGCGGGCCACACGTCGCTCGTCACTTGGCACTCCTCACATCCATTGCCGCAGATTTTCCCAGCGGACGGACCATTGGCTGTTGTTCGGAAAACCGGGCGTTGATTCAATCGGGCCGCCGGTCCAGCCGGCACACATCATGGCCGTGGCCGCCAGCAAACCGCCGTTGGCCGGCAAATAAGCCGGCAGATCGGGGCGTTGATAATTGTGCCCGTTGGGCAGGTAGCGGTTTTTCGGCGTGTCCAGCATCAGAAAATCCAGTGCCAGTTCCGGCTGGCCGGAACGCGCGGCGGCCATGGCGGCCATCGGAAAATCCCAACCCCAACCGCGATCCCATTGCCAGGTTTCCCGCACGCGCCGCACCGTGCGGCGCATGGTGCCGGCATCCGCGCCATCGCCGGGTAACATGCCGAAGGCGCCCAGCATCGCCGGGTGTTCCCAATTCCATTGGGTGTAGGTGTCGGTCATGCCTTCCTGCATCAGATAAACACCGTCCCGGGTGGGCAACGGTGAAAGGTTTTTCAAGACCCGGTCCCAATGTGGTTCGCGAGGCAGTCCCAGCCGCTCGCGCCAGGTTTGTGCGACGCGCAAACCAAACCGCCAGTAGGCCAGCTCAAAGGCCGGGTTGATGGTGGTGCGGGCGTCGGTATTTTCGGAAACGGTCTTCAGCGGCGGACCGAGCACGAATTGATTTCGTTTTTGGACGAACTCGGCGTAGGACGCCATGAATTCCGCCGATTCAAAAACGATGTCCCGCCAGCGGGTCAGGGTCTTCTGGTCCGGCAGTTCACGATAACAAAGTTCGGCGTAGTAAATCGGGTGCGGTTGTTGCCAGAGGAGCAGCGGACCGATGGATGAAGGCGAATCGTGTCCATCCGGGCCAATCATTTTCGGCCAGCGCGCGCCACGATAACCCTCCCGGCGGGCGATCTCGCGGGCGGCCGGCAGAATATGTTCGTAGAGGCGGGCGGATCTTTCAAAAGACGCGAAGCGGTTCCAGGCGGTAAAATGCACGCTGTGCCACCAGTGCATTTCCAGGTGAAATTTTCCATACCAACTGTTGCACAACAGCCCGGTTTCCGCCGAAGGCAGCGAACCGGCGCAGTGCAGCGACGTATTGTAGAGCGAAAGCACGATGCGCCGTTCCAGTTCGGCGGCGCGCGGATCGGCGCTGTCCCCCAGGTCAATCGCCCCGCCGCGGTTCCAGAATTGTTGGCGATGTTGTTCAGCGGCGGATTGGGTTTGGTCGACGCCCGGCAATTCCCCGGCAAATGCTGCCGGCGAGAACAAGCTGACGAATTCAAGGGTTTCCCCCGTTTTCGAGCCCAGTAAAAATTCGTGTTCCGCGCGTTGCGTCAAATCCCCGCCGTCGGTCCATTGCCAACCCGCCCGGTATTCGGTCGTGTCCAGCGTGCGCGCGAATTCGGCGCGGTTTTTTGCCGGGCGCGAAAGCGTCGTCGTGTGCCGTTCCGGATGGTTCCAGTCGGCCATGCTCATGCCCGGCGAAGCATAAGGAAAGGCGAGCAGGACTCGCAGCCGGCCGCTTGCCAGCAGAGGCGAGACGATGCGCACCGCGATCAGGTCCAGTTCGGGATGGCAGCAGCTCTGGACCTGGACCGGTTGGCCTTCGAGTTCAAACCGGCTGTCCAGCAGCCCTCGCCACAGATCGAGCGTCTGGTGGATTTTTTGCAAATCGGCCGGCGCGGCGGCCGAACCGTCGGATTTTTTCAAAATCAGGCCGATGCGGCCAAGATGGAAACGGTGGGGGTTTTCGCGCAGCCAGTCGAATAGGGCTTCCTGTCCCGTTGCACTCGTGGCGTAACCGACGGAGCGGCCATACGTGTCGTAGTCCCGGTAGCGAAAAGCCCCGGGGTCAAGCCCGGCGGGCAAAGGCAGGGTGTGCCAGGCCCAATGCGACGTGGTGCAGAGCGGGAATTGGTTTTCGCATTCGGCGGAAAAAGTCTGCAATCCGGTCACGTCGGCGGTGAAGGCAAATTCGCCATTGCCGATCGACAGGGCGGAGCAGGGATCGAATTGCGTCACGACCGGATGGTGACGGCGCACCAGCGCGCGGCGGTCAAGGCGGACGGGAAGGTTTGGGAACGCCGGCAGCGGGGCTGCCGCAAGCGTCAAACCTGCCGCCCCGGCGGTTTGGAGGAACTGTCGGCGGTTGATCCGCATTTGGTTTTTACTCTCCCGCCACGAACGGCGGCATCGGGCAATCCAGTGTGTCGGCAATTGCGCGGAGCAGTTCGGCTTCCGCTTCCAGAATGACGCCGTCGGCGCCGACGGTGTGGATGCAGGCTTCGATCAGGTTTTTCTTGATCGTCGGCACGGCCAGCGCGAGGCGATTGAGCGCAACGTCTATTTGCTTTACATCGCATTGTTCGCGCGGGAGCAGCACCAGAACGGTCTCATCCGGTGCGCGCAGATAGGGCATGCCGGTCGTAAAGGCCTTTTGAATTTCGGCCGCGTCGTTGCTGCCAACGTTCGCCAGCGCCGAAAGCAGCACGGCGCAATCCGGCACCAGCGGCTTGATGGAGTAGTATTGCACCACGTCGCGCCGGCCCTGATCGAATTGCGGACCCAGGTGGTGCAACACGATTTTTTGGAGAACGAACTCGAACAATTCCACCTTGCCATCGCTTTCAATGAGCCATTGGAGCGTCTGCGAGAATTGCGCGAACTGGTCGGCGGTCAACTGCCGCAACGCGCCCAGGGCGAGGTTGATCATGGGCAAATGCGCATGCGCGGCGGCCCGGGTGACATCGGGAAACAGCGCGCCGGTTTTTTGCTGAATCGCCGTATCGACCCGCTGGGCGAGCCCCGCCAGCTGCGTGGCACGCTCCTTTTCGTCGGGACTCAACAGCATCGCGTAAATCAGCGCGACGGCATCGAGCGGCGCGCGCGCGGCGGCCTTGACGCTGTCGGGCAACGAATCGCGCAACTGCTCGGCGTATTTGAGATGCAGCGGCGTGGGATTCCCGAGATTCGGCAGAACGGAGTGTGACCGGATGACCGGCGGTTGGTCGGCGTCACCGGAAGCGAGGATGGCGCCGCCAAGCACGGTCCCGAAAAGGTTCGGCAGGGGCTGGCGTTTCGGGGTTGAAATCGCTTCGGGCGGCCGGTCGCGCCCGTCGTAACGGACGTAAGAAAATTTTCCGTCGAAAGCCGGGTCAAAAACCCGGATGCGGTCCGCGAGCGGCGGATGGGTTTCGAGCAGTCCGATGAAGGGTTCGCTGACACCATTTCCAAAAAACATGTGCGACAGTTCCTCGGCGTGCGCGTGGCTGAGGCGCGAACCCGTTTCACCCAGGCCGCCGATTTTTTTCAACGCGCCGGTGATGCCTCCCGGATTACGTGTGAATTGAACGGACGAGGCATCGGCGAGGAATTCGCGCTGGCGGCTGACGGCGGCCTGGATGAGGCGCCCGAAGAAAACGCCGATATAGCCGACGACCAGCAACAACAAACCGAGCAGTGGCAGGGGGTTTTGCCCGCGCCCGCGCCCGCCGCCGCGCGCCGTCTGCAACAGAATGCGCCCGATGATGGCGAGGCAGAGGATGCCGAAGATGATGCCCATGAGCCGGAGGTTGAGCCGCATGTCGCCGTTCAGAATATGACTGAATTCGTGGCCGATCACCCCCTGTAATTCATCACGCGAAAGCAATTTCATGCAGCCGCGCGTTACGGTGATGGTCGCGTCGCCGGGTTTATGGCCGGCGGCGAAGGCGTTAATGCCGTCCTCCGTGTCCATGACATAGACCGGCGGCACGGGCACGCCGGAGGCGATGGCCATTTCCTCGACCACGTTAAGCAGTTTGCGTTCGTCAGGATCATTCGTGTTCAGGTTGATCGGCCGGCCGCCCATCATTTCGGACACCACACTGCCACCCTGGGCCAGCGCCATGGTTTTGTAGCTGCTGCCGATGAGGATGACTGCCAGCACGCCGGCGGCCGCGCCGAGGAACACTCGCGGGTTCCACAGTGCGAAGGCTGGTTCCTCGCCATAACGATGGAAGTGCGATTGGGCGCCGGTAAAGATGATCAGCGAGGCGAAATAGACGGCGACAATCAGCGCCGCTACCGCGAGTATGAAATAGAAAACGAGCGCCTTGGTTTTGCGGCGGGTCTTATCCTGCTGCGCGAAAAAATCCATTTGGGGTGGGACGGCTTTCGCCGTCCCAGAAATTAATTGAGGACGGCCTTTTGCCGTCCCTCCCACGATTTATGAAAACGATACTTTCGGCGCGTCCTTTTGCTCCGGCTTGTCGATGACGAACAGTTCCGCCGGGCCGAAATTGAACATGCCGGCGATGAGGTTGCTGGGGAAAACTTCACGGTCGGTGTTATAAGCCATGACCGAGTCGTTGTACGCCTGCCGGGCAAAGGAGATTTTGTTTTCGGTCGAGGTCAATTCCTCGGTAAGTTGCATCATGTTCTGGTTTGCCTTCAGATCCGGGTAGGCTTCGGAAACCATCATCAGGCGGCTCAACGTGCCGCCGAGGCCGGTTTCGGCGGTGCCGAGACTTTTCATGGCGCCGGCGTCGCCCGGGTTGGCGGCGGCGGCCTTCGCGGCGGCGTAAGCGATGTTGCGCGCCTGGGTGACGGCTTCGAGCGTCTCGCGTTCGTGTTTGATGTAACCCTTGGCGGTCTCGACGAGGTTGGGGATCAGGTCGTAGCGGCGCTTGAGCTGGACATCAATTTGCGCGTAGGCATTCTTGAACCGGTTGCGCAGCGTGACCAGTTTGTTGTAACCGCCGATGACGAAGCCGATGAGGCCCAGCAGCACCACCAGCACGATGACAATAAAAATCAGTATCACAGGCATATTTTCCCTTTGTTAAGTTTGCCTAACCATTAGGTCAAAGCCCGCCTGCGGGCAATGATAATTTGACCGCCTTTTTGGAATCGCCCGACGGCTTTACCGCCGACCGGCACCGGCGACGGAACGGTTGCCGGATCAGCGGCTCGCTTTGGGTTGGACTTTATCCAGGTCGCCCGGGGGCATTGCCGGCAGATAAACTTGGAACGAGGAACCTTTTTCGGGTTCACTTTCCACCGTGATAAAACCGCCGTGGCTTTTGATAATGGAGAGGGTCGTGGACAGGCCCAGGCCGGTGCCCTTGCCAAGTTCCTTCGTGGTAAAGAAAGGTTCAAAAATCCGGTCACGAACCTCCGGCGGAATGCCATGGCCGGTGTCCGTTACCTCAAACAGCACATATGTGGCCGGTTTGGCTTCCGGGTTCCGGCTGGCGAAAAGAGCATCGGCGACAAAATTGCGCACCCGCAACGTTAATTTGCCGCCCTGGGGCATGGCGTCGCGCGCGTTGACACAAAGATTGAGCAGGACCTGGTGCAATTGCGTAATGTCACCGGAAACGAACCCGACGTCCGGATCGACGGCGGTTTCGACGTGAATGGCTTTGCTGAAGGTTTCCGTGGTGATATGGGTAACGTCCTTGATGAGCAACTGGGGATTCACCGGCATCCGCTGGCCTTCCAGGCCGCGGCCGAAGCCCAACACCTGTCTGACAATGTCGGCTCCCCGTTTGGCGCTCGCCTCGACCCGGGCCAGCATCTCCAAACCTTCATCGTCCCGGATCTTTTGTCGCAGCAACGTGGTGGAAATCAGGATGGGTGCGAGGATGTTGTTCAGGTCGTGGGCGATGCCGGTGGCCAGGCGGCCGATGCTTTCCAGCCGCTGGGCCCGCAAGAATTGTTCCTCCAGATGTTTTTTATCGGTGATGTCGCGGCCGATGCCGACCAGACCGATGGTTTTGCCGGCGGCATTGTACCACGGGACTTTCGTGGTGAGGAGCCACCGGATGCCGCCATCCGGCCTGACCACTTTCTCTTCCCGGTTGACGACCGGCTGCCCGGTTTTAAGCACCGCCTGATCGTCGGCAAAAAATGCCGCGGCGATGTTGTGGGGAAAGATGTCAAAATCAGTTTTGCCCAGCACCTCGGCCTCGCTCGCGCATCCCAGGTTGCTTAAATCGGCCTTGTTGGTCAGGGTCTTGCGCGCCTCGGCGTCCTTGGCGTAAATGGCGTCCGGCAGGTTGTCGATGACGGCGCGCAACAGGTTGCGTTCAGCCATCAATTTGAGTTCCGCCTCCTTTTGTTGGGTGATGTCGCGCCCGCCGCCGACGAGGCCGATGATGTTGCCGGCGGCATCCCGCCGGGGGACCTTGGTGGTGATCGTCCAAAAGACATCACCCTTGGAATTGACGATTTTTTCCTCGCGATTGATATGGGGATGTCCTTTCAACACCTCCAGGTCATCTTTATAAAGTTGTTCCGCGATTTCCCTGGGGAAAAAATCGAAATCAGTTTTACCCAGGACCTCGGCTTCACTCGTGCAACCCAAAGCCTGAACGTCGGCGGCGTTGGACAACGTTTTTCGCGTGGCCATGTCCTTGGCGTAGATGTAGTCCGGCAGGTTGTCCACCAGCGTGCGGAGCAGGTTGCGATCTTCCTTCAGTTTGGTTTCCATCTCCTTCGGTCGGGAAATGTCCGAAAGGGCGCCGACCATGCGCACGGGTTTGCCCTTCGCGTTGTGAACCACATAACCGCGATCCAGCACTGCCGCATACAAACCATCCTTGCACCGGAAGCGGTATTCCGCCCGCCAGAATTCCCGGCCGCTGGTGATGGCCGCCTGGATGCTTTCCTGCACCCGGCTTCGATCTTCCGGGTGAATGCGCTGAATCCAGATATGGATGTCCGAAACCAGTTCGTCCGGGGGATATCCGAAGGTTTTACTGGCGCCTTCGCTGCGCCACACCGCGTTGGTTTCCAGATCCCAGTCCCAAAACACGTCATTCGTCGCGCGCGCGATCAGTTTGAAACGTTCATCGATGAGTTGCGGCGGCTCCGGATTTTTTTCCCGGGCCTCCGGGTTTTTGGAGGATTTCGGCATCGTCACCTCAGTCTGCGGTGGGGTTCCGGTGCCTGGCCGTTCACGATTTGAACCATGCGGCTGGTTCTTTGGTTAACGCCATCCCGGCCCGGTGCGTCCCTGCGTCAGGTCTGATGGTGAATTCTTAACTCAAGCATTAGCCGGGTGCAAGTTCAATTCCCGGTCAAGGTTCCACCAGTACCGGCATGCCGGTCCACGCCAGTTGCATCAGGTATTCGGCGTCCCAATTCGCCAGCCGGAAACAACCGTGCGATTCCGTGCGTCCGATTTGTTCGGGGTTGGGCGTGCCATGAATGCCGTAACCGGTCTTGTCCAGGCCGATCCAGGCCACGCCGACGGGATTATTCGGCCCGGGCGGCAGAATCAGCTTGTGGCCTATGGTCTCCAACTCCGGGGATTCGGGGAAAAGTTCGGGGTCCACGGTATAATTCGGGTTCGGTGCGATGACGACGACGTGCAGTTCGCCCACCGGCCGTTTCTCGACTTTGGCCGCGATGCTGCAGGGGAAATGTGCCATCAGGTTCGTTTCCAACCCGAATGCCTCCAGATATTTTTCGTCGAGATGGATGACGACGAACGCCGCCTTGTCCGTCGGCACAGGATAGTCCACGTCGGGAATTTTCAAGGCCGTGCCCGGCGCGACGTTTGTCCAATTGACTCCCGGATTAAGCCGCTGAATCAATTTGGGATTCGCATGACTCTTTTCAGCCACCAGTTCGAGTTCCGTTTCGAAATCCAGCGCTGTTTGCTGTGATTTGGCCAGCCACGTTTTACCGATGGGCTGGAGACGCGCCAGGTCATTTGTCGTCACGGTGTAGGTGGTCAGCAACGGCGCGTCGAGCGTGAGCCGGGCACACGTGTTGGGGTCGAGCCGGCCGGTCCCGGGCAGGTTCTGGGTTTGTTGAAAAACCGTGATCGCCTCGCGGGTCTGGGAACCGAGTGCGCTGTCAAGGGAACCCGGCGAAATCGCCCGGCGCGCCAGCGCAATTTGCGCTTCCAGCACGTCATGAACCGGCCGCGGAAAATCGCCCGGCGATTGGCGCGTCAAAACCAGCGGTGGTGTCCGCTTCGCGGCGGTGACGGTGGGGGGCCGGGCAATTTTCCCTGGATGTTCGTGTCGCCACCAGAGTCCGGCCAGCAAGACGAGGACGCCGGCCACGAGCAGCCACAATCCACCGTCGCGTTTATTGCGCCGTGCAGGGTTTAAATGATGCCGGGTGTCGTGAGGCACGGCGGGATTAAGCCACAGTCAATGCGCCAACCCAAGACTGAACTCGGAAAACGGCCAATAACCGCTTAATGCCCTTGGGGTCATTGGCTTAGACCGGATGCAAAACCGCTTCACCGATCACCTTTGCCGCGGCGTCATAATTCATCTCCCCGGTGTTGATGACCATGTGGTAGAGGAGCGGATCGTTGATGTCGGCGTTGAAGTATTTCTTCAGATAACGGGCGCGGCCCCGGTCTTCCGTGAGGCAGAACTGGTGTGCTGCCGCCTTGGTCAGGTTGTAGTATTTATGGGCGTGCTCGACGCGTTTCTCCAGGGGCGCCACGAGACGCACGTGCAGCACGTCCGGCAAGCGGGACGTCACCACGTTGCCCCCGCGGCCGATAAGGATCGCATTACCCAACGCGGCCAGTTTGAGCATCGTCTCCGCCGTCTGGTGGACGATGGTGCGCACCGGAGGATGGACCTCAAATATTTCATCGAGGAAATCCTCGAGTTGCGAGATCCGGTCCTCGGGCAGGAACTTGGCCAGATAAGCGGGCAAATTATGGTCCTCCAGAACCTTGTCGATGAGGTTGCGGTCAAAGATGGTCCAAGCCAGGGCGCGCTTGGAATGTTGCTGCAAATAATGCGCCAGCTTCTCGGCCACCACCAGTGCTCCGCAGCCGGTCTGCCGGGAGAGGGTCACCGCCCGGCAAACCCCGGTTTCGGCGCGCACTCCGGCCTCGCCGGCAGATTGCAACTGGCTGCTGATGAATGACAGGCAGGGATCAACACTGCGGGTTTCAATCATAACAACGTCCCGGTCTGGAAGGGTTGGTGTGGCGGATTGCGGATGCCCCCGCCTTTCCGCTCGCAGAAGGCCTCGGGTACCCGTTGGATTTTTGTTTCGCCCATAAACTGCCTCAACGGTTTCAAGCCGGCGACGCTCTTCCACTTCGGCTCCGCCGTTTCCAACTCAACCTACGCCTCCAATGCCCTGTATTTCAAGGGCGTTCGAGCGATTTGATGGTGACTAATGCGGATTATTAAACCTTTCGGTGTCCCGCTGTTTCGGTGGTTCGTGTCCGGGAATCCGGGTGAAAAGCCCCGATGTCATTGTCGAGGCCTAGGGTTTGGTCAGCAATTCGCGATACGCGGAGAAAATCTGGTCTACCAGCGGCGAGGGGGATATCGGCTCCCCGTCGAACGCCGCCACCGGGACAATCCCCAATGCGCTTTGCGTGACAAAAATGCCTTCGGAATTTCTCAGCGCCTCGGGCTTGATCACCCGTTTATTCGTCAGCAAGCCCAGGGTCTGGCAGATTTCCAGCACCACTGCCCGCGTGATGCCCGGCAGCACCCCGCGGCCCGTCGGCGTCGTGCAAATCTTGTCGTCATAGACCCAGAACAAATTGCCGCTGGCGGTTTCCGCCACTTCACCGTTCGTGTTGATCAGCAGCGCTTCATCCGCATCCCGGGCCACCGCCTCGGCGCGCGCCATGACGTGCGTGAGCTTGTTCAAGGTCTTGAACGACGACAACGGATTGGCGGCCGGCACCCGGAAAGCAGACGTGATTAAACTCCAATGAACCGGACTTTCAGATGAGGGTGCGGCGTGCAATGTCATGACCACGGTCGGTTTGCCTGCCGCGCCCGGCGTGTACCCGCGCTCGCCCGGCCCGCGGGTCAGGGTCACGCGTAAAATCGCCTCCGGCAGCTGGTTTTGTTCGATGAGTTGTTCCGCGAATGCCTGCAATTCCTTCGGCGCAAACGGCGGTTTTATTTTCAGGAAATCCGCGCCGCGGATCATGCGTTCCAGATGTTGCGCCAGACGGAACGGCCGGCCGTTCACAACGCGCACGGTTTCGAAAAGCCCGTCGCCGTACATGAAACCACGGTCATTGACCGGAATGACCGCCTGCGCTTCGGGCACAAACTGGCCGTTGAGAAAGGTGATCATGTGTTCCTAATGCCCTCCCATTATCCAAAATGGGACGGTTCCGCGAGCCGAAATATTTATCCACCGATTTCCCGGTTTTCAGGAATTGAATTCAGATTCCCGGAAATGTTTCGCCGGAAGAGGTGGAGCTTTCATCGGTAATGCCGCTAGAAAACCGGCAGCCTTGGCCAGCGTCTCCTCATATTCCGCTTCAGAATTCGAATCGGCCACAATGCCGGCGCCGACGCTGAAATGCGCGAGACCATCTTTGCATATGGCCGTGCGGATGGTGATGCTCAACTGGCTTTCGCGGTTGAACCCGAGATAGCCGTGGCAGCCGCAGTAAGGCCCGCGCGCGATCGGCTCCAGTTCATCGATGATTTCCATGGCGCGAAACTTCGGCGCGCCGGTAATGCTGCCGCCGGGAAAACATGAGGCCAGCGCGGCAAAATGGGTCACGTCCGGCCGCAACCTTCCCTCGACGGTGGAGACCAGATGTTGCACCTGGGCAAAGCGTTCCAGCCGCGCCAGCTCCGGCACCTGCACGGAACCGAACTCGCAAACCTTGCCGAGATCGTTGCGCAACAAATCGGTGATCATCACCAGTTCGGCGAGCTCCTTGGCGCTGGTCTGGAGTTCGTAGGCGAGCTGCGCGTCGCGGGTCGGGTCGGCATCCCGCGGGCGCGTGCCCTTGATGGGCTTGGTTTGAATGTGCGAACCGCTCAGGCGTAAAAACAATTCCGGCGACGACGACACGGTCTGGAAATCGCCGAAGTCGAAGAACGCCGAAAAGGGAGCGGGTGAAACCGAACTCAACCGCTCGAACAGCTGCCAGCCGGACAAGGGGCAGGGCACGGTGAGTCGTTGCGAAAGGTTGACCTGATAAATGTCGCCCGCGCGAATGTAACGCTGGGCGCGCTCGACCGCGGCAATGAATGCCGTGCGGGACAGATTGGAACCTGGAGCGCCGGCCTCCGGCCCGGCCTGGAGCTGCCAATCATATTCTCGCGCCGGGCCGGAGGCCGGCGCTCCGATTGCCAGTTTCTCTTGCCAGAACGCCATTTGTTCCTTTGCCCGCTTCTCGCTGCGCGAGCCGTCGGCGTCGAGACCGGTGGAAACGACGCAAACGTTGCCGAGCTGATGGTCAAACACCACCAGGCTGTCATAGAAACCCACGTGGCAATCGGGCAGCTCCAGGTCGTTCACGGCGCGGCGCGGGAGTTTCGGTTCCGTGAAATTTTTCAGATCGTAACCCCAATAACCAAAACAGCCGCCGAGCGGAAACGGCAGATCGATTTCGTCCAGCAATTCAAACCGCGACATCAGGGCGTCCAGCACCTGCCACGGGTTGCCAAACTGAACTTGGCGTCCGGGGTTCGGGGTCCGGCATCGGGTGATTTCGCAGCGCGAGCCGAAGGAACGGAAAGTAAGAAACGGATTCGCGGCAACCAATGAATACCGCGCCGATGGCAGGTCAAAGGCCGAGGTTCGCAACAAGACGATACCGTTCTCACCCCGCAAATTTTTGATGAGTGATTCCGGCGTGTGGGCGGCGGCGGTTTCCTGGATCAGCGGGCGCATGGTTGATCAGGCAAACGCCTTGGGGGGCACGCCGGGATGGCCGACGCGGCGTTCGTAGTCCAAAATAATATCAACAGCTTCCTGCGGGTTGTCGGTCAAGGCGATGAGATCAAGGTCGCCAGGACCGATGAGTTTGTTCTGGTCCTGCAATTCCGCCTTCATCCAGCGCAGCAGCCCGCTCCAGTGGTCGCGCCCGAACAGGATGAGGGGGAATTGCGGAATGCGCTCCGTTTGTACGAGCGTGACGATTTCGAAAAACTCATCGAGCGTGCCAAACCCGCCGGGCATAAAGACGAAGCCGAGGCTGTATTTTGCGAAGCAGACCTTGCGCGAAAAAAAATAATGAAAATGCAATGGCAGATTGGTAAAACGATTGCCGGCTTGCTCGCGGGGCAATTCGATGTTGAGGCCGATGGATTTGCCGCCGCCCTGGGCGGCGCCCTTGTTCGCGGCTTCCATGATACCTGGTCCGCCACCAGTAATAACGGCGAGATTGTGCTGCGCCAGCCCTTTGGCGATCGCGGCCGCGGCGCGGTAATATTTGTCGTTCGGGCGCGTCCGCGCGGAGCCGAAAATGGTGACCGCGGGGCCAACCCGGGAAAGCGTCTGAAAGGAATCCACAAATTCGGCCATGATGCGGAAGATGCGCCAGGGATCCTCGCGCATGAAGGAAGTCGTCTCGCTCATGGGTGCAGAATAATCAAGTGCCGGGAAATGAAAAGGCCGGAGAAAAAACAAATTCTCCGGCCGGTGCTACGGCCCGGTTCCTCAAGAGCAGCCGAGACTTTCGCCGCAATTCAGACACTTGTAACACGCGCCGTTGCGCACGGCCACGTGACCGCAATTCGGACACGTCGGCGCGTCCTGTTGGAAGTGCGCGACGGAATCGCTTAAATTTTTGACGACCCGCTCGGCCGGCGCCGGGTGGCCATTCCCCCTGCCGTTGCCATTGCTGGTTTTGACTTCGATGACGTCAGCGTCCTCGGCAATCGGCAACTCAGGCACCGGGCGGTTTACCTTTTTTTTTTCCTCTTCCAGCAATCCCGGCATGGCCAGTTCCGGTTGATTGCGCGCTGCCAGGAGGTTTTCGCGGTAACTGGGAATGAATTGCAGCGCCATCCAGCGAAATACATAGTCCGTGATGGAGGCCGCGTTGCGGATTTCCGGATTTTTCGTGAAACCGCTCGGTTCGAATCGCTGGTGGGCGAATTTCTTCACGAGCGCTTCGAGCGGCACGCCGTATTGCAGCGCCATGCTGGTCAGTGTACCGATGGCATCCATCAACCCGCCGATGGTCGAACCTTCCTTGGCCATGGTGATGAACAATTCACCGGGCTGGTTGTTCCCGAACAATCCGACGGTGAGATAACCTTCGTGGCCGGCAATGTCGAATTTGTGCGTCACCGCCGTGCGCGTTTCCGGCAGGCGGCGGCGCAGCGGCTTCCCGGCTTCGGCCCGCAATCCGGTCATTTCGGTTTCGAGCTCCTTGATGCGGGATACCAACGGCGCGGCCTCGGGGGAGACTTTTTCACCGCCGTCGTTGGTTTTTTGAGTGTTCAGCGGCTGCGAACGTTTCGAGCCGTCGCGATAAATGGCCACACATTTGAGTCCCATCTTCCACGCCTGCACATAGGTGTCGCGAATTTCCTCCACCGTGCACTCCCTCGGCATGTTGACGGTCTTGGAAATGGCGCCGCTGATGAACGGTTGCGCGGCGGCCATCATCTTCAAGTGCGCCAGATAATGAATGCTGCGCTTGCCTTTATAGGGTTTAAACGCGCAGTCAAAAACCGGCAGATGCTCCGGCTTGAGGCCGCTTTGAATTTTCCGGCCGTTCTCCTCGACATCTTCAATCGTGTCGAATTTTTCAATGTGCGCGATGATATTCTTGATCCCCGCCTCGGCGTAACCGAGCCGGCGCAACGCATCCGGCACGCCGCGATTGACAATCTTCAACATGCCGCCGCCGGCCAGCAGCTTGTATTTGACGAGCGCAATGTCGGGTTCGACGCCGGTGGTGTCGCAATCCATCAGAAACGCGATCGTGCCGGTCGGCGCCAGCACGGTGACCTGGGCGTTGCGATAGCCGTGCCGCCGGCCCCGGGCCAGCGCGCCTTCCCAGGTCTTGCGGGCCTCCTCTTTGAGATAACCGAATTCCTCGCTCGGATGGATGTTCTCCACGGCGTCACGATGCAATTGAATGACGCCGAGCGTGGATTCGATGTTGTCCGGCTTGAGCGGCCTGGAAACGTGCGCACAACGGGCGTCGCGGTAGCCCGGAAACGGACCGATGCCGGCGGCGATTTCCGCGCTTTGCTCATAGGCATGGCCGGTCATGATCGCCGTGATGGCGCCGGCGAGGGCGCGGCCTTCATCGCTGTCATACGGCAAACCGTAACTCATGCAAAGCGAGCCGAGATTGGCGTAACCCAGACCGAGCGTGCGGTAAATATGCGAATTTTCAGCAATGTCCTTGGTCGGGTAACTCGCATTGTCCACGATGATTTCCTGCGCGGTGATGTAGATACGCACGGCGGCTTTGAACCGTTCGACATCAAAGGTGCCGTCTTCCCGCTTGAACTTCATCAAATTGAGCGACGCGAGATTGCAGGCGGTGTTGTTGAGGAAGACGTATTCGCTGCACGGATTGGTGGAATGAATCGGCTCGGTGCCCTTGCACGTGTGCCATTTCTGGATCGCGCCGTCGTATTGCATGCCCGGGTCGCCGCAAATCCAAGTGCCTTCGGCGATTTTGTAGAGCAGTTTGGCGGCGTCCTTTTTTTCGAGCGGCTTGGCGGTGGTGACGGCGCGCGTCTGCCATTCCTTGCCCGCGAGCGCGGCTTGCATGAATTCATCACTGGCGCGCACGGACAGGTTTTCGTTCTGATACATCACACTGCCATAGGCGTCGCCGTTGTAGGAACCGTCGTAACCCTGTTCGATGAGCGCCCAGGCCTTCTTTTCCTCTTTTTGCTTGGCGTCGATGAATTCCTCGATGTCACCGTGCCAGTCGCGCAAGGTATTCATCTTGGCTGCTCGCCGGGTCTTGCCGCCGGATTTCACAACGTTGGCGACCTGGTCATAAACCTTCAGGAAACTCATCGGGCCGCTGGGCCGGCCGCCGCCGCTGAGCTTTTCGCGGGCGGAACGGAGCGGGGAAAGGTCCGTGCCCGTGCCGGACCCGTACTTGAAGAGCATGGCTTCGCTGTGGGCGAGGCGCATGATGTCTTCCATGTTGTCCTCGACCGACTGAATGAAGCAGGCGCTGCCTTGGGGATATTCGTACTGGGTCGTCGCGCGTTCGGCCTGTTGCGCCTTGCGGTTGTAAAACCAGTTGCCTTTGCCGGAATTTTTGCCCACGCCGTATTGATGATACAAACCGACGTTGAACCATACCGGCGAATTGAACGCGCCGTATTGGTTCAGGCAGAGCCAGGTCAA
>JAJPJM010000037.1 GCA_021324235.1 Verrucomicrobiota bacterium
ACGCGCCAGGGCTCGGAGCCGGGTTGATTGATGACCAGGCAATTGGGATCCTGCCCACCCACCGCCACCGTCGCGCCATTGGTATGCACAGCATAATTCAGGAAAAATTCGCGGATGCGGTCGCCCTTGTAGCCGAGCAGCAACACGAACTCGTTACATCCGTGCGCCGAGTAAATTTTCATGATGTGCCAGAGGATCGGGCGCTCGCCGATGGGCGCCATCGGCTTGGGAAGGACCTCGCTAACTTCGCGAAAGCGGGTCCCCTGCCCGCCGCACAGGATGGCTATCTTCATGCTACGATGGCTGTTCGGTCTTGATGGTTCACCCTCACACCGGAACGGTTTCGAACCGGATGTCTTTTTCCGCCGCCGGCGGTGGTGGTGCGATTTTTATAACCAAACCGCGCCAGAAACCCAAGCCGTAAAGAATATTGGTCAAAATCATCAAAGGCAGGGCCAGCACGGCCAGTGCCAGATTGCTCCGGGCGGCCACGCACATCGTCTGCACCAGGACGACCAGCAGGTAAAGTGCGAGCGGCAATAATGACAGCAGCACGACCGCTTTTACGGACCAGAAGGCCGCGAGTAAAAAAGGCAGCGCCAGCAAATAGAGGCAAAACAACGGCGGAATGAAATTAGGCAGCGAGTCGGCGGTCGGGTGCAGGCGGAATTGGTGCGCCCGCCCGCCGCCGTAGAAAAGCAACATTCTCGTGTACGCGCGGAGGTCGCGCCGCGGACAGCGATGGACAATAAATTCAGGATCGTAAAGCAACTTGCCGCCGCGTTGTTTCACGCCGTCCATCATGGCGTTTTCCTCGTTCGGCCATAATTTGGGATCGAAACCCACCTCCAGCACGGCGTCCCGGCGGGCAATGAGGTTGCAGGAAATCAATTCCTTCTCGCCACCGGCGCGGAGTTTGCCGACGGGCCGATAACGCGCGCAACTGGGACCGAACGCCAGCCAACTGCCCATCACCAGACCCAAAACCCGCTCGAACCGCGGCGCATCGGTTGGACAGACATTCGGACCGCCCACTAGTTTCACGGCCGGGTCGGAGAGATGCTTGAGCGCGCGGCGCACATTGTCCCGCGGCGCGACGGAATCGTCGTCCAAAAAATAAACCAGTTCACCGCGGATCGCCTTCAGGCCGGCGTTCCGCTTGACTCCCGGGCCGATGGACGGGTCGGTGGTGCGCACGATGACGATTTCGAGTTTTTCGGGTGGGTAATCGAATTGCCGGGCCGCGTCGGCGGCTTTGACCTCCGCCTTGTTCGGACGGACGGGTATCAACACGCTCACCAGAGGCAGCTCGTCATTCATGGTGCGGGCGTTATAAAGTTTGAACCGGGCAGTTCCAAGTCAAAACCGTCCGCACCCGCCTTTGGCCGGTCGGGCGGGTGTTTTCTTTTGACAATGGCGGTCAGCCATTTAGAGTGTCCGGACTCTGGATGGGGTCGTAGCTCAGTTGGTAGAGCACCACAATGGCATTGTGGGGGTCAGGGGTTCGAATCCCCTCGGCTCCACCATCCTTAAAGCCTGCGTCTACATTTCAGATAAATCTCCTCCGGCGACAGCTGTTCCTCGAATTGCTATCGTTATGGCGGATGGGTCGAACAAGCATGGCGGCGACGCCAAGGGCCGTCAGCAGCATCGCACCAGGCTCGGGGACGGCCCCGACGTACACCCACGTGCCACTGGCGCTGGGATCGAGGGGAATCGCACTCACCGGCGAGTCGGCGATGAAGGTGGGTGTGACAATCCAATTATACAACTGGGAGTTGAGCGATTCATATAGGCTGAGGTTCAAGGCGGTGATGCCACCCGGACTCCAATCAATCGGAGGCGGAGGATAGAAAATGGGACCGCCAACCACGCTCTCGGACACCGTGAACGTCCCGTCGGGGGTGGTGATGAAAGAGTCACCTTCGAGGATTTCGCCGGCGGTTCCGTTCCCGGAAGGAACGTTGAAAAAAAGTTCGCCGTTGAACCCGGGTGCGGTGGTGACGAATTGAAAATCATACACCTGCGCGCGCGCGATCGAAGCCGTGACGAACAGGACGCAAAGGAAAAGGAACGCGATATTGATTTTGTGTCTCATGGGTGGATTAGGTGGAGGTTCGTGACGTTGTCATGGTGACCCGACAACTACCATAATTTACAGCCGGCTATTCTCAACGCCAATTTGCGAAAAAAAAGCGCCGGATTGCGGGACGGGATTCACTCTTCCGGGCCATATCCTGCCTTAAAACTCAAATCGCAGTGGCAAACCCGCTCGCGATGCGTATATCGGAGCTGGCTCCAGCGCGGTGTCAGGCTGTTTTCCGCCTGCATTAAACCGCTCCGAGCACAGCCCACCCAATACCGGATACAATAGTCCGGTAATGGCATCCGCCCCAACGTCCGGCTGTGAACATCTGGCGAATAAGAAAAAACAACTTCTGTTTGCGTCCAAAACCCCAGGCTGGCAGATGGCTCACTCGTGACCCGCAAAACCCATTGCCAGTTGTCATCGCCCGGGCTTAAACGAAAGTATCATGCATAAACCGACAGCGACAACCCACGAGCCGCCGCCGGAGATGGCCAGGGAAGGGCCAGGGTTCCGCGGAATCGTATCGAAGCTGCGAAATGCCGTCCGGATTGAGATACCCGCCGGCTATGAAGATGAAACCGGCTTTCACATGGGCGTCAGCCCGGCGGAAGAAGAAATCAAGTCGCCGCCGGCCTGACCCGCATTGGGATCCCGGCAAAGGCCGCCACTATTCGACCTTGCATCCCAGTTCCCGATAGCGCTGAAGTTTGTAGAGCAGCGCCCGGCGGCTGATGCCCAGCGCCCGGGCGGTTTCGGTACGGTTGAAATCATGCTGTTGCAGGGCCTGCAGGATGGCCTGCCGTTCTATTTCCTCCAGCCGCGCCGGATCGGCAGCTTCAGCGGCGGCCAGCGGTTCCGCTGTGGCACGTACGCGCGCCGGCAGGTGCTCCGGCAAAATCAGTTCGCTGCGCGACAGCAGCACCGCCCGTTCCATCGCGTTGCGCAGTTCACGCACGTTGCCCGGCCAGGAATACCGTTCCAAACAATCGGCGACCGTGTCGGAAAAACGCGCGCGTCCCCGGGCGATTTCCTCGATGAACCGGCTGGCCAGCGGCAAAATGTCCTCGCGCCGCTCGCGCAAGGGCGGGATGTTCAATTCCACGACGTTCAACCGGTAAAACAAATCCTCGCGAAACCGACCGTTTTTGACCTCATCCTCCAGGATGCGGTTGCTGGCGGCAAGAATCCGCGCGTTGGTGTGGATTTCGCGGTTCGAACCGACGCGCTGGAACCGCCCATCCTGGGTCACCCGCAACAGCTTGGCCTGAAGCGACAGCGACATTTCGGCCACTTCGTCGAGAAAAATCGTGCCGTCGTTCGCTTCCTCAAACCGGCCGATGCGCCGGGCGCGCGCGTCCGTGAACGCGCCTTTTTCGTGCCCGAACAATTCGCTTTCCAACAGCGTTTCGGGGATGGCGGCGCAATTGACTTTGACCAAGGGCCCCTTCGCGCGCGAACTCCAGGCATGGACCACATCCGTCAAAACTTCCTTGCCCACGCCGCTTTCGCCGGTGATGAGCACGCGGGTTTCCGACGGCGCAATCAGCGAGGCGTCACGAAACAGGGACTGCATGAGCGGACTGCGGGCAATCACATAGTCCGGCAACTGCTTCTCCTGGTCGTACTGGAGGGGAATGGGCTTGGAAATTCCGAGCGCCTGCCGCACCGAATTGAGCAACTCATCGAGGTCGATGGGTTTGGGCAGATAATTGACCGCGCCGTCACGCATCGCGGCCACGGCATCACGGATATCGGTGAAGGCGGTCACGAGCAGGACCGGCAGCGTAACGTGCTCCTGGCGCGCGCGCCGCAATGTTTCCAAACCGGTCAACCCCGGCATCCGCACGTCGGAAATCATCATGGCAAACTTTCCGGCCCGGAGCATTTCCAGGGCGCGTTCACCGGAGTCCGCCAACGCCGTCTCAAAACCCTGGCTGTGAAGGAAGGAATTCAGCAGGCTGCGCTGACCGGGATCGTCGTCCACAATCAGAATGCGCGGGGCTTCGGATGCCATGTCGCCAAGTTATCCGAATCAGGCGGCAACTTTCAAGTGAGTGATGCGGAAAAGGGCGCCCTTCGGTTCGTTGGCCAGGCACTCGATCTCCCAGCCATGAGCGAGGACGATCTGTTGTACCACGGCCAGGCCCAGGCCGGTGCCCTTTTGATTGGTGGTGAAATACGGTTTGAAAATTTCCTGCCGGCGATCGGGCGGCACCCCCGGGCCATTATCGCGGATTTCCAGCGCGGCCTCGGTGGCGCTGAGAGGCCGGGCCGAAATCTGAATCTGTCCATTCAACTCGACCGCCTGAATGGCGTTGAGCAGCAGATTGAACAAAACCTGCCGGAGCAGTTGTTCGTCGGCCTCGATGGCGATCGCTTCGCCACCGGTCTCCACCCGGAGTTTCTTTTCCTCAATATCGTGGGTCAGGGTGCGCACCACCTCGCTGATGGCGGAGCCGAGCGCGATTTTGGAGCGGCGGACTTCACGCGGGCGCGAGTAGTTGATGAATTCATTCAACTGGGCCGTGACTTTGTCGGTTTCGTTGACAATCGCCCGCGATTTTTCCCGGATGTCCTCCGGCGACCCGCCGGTCTGTTTGGAAAGCATCTGCGCCATGCCGCGGATGATGTTAAGGGGGTTGCGGGTTTCATGCGCCAGCCCCGCGGCCGCCAGATTCATTTCCCGCAGATGCGAGTTCAATTCACTGGCGCGGATGAGGCGGATCTGCAAATCCGAGGTTTTGGAAACGTTGCGCCAGGCCAGGCCCGACCCTACGACGGAAATGGCGGCCAGCAGGACGATGACACCGCGGAGCCACAAATCCTGGTGGCTGATGAGGTAAATGGGCTTGGTGGACATGACGATGACAAAACTATGCACACCCTGTTTCTGAAGCAGCGCCTGATATTCCGCTTCGCTCATCCACGGGGGCCGGCCGAAGCGAAACCGGAAATTCCGTTCGCGGGGAGGCCCCGCATTTGTGGCGGACCCGGACGGCGGCGGCGCCAGGACCGTTCCACCGGCACCGATGGAATTGGTCGGGTTCTCTTCCGGCGGGGCTCCCGGTGGCGGTCCATTGGGCGGTTCCGGCGGTGGCAGAACGATCCGATTGGTGGCCAAACGATTGGTAAAATCCTGCCGCGACATGATGATTGGCGGATTGGTGCCTTCAAAGTCATAGGTGAGGTTCGTACCCAAATCCATCGGGTTTACCAGCGTGACCGTCTCTGAATCCCAACGTTCGGTCGCGTCCGTGGCCCCTTTGATTTGGAAATCGGTTCCCGTGCCCGCGGAAGCCACCATTTCGCCGGCGGCATTCAGGAGCGCGATACCTTTCAATTCGGTTGACTCCTGTCGGGCCAATTCCGTCAGCGAAGCTTCGAGCCTTTCCTTGGATACCACGCCGCCAAAACGCCGCTCGGAGCGGAGCACGATGCCGAGGGTGGTGGAAATGTCCTTGGCCCGGTTGACGAGTGCGGCGCGGGCCGCGTTTCGGACGCGAGCGTGTTCCTCGACCTGCCAGGCCATGACCAGCAGCCAGACTCCCAGCAACAGGCCGTAAATCAGCAGGCTATGGCTTTTGGGTCGCATCGATTGGGTTCAGTTAAGCGCTCGCACGGGAAAAATACAACCGCGGTCTATGGGTTTTGCTTCACCGGCACCCGTTCCAAAAATTGATCCAATTCCTGCTCGGAATAGGATTTGGGCATAAGCATCTGCCTTTGCTGGCTGGCGGCCAGCGCCGGTAACTCGTCCGGCAGCCGGACAATGTGCGGCGTCATGAAAATCATCAGCTCGTTCTTGGTGTCGCTGGTGGTCTTGTGTTTGAAAAGCATTCCGAGCACCGGGATGTCGCCCAGAATCGGGATTTTGCTGTCGCTGGAGGTCTTGTCGTTCACCATCAGGCCGCCGATGACGACCGGCAGCCCGTCGGGCGTGACCACGACGGTATCGGCGGTGCGGGTGTCAATCACCGGCGCATTCACGCCGGCGGCGATGGGTTCCGTCTGCGTCGGGTCAATCTGCGAATCCTGCGGCGTGACGATCATTTCCACGTATCCGTCGGTGGAAATATAGGGTGTCACGTTCAACTGGATGCCCACGGGCGTATAAGTGACGTTGTTGATCGGGATGGTCGAATTGCCGACCGCCGTGTAGCTGACCCCGGTGATCAGGGGCACTTGCTGGCCGACGAGGATGGTCGCCGGCTGGCCATCGCGCGCCAGGATGGACGGACGCGAGAGCACTTCCACCTTCCCGGCCGTGGCGATGGCGCGCAGGGTCGCTTGAAAATCGCTGCCCATAATCTGATAAAACCCGTTGGCACCGCCCGCCGTGGTGGGCGACAGCGCCGGGGTCGCCGCCACCGCCGACCCGACGGTACTGAAGTTGGTCACAATCGAGTTCAGTCCGCTCAATCCAAACACATCGGCCGCGTTGCCGGTGATCCCATTGCCGAGTCCCTTGCCGTATGAGCTCTCGACACCGACATCCAGCGAATTGTTATGCGACAATTCCAGAAAGACGACATTGATGAGCACCTGCGGTTTCGGACGGTCCAGGCTGGCAATGACGTTGCTGATCTGTTCGCTGGTCGGCTGGTCGGAAATAACGATGATGTTCTTGGTGTCCGGGTCCACGTAAATGGTCGCGTTGCCGACGCTGCCGTTGTTGTTGTATTGGTCGCCGGTGCTGCTGCCGGTGTTGTTGCGATTGAAATTATTGAACCCGCCAAACCCACCGAACCCGCCAAAGCCTCCAAAACCGCCACCGCCACCCACCCGGTTCTGCGCGTGAATTTCCAACGCGGTGCACAGGAGCAAAGTCATGGCCCCGCCCAGAAGTTTCCGATGTTTGTTTGTCTTCATAATTTGGTTTTGTGTTAAAAGGGTGCCTGCCTAGGGGAGTGTGCCCCGCCCCACCCCGCTGCCGGAACTGCCATTGCCGGTGGTGGTTTCGAGTGACGAGGCGGTATTACCCGCCGAGGTCGCGCCGGCATTCGCCCGGGTTTCCAACGCGCCCTGCTGCGTACTGGTGGTGGACCGCGTACTGCTGTTGCCAAAGGCATTCTGCAACACCTGCACCACCTGGTTCGGATCACCGTGGTTGAGATGATAAACGTACACGTTCTGGTCCCGCGATGACGGAACATCCAGGTCGTGCATCATCCCCG
The DNA here is from genome assembly GCA_021324235.1 of Verrucomicrobiota bacterium. Classification (GTDB taxonomy): domain Bacteria; phylum Verrucomicrobiota; class Verrucomicrobiia; order Limisphaerales; family UBA11358; genus UBA11358. Next base: position 7,264 of record JAJPJM010000037.1, read on the forward strand.
CGATCTGGTCCATTAAATCCTTCGGCGCGGTCACAATGACCGACTGGATGCGGGCATCGGCCACAGCGGTGACCTGCGTCGCCTTTTTGATCCGGTCATTCGAGCCGTTGTCGCCCGCAGCGGCCTGGGCGGCGGCGATGCGCGCAAAAAAACCGCCCGGCCCGCCACCACCGCCACCGAAACGGATCGGCGACTGGGCGCCGTTGCCTGAATTGCTGCTGGGGAACACATTGCCCAACTCGGTGGCCACATCGGTCGGATTGGCGTATTGCAGATGGAACACGCGGATTTCCGTCTCGGCCTCGGCGCTGTTATCCACGGCTTCAATAAGCTGGACCAGGTGCCGGATGTTGGACTGGGTGTCCGTAACCACGATGGCGTTGCCGGCTTCGTTGGCGATGATTGTTGCTTGCGGCGAAACGAATGACGACAAATCCGAGGCCAGTTGCCGGGCTTCCACGAATCGTATGGGGATGATATACGTGGCAATCTCGTCATTGTCGGGGATGGCATTGGGGTCATTGCTGGTTTTGACCGGAATGTTACGTGTCTTCGCGTCGTTCTTGCTCATAATGGTCAGCTTCCGCCCGTCGCGAATGGCGGCGTAACCGTTTTTATTCAGAACGGAGTTTAACAAATCCACCGCTTCATCCTGGGTCACCGGCTGGTCGCTCCAAAGATCCACACGGCCGCTCACCGGTGTGTCGAGCACGATGATGAAGCCCGCCGCATCGCTGAGGTAGTCCAACACGGAATCCAGCGGCGCGCCGCGGAAGTTCAGCCGCAGGCCGTTGGTCCCGTTCGCATTGGCCGCCGTCACGGCCGGCGCGGGCACTGCCGCCGGCGCCGGCGGTTCCGCGTTGGTCGTTATGGCCGACCCGGGTGGAGTCGCGCCGCCCGACTGCGCACCGGCCCGGTAAATTCCAGCGGTTAAAACCGCCGCCAAGAGACATGTCGTGATGTTTTTCATTGTCCTGATCCTTGTCCTAATTGTTGTTCTTCCTGCGCCCGTTGCCGCATCAATCGCGTCAGCGCATCGTTGGCGCCGCCGCCGGGAAGGTTTGGCACACTCACATCCGTTCCCGTGCCCGTTGCGCCATCCGGAGCGGCCAGGTTCGAGTTGTTCGATTGCGAATTGTCGGTCGCCGCCGTGGAAAAGTCCGTGGACCCGCCCGCGTGCCGCCGATTGGAGGAACGGTGGTCCGAACCGGAGGCATTGCCCAGGCCGGCGTAGGACACCGTATCGGTCGAGACCACCCAATGGCCGTTATCATCACGGCGCATTTGGGTTCCCAGCGGCAGAATGGTTTCATTGGTGCCCGACTGCAGGGTGACGGATTTCGGACCAATGGCGGCCACTTTGAAGCCGGCGATACTGCCGTCCAGCTCCAGCACCTTGCGCCAATCCGGGCTGGTGCCGTCAAAAAACGCGAACGTACCCTTGGTGTAGCTCATGGTGCCCACGAAGGAAAAGGAATCAACGATGCGCGGGTTGGACCGGGCACTGGAGCGCACATGCGGCACGCGGTTGGGATCGAAAATATTCCGCTGCCCGATGATTTGGAACGGTGTAAAATCCGTTCCCCCGGTCGACTGTGCCGCCACGGAAAACACCGCGGCCGACAAACAGATGGCGCCGGCAATCGCCGTAACAACACGTTGTGATGCTTTCACATTCATTTTGGCAGTGAGGTAAGGGCCAGCCCATTGACTTGCAGTCCCAGCGTGAACTGCTGGCCGGTGTCGTCGCGCGCAGTGAGGTCCACGGATTCGAGTTTCATCGCCATCGGACCTTTTTCGATGTCGTAAAGAAAGTGGGCCAGGGTGTCGAGATCGCCGGAGGCCTCCACGCGCCAGTCCACCGTCAGGTAATTGGTTGCGTCGTTGTTCCATTGGGGGGTCAGGCCGGTAATGCTGGCGTTGCTTTCCTGCGACCAATTGTCAAACGCCTTGAGCACCTGTTGTTCCGCCAGGGAGGTGTCAGCGGACAGGGTGTTGGTGCGCATCTGGTCCCAGTGGCGGCGGATGGCCTGCTCGCGCTGGAGCAGTAATTTCCCGTCGTTCACCTGTTTGCGCAGGGCGGCGATGGCTTGCGAACGCGCACTCCACCAGTTCGCCAGCGGCTCGTAAATCAGGCGTTCACCCACAAACAGCGCGGCGACCGCGATGGTCAGTACAACCAGAAATTGCTGGCGGTTCTTAATTTCCATTGCCGCCTCCGTTGCTGTAATGGATGTCAAATGAGAATTGCATGGGCGATTGACCGCGAATCTGTTGCAGCTTGACGTCCGTCACGCCGTCCGCCGTGCGCAACTGGTCCAGGGTCCGGCGCAACGCGCCATTGTCCTGCGCCGTGCCGGTGCAGGTCACTGTGTTGCCATCGCGGATTTCCACCGTCCTGGCCGTGACCGTGCCATCCTCGGGGAACGCCAGCGTCAACTGGCGTAAAATCGTCAGGTTGCGGAAAGAGCTGTCAAACCACGGATTGTACTGCTGGATTTGTTGCTGTAATCCGTTCAACTCCTCCACTTTGACCGACATGGCCGACCACCGTGAACGGAGCAGGATCAATTCAAATTGCTGGAACAAAAACAGCCCTGCGACCAGCACCAACACGCCCGCCGCCACGGCCCCGGCCGAGCGCAACCGGCCGGAGGCATATCGGGCGACGACTTGTTGCAGGGCGGATGGCTTGGGTGGTAAAAATTCAAACACCGGCGTCTCGCCCATCAACCAGCGCGCGGCCAGGCTGAAAGCGGGGGAAACCGGGGCCTCCGGCGGGAGTTGGACGCCAAATTCGTTGGACGCATAACCAATGACCATTTCAACCTTCAATCCCATCGGTTCGAAACGCAGTTCCATTTCATCAGCCAGACGCTGCGCCAGCTCGCGCGGACCAAAAATACGGATGTGTTTCACCGCCCCACGCAGCTCCGCCGGCAACTGTCCCAACGTGATCCGTGCCTCGCGGGCCACGAGATCGGCATGCAATTCGCGCCGGCCGCCCTCGTCTTCGATGGCACCCTCCAACGCGCGCAAGGCCGCCACGCCGCCACAGGTGACTTGCAGTCCCACCTGGCTCTCCCCGATCGCCAGCGCGAGCGCGCCGCGGGTGGCATCCCCGCCGGGCGGTTGCAACGCCGTGAGGCCGAGGGAAAAGCTGACCGGCTTCAATTTTGCCGCCGACAGAACCTGTTCCAGCGCCGACAGGTGAGCGCTGGAAAGGCCCACCTGCATCACATGCTGTTTGCCGGCCGCCAGCGGGCAACGGGAATCGGCCAGCCGCAGCGTTGCGACATCGCAGGGAAAACCGCGTTCGGCTTCCAATTGCAGGAGGCTGGTGGCGTCGGCCTCCGGCAACGCCGGCAGCTCCGTGTGGGCCGTCAGCGCCCACTTGAGCGGCACACCCACCACACAATGCCGTTCCCGCACGCCGGCGGTGTCCAGATGATTGCGAATTTCGCGCCCGACGAGTTCCGGCGCCGCCGTTAAAGGATCCAGCGACAGGGTGACCGAGAAGGCCTGGTGCAGTTGCAACGACCCATTGCTACGGCGGAGCACCACCCCTTCCAGCCGGCTGCCGTCCAGCGTCAGGCCGAGCAGGCTCGTCAGCCGTTTACGTTTTCCAAAATTGATTTTCAGCACATTGTTCATGGCGTTGCATTGGCGACCCAGGTTTCGCGGGCTTTTTCGCCCAGTGCCCAACCAAGCCGGCTGAGGTCCTGGCGATAAATGATTTTGGGCGTGCCATCACTGGTATCAAAAATGAATTTGACACGGCGGTAACCCCGGCCAAAGGGGCCGACCGCCGCAACATCGGCGGTAAACTGGTAACTGTGCGTGGTCACATAATCGCCCGTCGCCAGTGCGTTGATGGCGGCGCTGGTATTGCCGAGCGCGTCAATCAGCCACGCCACCGAACCGAGGTTATTGGGATTCTGCTGACGATAGGTGATGAGCGATTGGGCCGTGCCCGACGCGGTATTTTGGTCAAGCCCGACCCCCATCAACAGGGCGGCCAATACGTCGGCGCTCGCGGTGTTGACATTCACCCGCCCGCGAATATAGGTGTTGGTCGTGGTGGTGACGTCGTCAGCAATCTTGGCAAAATCATCCGAACTCATGCCTTGGATGCGGCAGACCAAACAAAAATTCATAAGCCCCGAAAAGGCGCCTCCTCTGCGATTGCCAATGGCGCTGGCGAGTCTGTCCGCGTTGGCGACACCGGCATTCTGGAACAGTGTTTGGAGATCTTCCGTGCTCGCGGTGTTCACATTGGTCAGCAGAACGCCGTCGGAATTGAAGTTCGGTTCGCGCGTATAAACCGTGGTATATTCAAACAGGCCGCAATTCATCCGGCTGCCGCCGCTCGAATTGGTTTCGTTCGCATCCAACACGCCGTTGCCGTTGAGATCGTCGCCGGCCAGCAAATCCATGGTCGAGCCATACACCATCCTCAATTCATCCACGGTTTCGAACGGCGCGCCCTTTTCCGGGTAGCCCAGTTGCGAGTAATCCAAAGTGTAGGCGCCGGAGCTGTTTGTGCTCCGCCAGTCCACAATGGCCTGGGCAAAATCGGCCGTCATGTTGGGCAGCTCGGAAAGCGTATTGGTGTTGACCGTGTTCAGATTCAATTTGGAACCCTCGTCAATCAGGCCAAAACCGGGTTCCGACGAAGGTGTGCCGGACGGGTCGCGGCCGATCAGCCAGAACCGGGCATCGCCGACCGGCACGGCGGCGCAGACATACAGGTTGGTGGCCGGCATCGCGCCGTTGGTGGCATACGTGGCCAGCACGTAACTGACATAACGCGCCGCCCCTTCAATGGCCTGGTCCGTGGCCAGGCCGGAGGCGCGGTTGTCCGACGCCCAGAGTTCATACGTCATGGAATTGGCGAAATAAAGCGCAATGGCAACCAGGCCGATGCATACCCAAAGCACGATGATAAGCACCGACGCCTTTTGGCGCCGCTCCCCAAACCCGGTCTTTGGATGACGCAATTTCATTTCAGTTGAGAACGGCATTTGTGCGCGATTGCGAATCAATCGGCACCAGGATTTCAATCGGCGGGGTGGCGGCCGGATTGTTTCCGGCCAGTTGAATCCGCACCCGGACGGCCGTGGGCAGATTGGTATTCACCGATGTGACCCCCGTGGTATCCCAGGTGTCGGACCACGACGACCCGTCGAAACAGGAAAATTCGACACTTTGCACACCCCCCAGCATCCACTGATCGTCCACATCGGGAACAGCCGTGGTCGCCATGATGTTCCGGGTAACGCTGCGATACAAATCCCTGCCCGGCTCGTTTCGATCGGTGGGATCCCGCAATTCATAGGTGACCTTCTGGATGTCACCCCATGGCGCGTTATCCCGTACCGCACCGGTGGCGGTGAACATTTCAATGGCCACCGGCTGGCTAATGCCCGGACTGGTCAGGGTCCCGACCCGAAAATCCCCGGACAAAACCTTGCTGGTTCCATTGGTGGGCGTCACCGCACATGCCAGATCACGACGCATCACGGCCAGCGCCTGGTCCACTGGCGTTGCGCTGTCCACCGCCGCCTGGGTCGCATCCCGCAGATGCAGGGCGGTAAAGAAAACGCTGCCGACGACGGCCAGCACCAGGGCCGCCACCCCCACCGCCAGGATCATTTCAATCAGCGTGAACGCGCGTGTGGAAAGCCGAAGTCCGGAGAGCGAGGGTCGATTGCAAAAAAATACCCGCACATCCCGCGCTGGTTCCCGGCTCCCGACGCTCGACGCTCGACCGGATGTGAAATTGGTTTTCATCGGCCCGAACCCATGGTGTTGCCGGCCGGCGTTGTTGAACCCGCCAGTGTGCTCAACCGGACCAAATAATCATGGCCCTGCGCCGAAAAGGTCACCTCGGCGGTCAGCAAATGCATCGACGCCGTCGTATCCACCGGCCAGTTCTGGCTGTTCAACGTCCAGTGAAATTCCTCGGCGCCTTCGGCGGTGGTTCCATTTTGTGAACCCGTGTTCCAGTTGGTGGCCACGATGCTTTCATTCAAAATCCGGTCGGCGATGCGCGACGCCGTGCCTTTGCGCGCGGCAACTTCACCGGCGAGACTGGCCACGTGCAACGCTTCCACCACCGCCGGAATCACGATGGCGAGGAACAACATCGCCGCCAACACCTCCGCCAGCGTAAAGGCAGCCTGGTAGGGATGCCGCGCTGCGGCGTCCGGTCGGCGCGGCGAGCCAACCCCACCTTTATTTTTCCGTGCTCTGAATTTCATAACCATTGCGGTCGCGCGATTCGATCAGCCACAGGGCCTGGCCTTTGGCATCCATCAAGCGCAATCTTTGCGGACTATTTTCATCCACCGTGCCATCCGGCAAAAAACGGATGGCCGGCAAACCGCCGAATTTGGTCGTGCCGCCCGAACCGGTGTTCACGACCGTGATCTGCAAAGTTGAATCCACCATCAGATTCTCCGCCTTCGGGTCGCCGTTCCGCCCGGTCACTTCGGCCTGGAGTCCGTAGGCGCCTTGTTTCTCGTCCACCCACAACACCATGGGCAGGCCTTCGGAAACGGCACGGCTCTGGCCCGCGTGCATCAGCGCCACCAGGCGGCGCGCCTCGGAACCGAGTGCCTGCCCGCGGATAAAATTCGACATCGCCGGCGCCGCCAATGATGTGACGATGACCAGCAATGCCAGGACCAGAATCAACTCGATGAGGGTGAAGGCATTGGGGATTTTCGAATGACGAATTTCGGATGACGAATCCTCTTCCGGCCGGCTCGCAATCCGTTTCGGCGGCGTTCGCAATTCGTAATTCGCAGTTCGCAATTTCATTCACTTGGTCCAGTTGCCAATATCATCGTCCGTTCCGGCCTTGCCATCCGGCCCAATGGATGAAAGGTCGAAGCCGCTGGCGTTGTGCCGGCCGGGATAGGTGTAAACGTAAGGGTTGCCCCACGGATCGAGGGGAACATTGTCGAGATAGGGTCCGTGCCAGTTCTTGGCGTTGCTGGGCTGCTGGAGCAGATCCTGCAGGCTCCGGGGATAACCACCGTTGTCCACCTCGAACGCGTCAAGCGCGGTCTTGATGGAGGAAAGGTCGGCATGGGCGGCCGCCAGGCGCGCCTGTTCGCTGCGCCCCACCATCTTGGGAATGACCAGCGCCGCCAGGATGCCGATGATGGTGATGACCAGCAACATCTCGACCAGGGTAAATCCATTTTCGATTTTCGATTTTCGATTTTCGATTGATGAATTCCAGCTGGTGTCGATGTTTCCAGAGCCAATCGGCAACCGGCAATCGGCAATTGCCGATTCATTTATGATGGAGGTTTGGATTTTCATAGGGGTTAACATTTTCACTTGATGTAATCCTGCAACGAGAACACCGGCAGCAACATGCCGATAAAAATGATGCCGATGAATCCGGCGATCAAAAACAGCATCAACGGCTCGGCAAAGGCCACCGCCGTCTTCAGGTGGCGGTCCAGATCCACCTCGGTGACGCTGGCAATGCGGACGAGTTCAGAGTCGAGTTTGCCGCTTTCCTCGGCCACGGAAATCATTTCCAAAATGGACCCGGCGAACAAATCCTTGCACTCGGCCAGGCTTTGGCCGAGCCGGCCGCCCTGCTGGACGCGCTGGATGGATTGGGAGACGGCATCCACAAGAATCTGGTTGCCGATGGATTTGCGCGCGACGTTCAAACCCTGCACCAGCGGCACGCCGGCACCCAGCAACGTCCCGAGCATCCGACAGAAACGGGCCATCGCGAATTGCGCAAGCAGCGGGCCAACCAGCGGTGAGCGCAACACCAGCCGTTCCCAAACGCGCCGGCCCTTTTCCGAGGCGAACCAGGTCCGTACCAGAAACCCCGCGCCCACCAGGCCCGCCGCGACAAACAATCCGTAGGAACGCACAAGATGACTGACACCGATGATCAGCTGGGTGATCAGTGGGAGCGCCCCGTGAACACTGGCGAAGACCTTTTGAAATTTCGGGATGAAAAATACCAGCAGGACCGTCAACACCACCAGCGCCAGACAAAGCAAAATACACGGATAAATCATGGCGGTGAGCACCTTGGATTTCAGTTCCTTTTCGCGCGATTGGAAATCGGCGATTTGCGCCAGCACCACGTCGAGAAACCCGCCGGCCTCGCCGGCTTCCACCATGGCGACGTAAACGCGTGGAAAGACGTCCGGCGACTTCGCCATGGCACTGGCGAGCGACATGCCGTCCACGACGAGATCGTGGATTTCCCTCCACTTCGCCGCCACGAACGGTGCCGAGGCTTCCTTGTAAAGAATCACCAACGCGCGGCTCAACGGCACGCCTGAAGCCAGCAGGCTGGACAGCAGGCGCGTGAAATTTTCGAGCGCCTTGGCGGAGACTTTCCGTGACTGGAACTTGAAGGAAAGGTTGCCGAGGTTTCCCAAACCCGCCGGCAAACCCGAACCGCTTTTCACGGCGGCGGCCGCTTTTTCCACCAGATTCACCGGACGCAGGCCCAGGGTTTCGATCTGGCGCAGCGCGTCGGGCCGGCCCCCGGCGTCCAACCGACCTTCCGTCATGGCCCCATCCATTTGCAACGCTTTGTATTGAAACGTGGGCATTTTTCAGGCCGGGGGTTGAGGGTCGGGGCTCGAGAGCAGGGGCTTGCCGCTGGCGCCTTTGGCGTCCGGCTCCCGACTCTCGGCGCCCGATTGATGGGTTGTCTGCGCCACCTCCTTGGCGGTGGTTACACTTAAAACTTCATCGACGGTCGTGATGCCCAGGCGGACGAGCCGCCAGCCGTCTTCGGCCAGCATTTTCATGCCGGCACGGCGGGCAACCTCGCGAATCTGGTCGGCCGAGGCGTTCTTCAAAACGAGCTGCCGAATTTCACTGTCGGTATCCATCCATTCAAAAATGGCATGCCGGCCGAAAAATCCGGTGTTGCGGCATTCCCGGCAGCCCATCGAACGGTAAATCGTGGTGTTCGCGGGGATGCCGAGTTTCTCCTTGAGCACCTGCGCGGTCGGGGAGTTGTCCGCCTGTTTGCAGTGTGGACAAAGCACGCGGACCAGGCGCTGGGCCAGCACGGCTTCGAGCGACGACGCGACCAGATAGGGCTCGACGCCCATGTCGACGAGGCGGGTGACGGCACCCGGCGCATCGTTGGTATGCAGGGTGGAAAAGACCAGGTGGCCGGTGAGCGACGCCTGCACGGCGATTTCCGCCGTTTCCTTGTCGCGAATTTCGCCGATGAGAATCACGTCCGGGTCATGGCGCAAAATCGAACGCAACCCGCGCGCAAAGGTGAGTCCGGACTTTTCGTTGACCTGGATTTGATTGACGCCCTTGAGCTGGTATTCCACCGGGTCTTCAATCGTGATGATTTTGCGGACGGAATCGTTGATTTCGTTGAGCGCGGTGTAAAGCGTGGAGGTTTTGCCGCTGCCGGTGGGACCGGTGACGAGGATGATCCCGTGGGGCAGTTGCAGGACGCGGCGGAAACAGTCCAACTCGCGTTTATCCATGGCGAGTTCAGCCAGACCGCGCAGCGTGGCGTTTTGCCGGAGCAAACGCATCACGACCGCTTCGCCATGGAGCATGGGAATGATGGAAACGCGGATGTCCACTTCGGCATCATCGATGCGCACCTTGATGCGGCCGTCCTGCGGCAGGCGTTTTTCGGCAATGTTGAGGTGGCTCAAAATTTTGACGCGCGAAACGATGGCGGGCTGAAAGCGCTTGAGTTGCGCGGGCACCGGAATGTCCTGCAACACACCGTCAATCCGGTAACGGATGCGGAATTCGTCCTCGAAGGGTTCCAGGTGAATGTCCGAGGCGCGCAGTTCGATGGCGTCTTTTAACACCTGGTTGACAAAGTGGATGATGGACGCTTCATCTTCCCCGGCACCATCGAGGTTGGTGTCTTCGGCGCTTTCGTCAACGACTTCAAAGCCCTTTTCCTCGTCGAGCGTGCCGATGGTGTCGGCGCCGACGCCGAGGCGTTTCTTGATTTCACGCTGGATGGCTTCACTGGAAGCAAGAATCGGCTTGAGGTTCAAGCCGGTCATGGTCTTCAGCGCGTCGAGGCCCTGCGTCGCGAACAGGCGGCTGGTGGCGACTTCCACCGTGCCATTCAGGCGCTTGAGCGGAAGCAGCTCCTCCTTCAACAAAATGCGGGCGGGGAAAAGTGAGAGAAGCTGACGGTCCGGTTCGACGTCATCCAGCGTGGTATAGGCGACGCCATACTCGCCGGCCAGCCAACGAAGAACGGCCTCCTCGCTTTGCAGGGGGGGCTGGAGGCGGGCCAGCGTCACGGCATCGCTGGCGGACAATTGCCGGGCGGCAATCATGCGTTCCAGCAATGGCTTCAACGTCGAGTCTGGTTTGACGGTTTCGTTCATGGACAAACGTCAGCTTCTCCCGGATGCGTTCACCGGAGCGGTTACTGGAGCAAACCGAGCAACGTCGCCTGGGCTTCCTGTTTTACAGTCAACACCTGGCGAAGTTGGTCTTGTGCCTGGACCAGCTTGTCTTGTTTGACCTTCTGTGAAGCTTCGTATCTGGCGAGCGCCGCTTTGATTTGGGCCGGCGGTGAATTGTCATCGATCGCTTTTTGCAGCGCTTCGGCTTCCGGGCTGGGCTGGCCGCCAAAGAAACCGCCACGGCCACCACCCGGCCCGCCGCCGTTGTTGCCGCCGCGGTTGCGGAACATGCGGCCAAAACCGCCGCCGACGCCGATGTCACGGCGCGCATCCATCACTTTTTGGACGAGCGGCTGGACGGCGTTCCAGTCGGCGTCGTTGGTGAAACCGAGTTGATCCCGGATACCGTCCATTATGCGTTGCTGGAACTGGGCCGGGTCGAAGTTACCCCGGCCAAATCCGCCCTGACCGCCGCCGTTGCCGCCTCCGCCATTGTCGTTTTGTGCCAGAAGACTGCCGGCGCTCAGGCACAGGGCAGCGGCGACACCCCAGATTATAAATGTTCGGTTTGATTTTATCATAATGTGCTCGTGTTGAAGTGTGGTTTAACTGGTTTTCAGCCGGTTGCAGAGAAACATGACGTCCACGCACACGGCCACCCATTGCTTACTAGGCAGGGAATGTGCCAACCAATAAACTCCAACAAAACGCGGCCCGCTGACCGGCCTTCCGCGCAAAAGTTTCTCACTTGGACCCGGCGCGCGCAGATTTTGCGCACTCAACGCCGCCGGAGCACCCTTCACAACCGGGCGAAGCGCCACCCCGGCGGCTCCGTCCCGGATCAGGAATTCATTTTGACTAACCGACTTTGACCGTTGTAGCCTTGAACCCAGTTGCTAGAAAGTGCAGGCCGGTTTTCACCACATATATTTTACGACCATGAATAATTCAGAGCGCAAGGCTGCGATGATAAAGAACCCCCCTGGAAATGCGGTTCGACGGGGAGGACGTTTTGTCTCCTGGCTGGCGATGTTGGCGGCAGGAATGGCGGCACTGGCAGCGGTCACGACGGGTTGCCAAACCGAGCCTTCCCCGTTCGTCACGCCGGCCCCGGCGATCACCAACACGATGCGGCCGCTCATTCCCGAGGCCGTCACCGCTCCCGCGATTACCAATGCGACCGCGTTTACCTTGCGGGAGGGTGACATCCTGAAAATCAGCTTTCCCGGATCTCCCAATCTGAACAATGTCCAGCAGATCCGGACCGACGGTAAAATCACACTGCCCCTGATCGGAGAAGTGCAGGCGGCGGGGGTGACGCCGATCGATCTGCAACAAAAATTGATGGACTTATATGCCCCGCAACTGTCGTCGAAGGAGGTGACGGTGGAGGTGCAAAATTCCTCTTTCCCGGTTTATGTGACCGGGGCAGTGCTCCGCCCGGGAAAAATCACCTCGGATCATCCCATTACGGCCCTGGAGGCCATCATGGAGGCGGGGGGATTTGACTACACCAAGGCCAATTTGAAAGCCGTGGAGGTCATCCGGCAGGAAGGCGACCAGACGAAGAATTACACCTTGAATTTGAAGCTCGCCATGGAGGGAAAGATCAACGACCCGTTCTACCTGAAGCCCTCCGACATCGTTTACGTGCCGGAAAAATTCTCCTGGTTCTGACCCTGATCGGCCAACCGGCTTTCAAAGGCAGAGCCCTAATAGGCGAAGCCGATTTCGAATCCAACCTGGTGGCTGGTAAATCCAAATCCGGCGGTCGTGGATGAATCGCTGCTGATTTGGTAGAAGACGGCAACGGTGCCGCGTTTGAGAAAGGAGGTGCTGAGCCGGGTATTGAAGTAACAGTAATCGTCCGTCCGGTTTGGCGCCGCGTTGATGCCCGAATTGACGTATTTGATGTTTTGATAGCCACCGCTCAAATCCAGGTACAATCTGCCCAATAACCGCTGGTTTAAATCCCCGTCGAAACCGACGCTTTCGGAGATTTGATTCTGCAACGCCGACACCGCCACCACCCGATCCCCATTCAGGGAAATCTTTGTCTGCTCAAACGGCTGATATTGAATGCCGCCGCCGAAAACGGGATTGAGCAGGTCACCGGAGTTGCCGCCGAAAAACTGGCGATCTTCCACGCCGCCGTTAATTTGAAAGCTGATTTTGTCGGTCGCCCGCCATTTGATTCGTCCCTGATATTGTTCGAAGAGCATGTCGGGACTGGCATCCACATCGTCATAACCCAGGCCCACCCCGAGCGCCATATCGAATCGAACCCAGAAATGGTAATTCAGCCAGTCCATGGTGGACCATTCGCGGTAGCTTTGGAACTGGTCGGCCGAAACGAAATCCTGGTTGACCCCCAAATCCAGCGACATTTTGCTGTTAATGGTGTAGGTACCGTTGACCGCCGTCGCGTACGTGGTCTGCTTGGTCTGGGTCGCCGTTTCGGCCTGCGGCGTGTCGGAAACGACATAATTCTGTGACAATCCCAAAACCCAGTTCCCATAAACCGTGCCGCCGGTCAGCGTGGCCGCCTGATTGAAGGCGTTCCGAAAATGGTTGTTGGAGTAAAGCGTCCAGCTGGGCGTGTAATCCACGGTCCAATGCTGGCCCACATCCAGCCGAAATCCCGGCGCAATATTCTGAATCACGGTGCTTTCCGGCTGGTTGGTGGCCGCCAGGATTCCATCGCCGTAGATAAATTGATAATCGACATGCGGGCGCAACGTCAAAAATTTATAACGAAATGGCTGGGCCAATTCCGGGCCGGGGGCCGCGCCGGCGGGAACAAACACATCCATGTCCGACGTCGCGAAAGGCTGCAGCGCGGGCGGGGTTTCGGGCGCTTCGGGAGCGGAGGTGATCACCGATTGCGCCTGGGTTTTGCGGCTCAATATCAGCAGTCCCAGCACGACGGTCCCCCGTAACAGCCAGACATTCCTTCGGGCGAAGAGAAACAACGGTTTCATTTTGGTTTTTAGGTTCATATAAATCGGACAGTCACTCAGGATTTCAGGAGGAAAATGAGGGAACGTTCCGCGCCGTGCTGTTGTCCGCGCGCAGCGCCGCCACGTTCCAATTGCGCAGCGAATCCTCCAGGGCCTCCTCCACCGGGCGCATTTTTATTCCCGCCACCAGCAACTTGGAAACGTCCAGGACACAATTGGAGCGCGGCGCCTTGGCGCCATGACGGTAAAATTCCTCCTCGTTCTCCCAAAATTCAAAGCGCCGGTTTGGCTTCAGGATCCGTTCAACCATTTCGATGACCTGCCGCGTCGAAACCGCGCCGGGATTGGTCATGTTGTAAATCCCGAACGGCGCCTGGCGCTCCCAGAGATCCAGACAGGCCCGCACGAAATCGTCCAGCTGGGACAACGAATTCACCCCGTCAAAAACCCGGGCGTAATTTTGAATTCGCCAGAGAAAGTTCCGGGGTTCACTCCGTCCATTAAAGGGCATGCCCGGACGCCAGAGGTAAACCTCCCCTGCTCCGCGGATGGCTTCCTCCGCCAGGGCCTTGGTGCCGCTATAAAAATTACAGGGCGCGTTGCGGAACGAAAAATTGGGTTCGTCCCATTCGGTGTATCCGAAGACCTTTTCCGGGCTCGCCGCAAACAGCCGCCGCAACTCCGGGCCTTCCACGATCCGCGTGCCCGGGTCATCAATCCATTTCGCACCGCGATAAATACAACCCGACGAGATGTGCCCCCAGGGTGTGCTGGTCATCGAACACGCCCGGGAGATGGTCTGGGGCAGCAGCGTGTTGGCAAACAGCGTCTCTTCCCGCGCCGTCTCGCAGGCATCCACATTGGGCCGGCCCGGATAACCCGCCGCATTGATGATGAATTCCGGTTTGAGTTTCCGGATATAATCAAATAACAGGTCGAAATCCGTGTAATCAATCGCCTTGCGGGTGAGCGGGATAAAACTGTACCTCCGGCGGCGCAACTCCGTTGCGAAGGCCTGCCCCATGTAGCCACTGGCTCCGAGCAGCAGAATCATGGCGAATTGATTTTCAACCGACTGAACTCAGGCTTTCCACACCTGACGAGGTTTGGTTTTCACGCCGGCCATGGCGTTCCGCGTGTCAACGACGCAGGCGCTCCAATCGGCCAGTTCCTGATAATTGACCGCTTGATGGTTGGTGGCGATGATGACCGCATCGAAATGCTGCAGCGTTTCGCGGTTCCAATCCACCGAACGGGTGCCCGCCCAATGGGGATGTTCGCGCGTCACCCGGATGACCGGTACGTACGGATCGTAGTAGGCCACCTCCGCCCCGCGCGCCTTGAGGAGATCCATCAGGACGTAGCTCGGCGATTCGCGGTCATCGTCCACATTCGGCTTGTAAGCCAGTCCCACGATGAGCACCCGGCTGCCGTTCATCGGCTTCCGCAGGGCGTTGAGGGCTTCCGCGGTCCGATTCACAACATGCGTGGGCATGGCGGTGTTGATTTCGCCCGCGAGTTCGATGAAGCGCGTGTGCTGGCCGTATTCCCGGGCTTTCCAGGTCAAATAAAAGGGATCAATTGGAATGCAATGGCCGCCCAATCCCGGTCCCGGCGAAAACGCCATGAATCCGAACGGCTTTGTTTTGGCAGCCGAAATCACCTCCCAGACGTCAATGCCCATGGCCCCGTAAACGAGTTTCAATTCGTTGACCAGCGCGATGTTTACGCTGCGGAAAATATTCTCGAGCAGCTTGGTGGCCTCGGCAGCGCGGCAGGAGGAAACCGGCACCAGGGTCTTGATGGCGCGGCCGTAAAGCGCCTTCGCGCGTTCCAGACAGGCCGGGGTATAACCGCCGATCACTTTCGGAATGATTTCGACCTTGCTCTGCGCATTTCCCGGATCCTCGCGTTCCGGTGAAAACGCCAGATGAAAATCCACGCCGGCCTTCAGACCGGACCCGGCTTCGAGCACTTCCCGCAGGTCTTCATCGGTGGTTCCCGGGTAGGTCGTCGATTCCAGCACCACCAGGGTCCCCCGGGCCAGATGCGGCGCCACGGATTTGCCGGTGTCAGTGATAAACGAAATATCCGGTTCGCGGTTCTTGTTCAGCGGCGTCGGCACGCAAATGATGACCGCCTCGACTTCCTTGACCCGGCGGAAATCCGCGGAGGCCACAAAGGCGCCCGCCTTCACCGCCTCGGAAATCGCCCCGGCGGAAATATGTTTGATGTAACTCCGTCCGCTGTTGAGCGACTCCACCTTGGCCGGGTCAATATCCAGACCCAGCACCGTGACGCCGGAGCGTGCAAATTGTAGTGACAAGGGGAGGCCAACGTAACCCAATCCAATAACTGCGATCTTCATTGATTTATCTCCATTTTTCTGATTTTAGCTGCCTGGATCCGAAGCGCCGTTCATCACACACCAGCCAGCTATTGAACGGCGTGGCAAATCGGCGGTAACAATTAATGATGGGCGTCACCGCCCGGGGATGTCAGCCGGAAGAAAACAATCAGCTTCCGGACAAATCCGGGAAATCGTTCCAGCGGCAGCAACGCACAAAGTGTCTTCAGTGAATAGACCCCTGCCAGGCCGGCTGAAATCAAGCCCAGCGCGATGGCCGCCCAACGGGGAAGAAAATACCAGCTCGCGAACACGACCGCTATCAACGGCGTAAACAGCAATCCCAAACGCCGATTCGCCCCGGACCACTTAAACCCGCACACCCGGCGGACGACAGCATAAATGAGGACAAAATAAACCACATAGGTCACAAAGAACGCCATACCAATACCGTTCAAGGCAAAATACCGTATACCAAACCAGGTCAGTCCCAGCGACACCAGATTGGTCGAAAGCTCAGTCCAAAAGAAGATTTTGCCCGCGCCTCGCGCCAGCAGAATGAAGCCCATCGGCCAACTGGCGACCCGCAACATCATACCCAGGCAAAACCAACGAAGAATCTCCACCGCCGGCGCGAATTTAGCCGAGTAAAACAGTCCAATAACCAGGGGGGCGAAGGCCAGCGTTGCCAGGACCCCGGGACAGGCCGCCAGCAATCCCACCTCGGCCTGTTCATTCACCAACCGGTTGCATTCCTCACGATCGCCGGCGATGGCCGTCAAGCGCGGATAAAAATCCGTGCCCATTGCTTGGAGGATGAAATTGACATAAAGCACGCTGAACGCCCAGGCGGCCTGGTAAAAGCCGGCTGCCTCCAGGCTTATCCCGCGCAGTGCAAAGATACGAATCAGATAATTGGTACCCAGCACCATCAAGCTGCTGGCCATGAAAACAAATCCAAGCTTTAACAACGCCGAAGCTTCGGCCATTACCTGGGACGTGGTGATCCGAACCGTTTCCACCCTGATTTTCCGGGCATACCACCAGGACATGAGAATGCCCATTGCGGCTGCACAAACCAGTGCCGGGACCACGCCCTGTTCGGCGATGCCGTGTCGGTAATACAGATATACGATCACGATGCTAAACACGGTCCCATAAAGCGCGCCCAGCACATTCATGCGGGCGAGATCGGCAATCCGGCGCATGCCCTGGATGACCGCCCCCTGCCCCGCGGAAACATCGCCAAAGAACGCCGCCAGCGCCAATAAGGCAATGGCCGCCACATGCCGGCTGTCTCCGAATGTCAGCAACGACAATGGTTTGCTGCAGGCGAGTAAAAACAAAGCGCCCAAAGCGCCGGTATAAAAAGCCACGCGCCGCAAGGTAATTACGGTACAGGCAATGCGACGGCTGTCGCCGGTGCCGACGGCTTCGGCAATCTGGCGCACCCCGCTGGTATTGATGCCCATGCCGGCTACGGTGCGGGTCAGATTGCAGATGGAATCGTATACTCCAAACAATCCATAGCCCGACGGCCCCAATAACAGAGCCATGGCCTTGGTGGGAACAATGCTAAATCCAACATTCAGCACCGACGAACCGCCAATCAGCACCGAAGATTTTACAATCTGACCGTAGGATTTTTCGCCCTTGTTCAAAGTCTTGACACTGGTTTCCAATTGGACTGAAACGGGAGGCATTCTTAAAAAATTATTTGACAGCCAGATTGGTTTGCCCCGCAACATAACCGGCTTCGTCGGCCGAAAGATGCGGTCCCAGCGGCAGGCTTAGCACCGTCTCCGCCATGGTTTCCGCGACGGGAAAGGTTCCGCGCGCCCATCCGGCCTCCGCATAGGCGCCGGAAAGATGCGGTGGCACCGGATAATGAATCAACGTGCCAATGCCGGCCTCGGTCAGCCGCGTCTGCAAGTCATTCCGCCGGGGATGGCGCACCACAAAAAGATGCCAGGCCGGTTCCGCCCATTCCGGGACGAACGGCAGGGTCAGGCCGGAAGCACCGTTCAATTCCGTCAGATAGCTGGCGGCCACGATTCGGCGGCGTCCGTTCCACGCGTCCAGTTTCGCCAGTTTCACGCGTAAAAAAGCCGCCTGCAGTTCGTCCAGGCGCGAATTGTAGCCCTTCACCTCGTTGTAATATTTTTTTCTGGACCCATAGTTGCGCAGCAGACGCACGCGATCCGCCAGCGACGCGTCGTCGGTGGTCACGGCGCCGGCGTCGCCAAACGCGCCCAGGTTCTTGCCCGGATAGAAACTGTTGCCGGCGGCATCGCCCAGGGAACCCGTTCGCCGGCCTTTGTAACGCGCACCCTGTGCCTGCGCGTTGTCTTCAATGACTTTCAGGCCGTGTCGGCGGGCGACACTCAAAATCGGGTCCATATCCGCTGGTTGTCCGTAAAGATGCACCGGCATGATGGCTTTGGTTCTGGGCGTGATGGCGCCTTCAATCCGATCCGGGTCCAGGTTGCAAGTCCGGGGATCAGGTTCAACCGGCACGAGTGTGGCCCCGGCATAAGACACGGCCAACCAGGTGGCAATGTAGGTGTTGGAAGGGACGATCACCTCGTCACCCGCCTTGATATCATAGGCCCGGAGGATCAAATGCAACGCTTCCAGGCCGTTCCCGACACCCACGCAATATTTCACTCCGCAATAATCGGCGAATTCCTGTTCAAAGGCCTCCACTTCCTTTCCCAGGACATACCAGGCGGAGCGCATGAAGCGAAAATACGCCTCATCCAGCCCGGCTTTAAGCTCCTCGTACGGAGCCACAAAATCGAGGAACGGCACCTTCACGAACCGGCGCCTCCCACCACTCGAAGATATTCACGGTAATCGCGAAAGTAATCCTTTTCATCGTACGGCTCGGAGGCCAGGGCCAGGCAGACGGAGCCGGAGGAAAAATTGTCGATTTCCCGCCAGACCATGGGCGGCAGATGCAGCCCGTAATACGAACGATTCAAATGAAACCGTTCCTTTTCCTTGCCATCGTACACCACCACGTCAAAGCTGCCGGACATGGCGATGAGGAACTGGTGGCACTTTTTGAGCGCGTGGCCGGCCCGATCGGCGCCCCCGGGCACATCGTACAGATAAAACACCCGTTTGATCGCAAAGGGGATATGGCGGTCACCCTCAATAAAGGTCAGATTTCCCCGCGGATCCACCATTTTGGGCAGGTTGACGATTTGACATTGTTTTATGTTCATAAAAGTCGGATCGGATGATGAAACATCAGTAGTTGATTTTGCATTCGGGAACACTTTCTTCCCATTCCTTGATCTTGGCCTCGGCAAATTGGGCCAGGGGCAGCACCCGTTCGCGGGCCCGCAACCAATTCCCGGCATTCAAGGTGAAGTGCACCATGTCCACCGGTTCGCCGCCGATGATCTGGCCGGCGGATTTTGTGCCGCTTTGCCGGAAGCCAAGTTTCCGGCAAAGCGAGTGAACAGCCAGATTGGTGGACACGCATCTCGCCAGCAATTCGCGCAATTTCAATTCGCGAAAGGCCAGGTCATACGTCAGCAGGCAACAGGGCAACGCTGCCGACACGGTCGGACGTATGATATAGCGTCCCCATTCGGCGGTGTCGCCGGAAAGATCGTACAGTCCGTTGGTCCCCAGAGGGGTTCCCGCCGCGGTTTCAAGGAGGAAATAGAAATCGCCTTCCTGTTGAAAATAGGCCTCCAGCCATTTCCGCTGGCTGGCGACGTCCGGTGCGGAATCGCCCACCTTGCCTTTGACATAATCCTGATTCCGCAACCATACAATGAACGCCGCATCCTCCATCTGAACCGGGCGCAATCGCAGGCCGAAGCCTTCCGCATGTAAAACGTGTCGCATGGTCAAATCGTCATTTGTAATCTCATTGCATCTTTGAAATTCGCAGCCCCCAACCGAGATCACAGGGTCAGACGGCGGTTGGCTGGTGGATTTCCTCCCAAGGCTGGGTCCGGCCCAACTGCGTTTTTTCCCAGTCCAACACCTGTACCCCGGCAAGGGTTGCCAGGGGCAACAACGAATCACGGACTTTATTCCAGTCTTCCGCCGTCAGAAGATACTGGACCAAATCCACGGGTTGGCCATCAATCATTTGCGCTGCCTGCTTGACGCCGACGCGCTTAAAGCCGGATTTCCGATGGAGGGAATGGAGGGGAATATTGGTGGACACACAATTGCTCCGGATTTCGGTCAATCCCATGTTTTCAAAGGCATAATCCACCAGCAAAATTCCGTTGGGCAGCCCGGCCACGATTTCGGGCCGAATGATGTGGCGTCCTTTCTCCGCGCTGGACCCGGCCACATCATAAATTCCGTGGGTCCCCAGAGAGATCCCTCTCAAAGTTTCGACGATGAAATAATAGTCACCTTCCCGTTCAAAATAGGTTTTCAGCCAGGCCTCCTGGGCGCGCACACTTTGGGCCGAATCGCCAACTCTTCCCTTCACATAGTCCTGATTCCTCAGCCAGGTAATGAACGCGGCGTCCTCCACGCGAACCGGGCGCAATCGCACGTTAAAGCCTTCCAAATGGATGTCGTGGCGCATGATTATGGACAAACGCAAACTGTTCAGTGCCCGGACCGTTCAAACGGGAATGACAATTTCCTGCCGGTATTGGAGCACGATTCGCCGCACTCCCACAATCCGGGAGGCGATCTCCCGGACCTTCTCAATCATAACGACACCCAAACCCATGCCCGCATGGCTGCCTTGCAGGGCATAATCCGGATGCACTGCGATGTGCATGATGTCAACTTCATCGACCGAAGTTCGCAGGAAGATCACCACGCCTATCGGGCTGCCGTCGAGGCGGGCCCCATCGTAGGCAAAAAGGGTTTGCGCCTCACAATTTTCAATCTTCACCGACAGGGTGTCCGCGGTCTGCTCGATCCGCGGATGGCCGAACTTTTCAAGTGAATCGACGATGCCTTTCCGCACCCGAAATTGTCCCGGGTTGAAGAACAGCAATTCCTCCACCGCGTGACGGCAGTGCTTCAAAGTTTTCGAGGAAAAGGTGAAACTCATGATCGGGAACACAACCCCCGCGGTAGCGCGTGGCTTCGAATCGATTCAACCACCATGTCTGATTTAATAGGAACTGAATTTGCCGCCATCCACGATGAGCTCCTGTCCGGTAATCCAGCGGGCACGCTCGGATGACAGAAACTCCACCGCGTCCGCGATGTCCTCGGGACGCCCGAACCCCAGGGGATAGGTCGCCTGCACCGACGCCAGAAAGTCGGGATTGGTGAAGTATTGTTTCGTCATCCCCGTTTCAACAATACCCGGCAGAACCGAGTTCACGCGAACCGTGGGGGCCAGTTCAACCGCCAGCGCGCGCGCCAGCGCGTCCAGCGCACCTTTGCTCGCACAATACACGGAATAGCCTTTGCCTCCCAGCTTGCTGCTGATGCTGGAAACAAAGGTGATGGTTCGCAACGCCCCCTTGTTGACGCGTTTCTGGGCCAGTGGCCGGATGATTTCCAACGCGGAAAAAAAGTTCACATTGAAAACCTTGGTTACAAACTCCGTCTCCACGGCCCGCACCAGTTGATCGCCGGTGATCCCCGCCGAATGGATGAAATGTTCGATGCCAATGCCTTTCGCCGCCAGCAATGACGTCAGTTCATCCACGATTACGTCCAACCGGCTCGAGTCCCGCACCCACAACAAATGCCGCTCCGGGTTGGCACCCGCGCGCCGCACGGCCTCCAAACTCTCCCCGTTCCGGCCGACCAGGATCAGGTTGCGGTGAGGGGCAAGCTTCAGCGCAATGCTCCGGCCAAAGCCCGAGGATGCGCCCGTGATCAAAGTGTACGATTCTCCCATGGATTCCTCAAACCGGTTCGTATTCCACAAGCCTGCAGGTGGTCAACGGACCCAGGGTCATGACCATCGTCAGCCAGGCCAGCCCCACCCCAAAACCGCTCACGCAGACCCGATGCTGCGCCCGCAAAAATTCCGCGGGATAGTTATGGCTAATCACCAGCGGAATCGTCGTCGAACTGCTGTTGCCGTACAGGGTCACGATATTGTTGGGCATTTTCGCCGGCGGAATTTTCATTTTGGCGGCCATCTGTTGCAGGATGAACGCATTCGGCTGGTGAAACAGAAAGTACTCGATGGAGTCAAGGCTGTCGCCCGAGAACGCGAGCACCTCTTGAACCTGCCGCGGAACATCCTCCATCGTGAAATTGAAGATGGCCGCGCCGTCCATGGAAACATGATGGAGATTTTGACGCATTCCCTCCTCCACCTCCCGTATCACGAGCGTTTCCGGCGACGCCGGCGTCCGATACGCGCCGCCGGGAATAAGGATCGCCTTGTGGCGGGAACCATCATTCTTCACGTCCATGTAAATGGGGTTTTCGGCTTCGCAACGCTCCACGATGGTCACGGAACCGGCATCCCCCGTCAGTGGATAGGAAATCCGGTTGCACCGGTCCACTTGTTTGCTGCCCGTGTCTCCATTCAAGAGCACAACCTTGGGTAGCGCGGTGATTTCCAGTAGCAGGAAGGCCTGCATCAGGCCGACGGCAAACCCCGCGCATCCCTGATTGATGTCGAGACAAACCACATCCGGGCCGAGACCCAGTTTTCCATGGAGCACATTGCTGGTGGGCGGGGCAAAATAATCCGGGGTTTGCGATACAAACAGCAAGGCGCCGATGTCCTCGCGTTTCAGTGTTCCCTCCTTCAGTAACTGTTGCAAACCGTACAGGCAAAGATCCGAAGAGCATACTTCCGGCGGCGCAATCCGGTGCCGGTCCAGGCCAATCATCTTCTTGAAACGCCGGGCCTTGTCGTCCGTAAGCTTAAACAGCGGGTACTCGTCGTCAAAACGATACTCCTCCCTGGGCACCACGGAGACGATGGCGCTGATTCTCTTGTGTTTAAAGATATGCTTCATGAATTTGCTTTCGCAGGCGAAACCATCCCCCGGAACCCTACTTCAATTTTCCTTCCACCAATTTTTCCAGATCGGCCGCGGTGACCGCCGACCGCATCTCATCCGCCTTGATGGCCACGCCGAATTTTGAATCGGCCATGGCCATGACGGAAAGGACCGCCAGGGAATCCCAGGTTTCAAAATCTTTCAGCACATTTTCAGGCTTCACCTCCTCGGCATCAAGAATTTGTGCCATTTGTTCGTAGAATAATGTTTTGTCCATATGTTTTCTGACTTCAGTTGTTTGAGTTCGATCACGAGTAAGGCACCTGCCGGTCAGGCTGACCAGCGTGATGCCTCAAGTCAAGTTGCGTCCCTTCCATCCATGGTTCTGCTCCCCTATGCATAGTCGATCAGGCTGTTGAAATTAACGCGGCCCAAATCGAGCAGCATGGCACCCCACGTCAACCCCACTCCAAACCCGGCAAAGCATACCTTGAACTTCTCCTGGATCAGCCGATCTCCCAGATTGAAAGCGATCGCCGTCGGGATGGTCACCCCGCTGCTGTTCCCGAAATTTTCAACCACATTGCTGGGCATCTTGGCATGGGGTATTCGCATCTTGTCCGCCAGTTTCTGCAACATAAACCGGTTGGGCTGGTGGCAGAAGAAATAATCCACCTGCTCGATCGAGCTGCCCGTGTGCTGCAGCAGATCGGCGATCAAGGCCGGCACCTCCACCTGCACGAAATTGAACACCGCCGACCCGTCCATGTGCAGATGATCCTTGGCCCGGAGATTATTGTCGCCCACGTCCTCCAAACACGCGGTCTCCGGCGAACTGGGACGCCGAAACCCTCCCGCGGGTATCATCAGCACGTTGTTGCGTGTGCCATCCATCTTGAGGTTGGCATGAATGACGGAATCGACGGTGTCACGCTCCACCACCGTGATGGAGGCGCCGTCACCAATCAGCGGGTAGCTGTTGCGATCCTTCGGCGACGTTTTACGGCTGAGCACGTCGGCATTCACCACCAACACCTTGCGGATGCTTTCCTGTTCCAGCAGCAAAAAGGCCTGAATCAAGCCGATGACAAAACCGGCGCAACCTTGATTGATGTCCACACAGAAAAGGTCCTTTTTAAGATTCAACCGCCCTTGAATGACATTGCTGGTCGGCGGCATAAAATAGTCCGGCGACTGGGTGACCAGAATGAGGGCATCAAATTCATCCGGGAGCAGGAGCTCCTTCTCGAACAGGTGTTTCAAGGCAAAAACCACCAGATCGGAAACGCAAACGCTGGGTTCGACAATACGGTGCTTGTCGTATCCCATCACTTCCTTGAGCTTGAGGGAGCGCGCCTCGGGAAAGTTAAAATTCTTCATGTCGTCCACAAACGACTGTTCCCTCGCCGGGAGAACGGTGAGGATGCCGCTGATACGTTTGCGCCGGAAGGTGAAATTCACAGTTTGGCCCCGCTTTTGCGCAGAAGCGTCTCAATGGTTTCCAGGTTTTTGAAATTGTCGGGAACAATTTCCGTGCCGGGGATGGAAATGCCGTATTTTTTATCCAGGGCCGACACCAGGGTGACCACGTCGAAGGAATCCAGCAGTCCCTCCGCGATGAAATCCCGGGACCGGGAAAAATCCAGCTCCGGACGGATTGTTTTGAGGATGGCGAAAATGTCGTTCAAGGCGGTATTGGATAAATAATCAGTCACAATTTATCAAGAGTTCTGCTTCCCGATCGCGCAGGCGCAATTGCCGGCCCTGAAACGCAACCGCAGACCCGTCGCGCTGGCCCGGGTCGGCCGGCCGGATTTGATAGCCGGTGATCGACCAATCCGTTCCCAGGTGATGCAGTTTCGGCGGGGCAAAGACCTTGAACTTGCCGTAATCGAGCGCCCGCAAAAAGGCATAGGCTTGTTTTACCGTCCACTCCGGATCCAACACCCCGCCGTGGGGTACATCGGTCGAACGATGGTAGCTCGTCCTGCCGTCGTTGCGGACCGGCGTGCAGGTGTAGGAATGGTTCAAGAGCGAGGGCAGTATTTCCATGAACACCGCGGCGGCGACCTCCAGGGTCTGCAGCGTCAGATTGAGGGCGGTGATATCACCGTCGATGGCAATTGATTTTTGCACAATGACATCTCCGGTGTCCACGGCCGGATGAACCTGGTGCCAGGTGATGCCGGTGATTTCGTCCATTTCATAGATGCTCCAGGTCGGGGCATTGCGGCCGCGATGCCGCGGCAGGAGGGAATTGTGGAAGTTGATGATATTGAGCGCCGGATTTTCCAGCACCTCGCGGGGAAAAATAAAATAGTTGTAGGCGCTGACCACCAGCGTGGGCTGACGGATCGACAAAAAATATTGGGACAGGGATTTTTGATCCAGCATCAACTGGTAGGCGACGCCTCGTTTGCGACACAAGGCGGCCAGCGGGGAAAAACCCTGGCTGCCCGATTCGATGCAACCGGCGACCGGGACGGGGCGGGCGAGGCAGGCTTCCAGGCAACTGCAGGGAAGCCGCCCGGTGCCGATAATGATGATCTGTTGTGGATTCAAGCCGGTATGCTTTGCAGGGTCGCAGACAGTTTGACCCGGTCATATTTTCCGTTCGCCGTGAGCGGTATCTTGTCCAGACGATGAAATGACGTCGGCAACATGTATTTGGGCAGACGGGTCAGCATCTGCTCGCGAATGGAGGCCGGCAACAGGTCCCGGTCCGACTCGTAAAACAGGGCGATTTCCTTCTTGTCCGGGTTGTAAACAACACAGCCGTTGTGAAGGCCTTCCACCTGGAAGGCGGCGTGTTCGATCTCGCCCAATTCAATCCGGTAACCCAGATGTTTGATCTGAAAATCCTTGCGGCCGGTGAACATGATTTCCCCGCGGGCATTGCGGAAGACCAGGTCACCGGTCCGGTAAATCAATTCCGGAAAATGCGGGTTGAGGGGGTTTTGAACGAAAGCCGCGGCGGTCTTTTCCGGGTTGTTCCAATAGCCCAACGCCAGGGAGCTGCCCCGCACGCAGATCTCACCCGGTTCGTCCGTCCCGGCCGGTTCGTTTTTTCCGTTGAGAATTAAAATGTCGCTGTTGCGGCAGGGGAAACCAATCGGCAGGGCCTCCTCGTCCTTGAATTCCCGGTCCACGATATAATAGGTGCAGTCCACGGTGATTTCAGTGGGCCCGTACAGATTGGAGAAGAGGGCGTCGGGATAACTGCGGCGCCAATAGTTAAGCGTCCGGGTGGGCATCACCTCGCCCGCAAACAGGATTTTTTTGATTGAGGCCGGGGCCAGTGAATCCAGAATTTTGAAATTGGCCACACTGGTCATCACCGACGGCACCCAGAAAAACGTGGTAATGCCCATCCGTTCCACAAACTGCATCAATTTGAGCGGGTAACCGAAATTCTCTTCCGGAATCAGGACGAGCGTCGCCCCACAGGACAGGCACAGGTAAAGGTCCAGTGTGGAGTTGTCGAAAAAGAACGGAGCCTGATTGCCAATCACCTCGCCCTCGGAAATCTGATAGCAGTCGCGCGCCCAGTCAATGTAATCGATGACCCCGCGATGCGGAATAACGACGCCCTTGGGTATGCCGGTGGATCCCGAGGTATAGATGATATAAACCGGGTCGGTGTCGATCACGGATTGGAGCCGTTCCTGCAAGCGTGCGTTATCGTAATGCATCTCCGGAGCGAAGGCCCGTTCCACCAGGAGCAACTGGTCTTCCGGGATCCCCAGGGAACGCAAGGCAGGAGCGTGGGCGGGCGCAGTAACAATGACGGCCGGTTTCAGGTTTTGCAACATGCTCCGCAACCGCTCCGGTGGCGATTTGATATCGAGGTTGGCGTAACAGTTGCCCGTATACAGGGCCCCCAGATTGGCAATGACGGCCTCGATGCTCTTCGGGAGGAATACGGCCACCGGCTGGTTGATGGCCGCGGTTTTTTCCAGAATCAACGCCGCGCAGTTCTTGGCAAAATGCCCAATCTCCTCGAACGTGAAACTCCGGCTGGCGTCGCGGATGGCCACTTTGCCCCGGCATTTAAGTAAGGGACCTTTCTCCAAATATTCCAGAACGTTTATTTGCATGACGATAAACCACCTCCCTGCTTCAAACCGCCAAAAAATCAAACACCCTTTTAATTACTGATGACCACCCTGAAGAATCGCTGAGATGAAGCGCTTAGATTATTGGTAACTATGATCGGATTGCCCGTGCCCGGCACGAAGCCGCCCAGGGAAATCCAGGTCCCTGTAGTGAGATCGTCTTCATATTGAAGTTGATAGTTCTGACTGGTAACCGTTGGCCAGCTGAAAACAAATTGGCTCCCATTCAAAACCAACCCGCTCAACTGGGGCAACGCCACCACGGTGAGTGTTCCGTTGACAAACGTGAAGTTGTAATTGGCGGCGGATAGTGTCCCGGGGCCGGCGGTAATCGGATAGGCTCCCGGCAGGCTGTTCGTCGTGGCACTGGTGCTTAAGTTTGGAGCGCCGCTAAGGACGTTCGTCCCTTCGCCGTTGACAAAACCATTGTAACTGGCGGTCAGAGGAGGAATCGATAGTCCATAGGTCATGTTCTGGTTAACGGCACTTACCGTCAGCGTGGCGGGCGTTATGCTGGCTGACAACCCGGTCGGCTGGCTCAGCGTGTAGTTCCCTGCCGCACTCCCGGTCAGCGTCAATCCACTTACCGTGACTCCAATCCCTGTCCCCACGTTCGGGCTCACAAAATTCGCCACGTATCCATTCGTCGAAAGCTGGACATTGCTCACGTCACCCGCCAATACCCCGGCGAGGACGACGTTGTTCGAGGATAGGATGGCCGCCGTCGTTCCGTCATACACCTTGTTGTTGGCGGTCAAGCCAGGGTTCAAAACCAGTATTCGGTAGAATTGTTGCGGTAGGCCATCCACGAAATTGGTTTGCGTGGCGGTCAAACCTGTAGCCACCACATCCGGTGACAAGTTACTCCAGGTCGTCCCATTCAGGTTGTTATTGTATTGCACCCGATACATTCCACCAGTAACCGAATTCCAGGTAACGGTAACAACACCGTTGGTCAGGCCAACTGAAGTGATTAGCGGTGAGGGTACCGTCAAAATCGTAACGGTCCTGCTAGTAATGTTCGCGCTCAAGCCAGTCGGCTGAGTCAGCGTGTAGTTCCCCGCCGCACTCCCGGTCAGCGTCAATCCACTTACCGTCACCCCAATCCCCGTCCCCACATTCGGGCTCACAA